>NZ_JBHSSS010000007.1:0-67923 GCF_042659625.1 Nocardioides sp. GCM10027114
GGCGTACGGTCACCGCCCTGCCCACCTCACCCGGGTCTCGACGAGCTCGACCGGCGTACGGTCACCGCCCTGCCCACCTCACCCGGGTCTCGACGAGCTCGACCGGCGTACGGTCACCGCCCTGCCTACGTCCCCCGGGTCTCGACGGGCTCGACCGGCGTACGGTCACCGCCCTGCCTACGTCCCCCGGGTCTCGACGGGCTCGACCGGCGTACGGTCACCGCCCTGCCCATCTCACTGGCCCTAGGCTCGCTGCATGTCGCGCACCCACGCCGCCTCCGGCTCGCCGTACGAGCAGTCCATCGGGTTCAGCCGGGCCGTGCGTCACGGGGACCTGGTGGCGGTCAGCGGAACCGCGCCGGTGTGGCCGGACGGCGAGGTCGACCCCGACCCAGCGGTGCAGGCCCGGCGCTGCTGGGAGATCGCGCTCGCCGCGCTGGCCGAGCTGAGTGGCGGGCCGGAGCACGTCGTCCGCACCCGGCAGTACGTCGTCGATGCGGCCGACGCGGTAGCTGTCGGTGGCGTGCACGGCGAGGTCTTCGGCGACGTGAGGCCGGCCAGCACGATGGTGGTGGTGGCCGGGCTGCTCGACCCTCGCTGGAAGGTGGAGGTCGAGCTCGACGCCGACCTGGCCGCCGGCCCGGCCAGGATCTGACCCCGACCGGGCCCGCGACGCGCCGGGGCTGTGGGTGGCGTCAGGCAAGATGAACTGGTGACCGCCCTCGACGCCTTCAGCGAACCGACCCGCACCTGGTTCGCGGCGGCGTTCGCGGAGCCGACCGCTGCTCAGGCAGGCGCCTGGGACGCCATCGGCGCCGGGCGCAACGCCCTCGTCGTCGCACCGACCGGTTCGGGCAAGACGCTCAGCGCCTTCCTGTGGTCGCTCGACCGGCTCATGGTCGAGGGGCCGCCGGCGGAGAAGCAGCGCCGGTGCCGGGTCCTCTACGTCTCCCCGCTCAAGGCGCTGGCCGTCGACGTCGAGCGCAACCTGCGCGCGCCGCTCATCGGCATCCGCAACACCGCCGAGCGGCTCGGCACCCCCGTCCCCGAGGTGACCGTCGGGGTGCGGTCCGGCGACACCAGCGCCGCCGACCGGCGCCGGCTCTCGACCAGCCCGCCCGACATCATGATCACGACGCCGGAATCGCTCTTCCTGATGCTCACCTCGCAGGCCCGCGAGTCGCTGCGCGGCGTCGAGACGGTGATCCTCGACGAGGTCCACGCCGTCGCCGGCACGAAGCGGGGCGCCCACCTCGCTGTCACCCTCGAGCGGCTCGACGCCCTGCTCGACAAGCCCGCCCAGCGGATCGGGCTGTCCGCGACGGTCCGGCCCCTGGAGGAGGTCGCCCGCTTCCTCGGCGGGTCCGCCCCGGTCGAGATCGTGGCGCCCCCGTCGGAGAAGCAGTGGGACCTCAAGGTCGTCGTCCCCGTCGAGGACATGACCGCCCCCGAGCCGTACGACGACTCCGGCGAGGGCGACCCGACCCGCAACGCCAGCATCTGGCCGCACGTCGAGGAGCGCGTGGTCGACCTGATCAGCAGCCACCGCTCGACCATCGTCTTCGCCAACTCCCGCCGCCTGGCCGAGCGGCTGACTGCCCGGTTCAACGAGATCGCCACCGACCGGCTGGCCGCGCTCACCGGGAGTCCCGACTCGGGCGCAGGAACTCCCGACTCGACGGCTGGAGGTCCCGACTCGACGGGCCGGGTGCCCGCGCAGGTGATGGCCCAGGCCGGCCAGTCCCAGGGCGCGGAGGCCGTGATCGCCCGCGCCCACCACGGCTCGGTCTCCAAGGAGCAGCGCGCCCTCATCGAGGACGACCTCAAGGCCGGGCGGCTGCCGTGCGTGGTGGCCACCAGCAGCCTCGAGCTCGGCATCGACATGGGCGCGGTCGACCTCGTCGTCCAGATCGAGTCGCCGCCCAGCGTGGCCAGCGCGCTCCAGCGCGTGGGTCGCGCCGGCCACCAGGTCGGCGAGGTGTCCCGCGGCGTGCTGTTCCCCAAGCACCGCGGCGACCTCGCCCAGACCGCGGTGTCGGTCGACCGGATGCGCACCGGCGGCATCGAGGCGCTGCGGGTGCCGACCAACCCGCTCGACGTGCTGGCCCAGCAGGTCGTCGCGGCCACCGCGATGGATGCCTGGCCGGTCGACGACCTGCTCGAGCTCGTCAAGCGCAGCGCCCCGTTCACTGCGCTGCCGCGCTCGGCGTTCGAGGCGACCCTCGACCTGCTGGCGGGCCGCTACCCGTCCGACGAGTTCGCCGAGCTCCGGCCGCGCATCGTCTGGGACCGGGTCACCGGCGTCCTCACCGGCCGCCCCGGCGCGCAGCGGCTCGCCGTCACCAGCGGCGGCACCATCCCCGACCGCGGCCTCTTCGGCGTCTTCCTCGTCGGTGGAGAGGGCCCCGGCCGCCGCGTCGGCGAGCTCGACGAGGAGATGGTCTACGAGTCCCGCGTCGGCGACGTCTTCGCACTGGGCGCCACCAGCTGGCGCATCGAGGACATCACCCACGACCGGGTGCTCGTCACGCCCGCCCCGGGTGTCCCCGGCCGGCTCCCCTTCTGGAAGGGCGACAGCCTCGGCCGCCCCGCCGAGCTGGGCGGTGCCATCGGCGCCTTCACCCGCGAGCTCACCGCGCTCCCCCGCAAGAAGGCCGTCGAGCGGGCCCGCCGCGACGGCCTCGACGAGTACGCCGCCGGCAACCTCGTCGACTACCTCGGCGAGCAGGTCGAGGCGACCCAGGTCGTGCCCAGCGACACCACGCTGCTGGTCGAGCGGTTCCGCGACGAGCTCGGCGACTGGCGGCTGGTGGTCCACTCGCCGTACGGCACCCCGGTCCACGCCCCCTGGGCGCTGGCCATCAACGCCCGGCTGCGCGAGCGGTTCGGCATCGACGGCCAGGCGGTCGCCTCCGACGACGGCATCGTCATCCGGGTCCCCGAGACCGACGCCGAGCCGCCCACCGGCGAGCTCATCGCGTTCGAGCCCGACGAGATCGAGCAGATCGTCACCGACGAGGTCGGCGGATCCGCTCTGTTCGCCGCGCGGTTCCGCGAGTGTGCCGCTCGTGCGCTGCTGCTCCCCCGCCGCGACCCCGGCCGCCGCTCGCCGCTGTGGCAGCAGCGGCAGCGCTCTGCACAGCTGCTCGAGGTCGCCGCGAAGTACCCGTCGTTCCCCATCGTCCTCGAGGCCGTCCGCGAGGTCCTGCAGGACGTCTACGACCTGCCCGCGCTGCTGGCGCTGATGAAGCGCGTCGACCAGCGCGAGGTGCAGGTGGTCGACGTCTCCACGCACCAGCCGTCGCCGTTCGCCCGCACCCTGCTCTTCGGGTACGTCGCCCAGTTCGTCTACGAGGGCGACTCCCCCATCGCCGAGCGCCGGGCAGCCGCGCTGTCCCTCGACCAGGGGCTGCTCGCCGAGCTGCTCGGCCGCGCCGAGCTGCGCGAGCTGCTCGACCCCGAGGTGCTCGCCGAGGTGGAGGCCGAGCTGCAGCGGCTCGCGCCCGACCGCCTCGCCCGGGACGCCGAGGCAGTCGCCGACATGCTGCGGCTGCTGGGCCCGCTCACCACCGCTGAGGTGCAGGCGCGCAGCACCACCCCCGACGCCGTCCCCGACTGGCTCGACACGCTCGCCGGGCAGCGCCGCGTCGTCGAGGTCCGGGTCGCGGGCGAGGAGCGCTGGGCGACCGTCGAGGACGTCGGCCGGCTCCGCGACGGTCTCGGCGTCCCCGTGCCGCCCGGCACTCCCGATGCGTTCGTCGACCCGGTCGAGGACCCGCTCGGCGACCTCGTCGCCCGGCACGCCCGCACCCACGGACCGTTCACCACCGAGGAGGTGGCGACTCGACTCGGGCTCGGTGCCGCCGTGGTCCGCCACACCCTGCAGCGGCTGGCCGCGCAGGGCCGCGTCCTCGACGGCGAGTTCCGGCCGTCCGGCGCGGGGTCGGAGTGGTGCGACGCCGAGGTGCTGCGCAAGCTGCGCCGCCGCTCGCTGGCACGGCTACGCAAGGAGGTCGAGCCGGTCGAGCCGGAGGCGCTCGGCAGGTTCCTCACCGCCTGGCAGCACGTCGTCTCCTCGGACGGCCGCACCGGCCGGGGCCCGCGCGGAGTCGACGGCGTGCTGACCGTCATCGACCAGCTCGCCGGTGCCCCGGTCCCGGCATCGGCGCTGGAGAGCCTGGTGCTCCCGTCCCGGGTCCGCGACTACGAGCCGGCGTACCTCGACGAGCTCACCAGCACGGGCGAGGTGCTGTGGGCCGGCCACGCCTCGCTGCCCGGCACCGATGGCTGGGTCTCGCTGCACCTTGCCGACCAGGCACCGCTCACGCTGCCCGAGCCCGCGCCGTTCGAGCACTCCGAGCTCCACCAGGCCGTCCTCGACGCGCTGGCACCGGGCGGCGCGTGGTTCTTCCGCCAGCTCTCGGACGCCGTCGGCTCGACCGACGACCGGGCGCTCGCGGCGGCGCTGTGGGAGCTGGTGTGGGCCGGCCGGATCGGCAACGACACGCTCGCACCGCTGCGCGCCCTCACCCGCTCCGGCAGCAGCAGCCACCGCAGCCGGCGGCCACCGGCCCGGATCCGCACCAGCAGCTCCGGACGGCCCCGCATGCCCGTGCGCACCGGCCCGCCCGAGACCGCCGGACGCTGGGCGATGCTGCCGGAGATCGACACCGACCCCACCCGACGCGCCCACGCCGCGGCCGAGCGGCTGCTCGACCGCCACGGCGTGGTCATCCGCGGCGCCGTCGTCAGCGAGCGCGCCCCCGGGGGGTTCGCCGCCGTCTACAAGGTGCTCTCCGCCTTCGAGGAGTCCGGCCGGTGCCGCCGCGGCTACTTCGTCTCCGGGCTCGGCGCCGCCCAGTTCGGCACGGCCGGCGCGGTCGACCGGCTGCGCACCTTCGGCGAGACCGACCCGGACGCCAAGCCGGTCGCGGTCGCCCTGGCCGCGACAGACCCCGCCAACCCCTACGGCGCCGCGCTGCCGTGGCCGGAGCGCGAGGCCACCGACGAGACCCGGGAGGGCGCGAGCGGCCACCGGCCAGGCCGCAAGGCGGGCGCGCTCGTGGTCCTGGTCGACGGGCGGCTCGTCCTGTACGTCGAGCGCGGTGGCCGCAGCCTGCTGACCTGGTCGGACGACGCCGCGTTGCTCGCGCCCGCGGCCGAGTCGCTCGCCGAGGCCGCCCGCCGCGGCTCGCTCGGCCGGCTGACCGTGGAGCGCGCCGACGGCGAGCAGCTGCTCGGCGCCGGGACCACCCCGCTGCGGCAGGCGTTGCAGGACGCCGGATTCCTCTCCACGCCGAAGGGACTGCGGCTCCGTGCCTGAGGGCGACACCGTCTACCGCGCGGCGCGGACCCTCGACCGGGCCCTCGCCGGGCAGACGCTGACCGCCACCGACTTCCGGGTGCCACAGCTGGCGACGGTCGACCTGTCCGGCGCGACCGTGCTCCACACGCTGTCCCGCGGCAAGCACCTGCTCACCCGGATCGACGCCTCGCCCGACAACGGCGGCCAGCCGTGGACCCTCCACACCCACCTCAAGATGGAGGGCGCATGGCAGGTCTACGAGCCCCACCAGCGGTGGCGCCGTCCCGCCCACGAGGCGCGGGTCGTGCTCTCCACCGAGCACCGCGTCGCGGTCGGCTTCACCCTCGGGATCGTCGAGCTCATCCCCCGCCACCTCGAGCACGACGTCGTCGGCCACCTCGGCCCCGACCTGCTCGGACCCGACTGGGACGAGGAGGAGGCGCTGCGTCGGCTGCTGCGCGACCCCGGGCGGCCGGTCCACGAGGCGCTGCTCGACCAGACCAACCTCGCCGGCATCGGCAACATGTACGCCGCCGAGCTGTGCTTCACCAGCGGCGTCCACCCCCGTGCCCCGATCGGCGACGTGCCCGACCTGCGCCGGCTGGTGCGGCGGGCGCGGCAGATGCTCGACCTCAACAAGGAGCGTGCGGTGCAGACCACCACCGGCGACCTGCGTGAGCGCGAGCGGATGTGGGTCTACCGACGCGACAAGCGGGCGTGCCGACGCTGCGGCACCCCGGTCACGGTGCAGATGTCGGGGCCGAACGGCCGCGAGCGGGCGGCGTACTGGTGCCCGGCCTGCCAGCCGGAGCCGGCCGGCGGGGTGACCTGGGGGGACGGCTGAGAACCGACCCGGAGGTCAGGCGGCGGAGGCGACGACCTCGCCGGACACGCGCTGGCTGACGGCGATCGGGGTGGCGGCCGCGGCGGCCTCCTCGACCGCGACGGCGTCGGAGACCTCGCGGAGCACGTCGGAGAGCGGCACGTCGAGGGCGGCGCACAGGGACGAGAGGAGCTCCGAGGAGGCTTCCTTCTGGCCGCGCTCGATCTCGGAGATGTAGCCCAGGCTGACCCGCGCCTCCGCGGACACCTGGCGCAGGGTCATGCCGCGCCGGATCCGCCGGTCGCGGAGCACGTCGCCGAGCAGTCGACGAAACAGCACCATGGCCCTGTCCTTCCTGTGTGACTCGTGGGCAACGCTACCCGAGGGTGGTTTCTTCCCCACCCTGATCCACGCCGAGATCGACACCGTTGCCCGCACCCGTGTTGCCCGCGAGCATGTCAGCGAACGCCGACAAGGCCTCCTCGCAGGTGCGGTCCTGCACCGTGTGCCGCCCTCCCGGCAGCTCCAGGGCCAGGGCCGCGGACCCGTCCGGGCCGGCGAGACCGACGTAGACCGTGCCGGCCGGGACACCGTCCTGCGGCCCCGGACCCGCGACGCCGGTGGTGCTCACGCCGTACGACGCCCCCGTCGCCCGCCGCACCCCCTCGGCCATCGCCCGCGCGCACTCGGCCGAGACCACGCCGTGCCGGTCGGCCAACGCCTGCGGCACCTCGAGCAGCGAGACCTTCAGCGCGGTGGCGTAGGAGACGACGCCGCCGACGTAGGCGTCCGACGACCCGGGCACCGCGGTCAGCCGCGCAGCGAGCCGGCCGCCCGTGAGCGACTCGGCGGTGGCGACCGTCCGGCCGGCGGCGCGGAGGAGGTCGAGCACGCGGGCAGCTTGGTCGGCCATGCCCCGAGACTAGGCCCGCCCCGGTTTTGCGCCTCGATAGCCTCACAGCATGGCCCTGCCCATCGAGGACTACGCACTCGTCGGCGACCGGCACACCGCGGCCCTGGTCGGGCTGGACGGCTCCGTCGACTGGTTGTGCCTGCCCCGCTTCGACTCCCCTGCCTGCTTCGCCGCGCTGCTCGGCGACGAGGACCACGGCCGGTGGCAGCTGTGCCCGGACGGCCCCTACGACGTCTCGCGGCGCTACGTGGACCACTCGACGCTGCTCGAGACGACGTTCACGACCGCCTCCGGAGAGGTCACGCTGCTCGACCTGATGCCGACCGGGGACGGGCGCGCCGACCTGGTCCGGCGGATCACCGGGGTCCGCGGCACGGTGCGCATGCGCCATTCCTGGATCGTCCGCCTCGACTACGGCGCGGTGACGCCGTGGGTACGACGGCGGCGTATTCACGGGGAGACGGTCATCACCGCCACCGCGGGTCCCGACATGCTGATCCTGCGCGGACCCCGGCTCCCGCATGCCACGGACCACCGGCACGGCGACGTGTTCGACGTGGGCGAGGGCGACGAGCTCACCTTCTCCACCACGTGGGTGCCGTCGTACAAGCAGCACCCGAAGCTGGTGGACGTCAGCGGCTGCATCGACACCACGCGGCACGACGACGCCCGCTGGGTGCGCCGGGCGCGGACGCGCGGCGTGCCGCACGCCGAGGTCGTGCTCCGGTCGCTGCTGACGCTGCGGCTGCTGACCCACGAGCAGACCGGCGGCATCGTGGCCGCCCCCACGACCTCGCTTCCGGAGGCGATCGGCGGCGAGCGCAACTGGGACTACCGCTACTGCTGGCTGCGTGACGCCGCCCTGACGCTGGAGTCACTGGTGGCGGCGGGCTACACCGACGAGGTCGAGCTGTGGCGCGACTGGCTGCTGCGCGCCGTGGCGGGCGACCCCGAGGACCTGCAGATCATGTACGCCGTCGACGGAGCCCGGAGGCTTCCCGAGCACGAGCTGCCCCACCTCCCCGGCTACGAGGGCTCGACACCGGTCCGCATCGGCAACGGCGCTGTCTGCCAGCGCCAGACCGACGTGCTCGGCGAGGTGATGATCGCGCTCGAGCAGGCCCGGTCCTGCGGGCTCGACAGCGACGAGCACGCATGGGCGCTGCAGACCGTCCTCGTCGAGGAGCTGGCGCGGCACTGGGACGAGCCGGACCACGGGTTGTGGGAGATCCGCGGGCCGCAGCAGCACTTCACGCACTCGCGAGTGATGGTCTGGGCCGCCTTCGACCGAGCCGTCATGGCCGTCGAGAAGTACGGCCTGCCCGGACCTGTCGAGGACTGGCGCCGGCTGCGGGACAAGGTCCGCGAGGAGGTGCTCTCCCGCGGCTTCGACCCCGAGCGCAACACCTTCACCCAGCACTACGACACGCGGGAGGTCGATGCCTCCCTGCTCGTGCTCCCCCTCGTCGGGTTCATCGACGGCGACGACCCCCGCATGATCGGCACCATCGAGGCCATCGAGCAGGACCTGATGCACGAGGGCCTGCTGCTCCGCTACCGGACCGAGACGGGGGTCGACGGGATCGCCGGCGACGAGAGCCCCTTCCTCGCCTGCTCGTTCTGGCTCGTCTCCGCCTATGCGATGTGCGGCCGGGTCGACGACGCCCACGCCCTCTTCGACCGGCTCTGCGCGCTGAAGAACGACGTGGGGCTGCTCTCGGAGGAGTACGACCCTACCTACGACGGGGGGCGCGGCCGGATGACCGGCAACTTCCCCCAGGCGTTCAGCCACCTCGCCCTGGTGCAGGCGGCGTACGTGCTCGCCGACGCCTGAAGCACACCGACCCGCCCGAAGCCTTCGGGCGGGTCGGGGCGAAGTTCCGGGCGGGTCAGCGCTTCCGGTTCTTCTTGTCCTTCTTGTTCTTGCCGCCCTTGGTCTGGTCGCCCTTGTCCTTGCCACCCTTGCCGCGGACCTCGTGGACGGTCACCACGACACTCTCCGACACGGCAGCCGCGGACCCGTCGCCCGGCCACGTCACCGTGACGGTGTGGTCACCGGCCTCCTCGAAGGCAATGAGCCGGACCCGGCAGGCGCCGCCGCGCAGCTCGCAGGTGCCGACCTGCTCGCCGTCGACCGCGACGGCGACCTCACCGGTGCCGGGCTCCTCGCTGTCGGCGACCCGCACGTGCACCTTGGGCCGGGTCCGGTCCTCCCAGACGCGGCGCGGCGTCACCTTCACCCGGAGGTCGCCCGCGGGCTCTCCCGGCTCGGTCTCGCCGTCGAGGTCGAGGCCGACGACCTCGGGGTCGTGGTCGGAGGACCGGAACGGCCCGGCGGCGTACAGGTCGGTCACGTTGGCGTTGTAGCGGCTGTACTCGTAGCCGACCGGCTCGACGGCGTTGATGTTCCATACGTCCGCACCGGTGACCATCGCGGCTGCCGCCTCGTTGGCGAGCACGTGGTCGAGCGAGCCGACGAGACCGCCGAACACGTAGGTCTCCTCACCGGGGGTCGAGGACTCCACGGCCTCGTAGCCCGCCTCGTAGAGGACCTGCATCGGGTCCTCCATCGTGTAGGCGTTGAAGTCGCCGGTCAGGAAGACCGCCTCGGTGCCGCGCTGGGCGGCGAACGTGTCCGCGAAGTCGCGGAGCGCCTGGGCCTGCCCGATGCGGTCGGGGTTGGCGAGGCCCTGGCCGGTGCCGTCGTCGACGCCGGAGCCCTTGGACTTGAAGTGGTTCACGATGACCGCGAACGCGTCGGTGCCCTCGGGGTCCTCCTCACCGTCCGCCGCGGTGAAGGCCTGGGCGAGCGGCTCCCGGGCGTTGTCGAAGTTGACCTCGTCCTCGAGGATCGCGCTCTCCCCCACCGGCACCACGTCGTCGGGCCGGTAGATGAAGGCGGTGCGGATGACGTCCTCCAGCGACACGTCGGGCCGCTGCGCCGGCGAGGGGACGTAGTCCCAGGTGCCGGCGCCGGCGTCGGCGTTGAGCGCCTCGACGAGCCGGGCGACCGCGAAGTCGCGGTCCTTGCCGTACTTGGCGCTGTTCTCGATCTCCTCGAGCCCCACGATGCTGGCGTCGAGGCGGTTGATGGCGGCGACGATCTTCGCCTGCTGGCGGGCGAGGTTCTCCTCGTTCGCCGCGCCCCGCGGACCGGTCGGCCCACAGTCGCGGGTGGTGACCGGGTTGCCAGCGCGGTCGGTGTAGTAGCTGCAGCTGCCGCCGGAGGCGACGTACTCCGCGCCCGTGGTCGGGAAGTAGTTGAGCACGTTGAACGTCGCGAGCCGGATGTCGCCGCCCACCTCCGCGGGGGCGTCGGTCCGGGTGTCCTCGAACGCGGCCACGTCGGCGCCCGCGCCCTCGACCGGCGAGGTCGGCTGCACCTTGTAGAGGCCGTTGCGGTGGTCGACCACAACCGGCGCGAGCAGGGTCGCGGCGGCGCCGGTGCGGACCGTGCGGTCGGCCGTGAGCCACGACATGGGCGTGCCGCTCGCCGAGCCGGCGAAGTTGACGCTCCTACCGTCGTCGAGGGTCACCAGGCGCCGCTCGTTGTCGGCAGCCACGCCGGCGACGTCCCCGGTCTGCGCGTCCTCCACCTCGGTCGGCTGCACGAGCGGGGTGGTGCCGACCGCGAGCCCGACCTCGCCGTACTGGTGGGTGTTGTAGCTGTTGGTGACGGTCAGCGGGCCGGTCAGCTCGACGAGCTCGCCCTCGTGCGCCTCGCGCTCGGCGTCGGTGGCGAACCACGTCGTCACCAGCGGCTTGGGAGCGACGGCCGGCTCGGCGAGCACGATGACGTCGCCGGCAGCCGCGGGGCGGAGCTGGGTGAGCGAGCTGGTCCGGCCGCCCCCACCCTGGGTGTACTCACCGACCTCGCCGGTGACCTGCACGTGGTCGCCGATCGCCAGCGTGGACTCGTCGACGGCGGCGCCGTAGACGAACAGGCCGTCGGAGGCGCCCGGCGTCGCGTCCTCGCCGGCACCGGTGCCGGCGGTCTGGATGTAGAAGCCGTTGAAGCCACCGCTCGGGTAGTTGGCGGTGACGACGCCGCGGGTGGTGACGGTCCGGCCGACCAGCGGCGAGGCGTCGCCGGTGCCCTGGACCTGGGCGATCGTCACGACCTCGGGAGCCGGCTCGGGCTCGGGATCCCCGCCGGTCTGCGAGCTGGTGGGCGTGGGCGCGGCCTCCTCGAAGTCGTTGGCGTTGTGGTCGGTGTCGGTGCCGGCCGCGGCGCGCTGCGCCGAGGTCGTGGAGGTCAGGTTGACGCCGGTGCGGGCGGTCTCGTACGTCGTCGGGGTGCTGCCGTAGCCGACCGCGTCGACGACCGCGGTGCTGCCGGCGAGGTCGCCGGTCGCGGTGAACGGGGTGGTGCTGCTGGTGAGCAGGACGACCCCCGCCGAGCCCGACATCGGGATGCTGCCCGTGGCGTCAGGGGTCGGCAGGTCTTGCGTGCCGCCAGTGCCCGCCGCCTGCTGGACGAGGTAGTGGCCGCGCGCCGGGACCGACCCGGACAGCGCGGTGACCTGAGCGGTCGTGCCCGTGGCCGAGCGGTACTGGACGGACCAGCCGTCGACGCTCACCGCCGTGCCGGTGGGGTTGTAGAGCTCGATGAAGTCCTGCTTGAGCGTGGCGCCGCTGTTGCCGCCGCCGCCGAAGACCTCGCTGATGACGACCCCCTGTCCCGCGGGGTCTGCCGCGTGCGCGGCCGGGACCGTCGCAACCGCGGTGAGGCCGGTGGCGAGCGCGGCGAGGCCGGCGATCAGCACGGCGGGCTTCCTGGGGGCAGGCCCGGAGACAGGTATGGACGCAGGCAAGGCGGGCAAGGCAGGGCTCCCGAGATCGTGGCCTCACGGCCGGGGCGTGACCCGGCACACCCTAGTCCGTGGCCTCCGCGAGCGCCGGCAAACGCCGGCGCGTCGGCGTCACTCCTGGTCGCGCCCCGCGCGCATGGTGTGGCGCTGGCGCCACACGTCGCGGAAGAACTCGTAGCCCGACCAGACCGTCATCGCGACGGCACCGGCGAGGACGAGCTGCCCGGCGTAGAAGAGGATCTCGCCCGGGAGCCCGAAGGCGTCGAAGTTGCCGCCGTGGGCGTTGCCGTGCGGCAGCGGCAGCAGCAGCACGGACAGCGCGACGCCTTGCAGGGTCGTCTTGATCTTGCCGCTCTGCGAGGCGGCGAGGACGACGTGCTGGAGGATCGAGAGCCGCAGCAGCGTGACGCTCCACTCGCGCAGCAGCACCAGGATGGTGACCCACCACCACACGTCGCCGACCAGCGACAGCCCGATGAAGGCCATGCCGGTGATCGCCTTGTCGGCGATCGGGTCGGCGATCTTGCCGAAGTTGGTGACGAGGTTGCGGGCCCGCGCGATGTCGCCGTCGATCTTGTCGGTGATCATCGCGGCGACGAAGATCCCGAACGCCACCAGGCGCCAGGTGATCGAGTCCCCGCCGTCCTGGAGCAGCGCCCACGCGAAGAAGGGCACCATCACGATGCGCAGGGTCGTCAGGGCGTTCGGCAGGTTCAGGTTGCTGGCCTGCGCCTCGGTGCCGCTCACTGCACTCCTCCGGTCGGTCGGGCGACGAGGTCGACCCCGTCGGTGGCGACGACCTCCGCGGTGACCAGGTCACCGACGGCGACGCCGGTCGGGGCGGGCTCGAGGACGGTGGTGCCGTCGACCTCCGGGCCCTGCAGGTGGGCACGGCCCTCGGCCGTTCCGGCGGAGACCGACTCGACGAGCACCTCGACGGTCTCGCCGATGCGCTCCTCGGCGCGCTGCGCGTTGAGCTCCTCGACCAGCGCGGTCACGTGCTCGGTGCGGGCGCGGACCTCGTCCTCGTCGAGCTTGCCGTCGTACGACGCGGCCTCGGTGCCGTCCTCGTCGGAGTAGCCGAACACGCCGGTCACGTCCATCCGCGCGGCCACGAGGAAGTCGCACAGCGTCTCGAGGTCCTCCTCGGTCTCGCCGGGGAAGCCGACGATCACGTTGGAGCGGACCCCCGCCTCGGGCGCCAGCGCGCGGACTCGCTCCAGCAGCCCGAGGAAGCTCTCCGGGTCGCCGAAGCGGCGCATCCGCCGCAGCACCGTGGCGCTGGCGTGCTGGAAGGACAGGTCGAAGTACGGCGCGACGCCCGGCGTCGACGCGATCGCCTCGACCAGGCCCGGCCGGGTCTCGGCGGGCTGCAGGTAGGACACCCGCACCCGGGCGATGCCGTCGATGCCGGCGAGCTCGGGCAGCAGCGTCTCGAGCAGCCGCAGGTCGCCGAGGTCCTTGCCGTAGGAGGTGGAGTTCTCGCTGACGAGGAACAGCTCGCGGACGCCCTGCCCGGCCAGCCAGCGGGCCTCGGCGAGCACGTCAGACGGGCGGCGGCTGACGAAGGAGCCACGGAAGCTCGGGATGGCGCAGAACGAGCAGCGGCGGTCGCAGCCGCTGGCCAGCTTCAGCGGCGCCATCGGGCCGCCGTCCAGGCGGCGGCGGACGGCGCGGGGCCCGGTGGCGGGGGCGCCGTCGCCGATCGTCTCGAGTCCGTGGCCGGGGACGCTGACGGCGGTGGCGTCGCGGTCGACCGGCGAGATCGGCAGCAGCCTGCGACGGTCCTGCGGGGTGTGCGGGTGGTGCACCTCCCCGGCGACGATCGAGCGCAGCCGCGCCGCGATGTCGGGGTAGTCGTCGAAGCCGAGGACCGCATCGGCCTCCGGCAGCGACTCGGCGAGGTCCTTGCCGTAGCGCTCGGCGAGGCAGCCGACCGCGACGACGGCCTGGGTGCGGCCGGACTGCTTGAGGTCGGCCGCCTCCAGCAGCGTGTCGACGGAGTCCTTCTTGGCGGCCTCGACGAAGCCGCAGGTGTTGACCACCACGGTGTCGGCCTCGGAGGCGTCCTCGACGAGGTGGAAGCCGTCGGCCTCGAGGCGGCCGGCCAGCTCTTCGGAGTCGACCTCGTTGCGCGCGCAGCCCAGCGTGACCATCGCGACGGAGAGGAGCGGGGCGTCGGCGGGGCGGGGGCCGGCACCGGGGGCAGTGGGGGTGGAAGTCATGATCAGACCGAGTATGGCGCCACCGCCGCCGGGGGCGCGAACCCGGCGGCAGTGACACAGCCCACGCTCAGTCGACGGGGAAGGTGTTCTGCGCCGTCTCCCCCGTCGCGCCGAGGGCCCCACGGTCCTGACCGGCGATGCTCACCTTCAGCGAGCCGTCGGAGGACTGGATCCGCACCGGCGGCGAGACCTGCAGCGTCTGCGTCTCGCCGAAGGCGAGGCTGCCCTTGAAGACCACCGACCCGGTGCCGTCGCGCACGACGACGTGCGCGCCGCCGCCCGCGGCAGTCAGCTCGACGGGCACGGGCTCGCCGGCCTTGGGGGCGTTGTCGACGCCCGCCGACCCGTTGAGCACCGGCGCGGTGCCCCGCAGCTCGACCGGGCTGTCCATGACGAGCCGGGCGACCGACCAGACCAGCACCAGCGCCATCACGGCCGCCACCAGGACCGACCAGTTCGGACCGCCGCGGGTGCCGCGGATCGAGCCGTGGGCACCGGTGGCCAGCTCGGCCTCGAACACCCGGCGCGCGTTGATCGGGGCGTCGGCGTAGCGGTCGTCGTACGCCGCCAGCAGCGGCACGACGTCGATCCCGAGCACCCGGGCGAGGGTGCGCAGGTGGCCGCGCGCGTAGAAGTCGCCGCCGCACGGGGCGAAGTCGTCGACCTCGATGGACTCGATGACGTGGGGCCGGATCCGGGTCCGCTCGGCGAGCTGGTCGACGGTCAGGCCCAGCCGGGTCCGCGCCGCGACCAGCTCGGGCCCGACGACGGGGTCCTCGGCCGGCTCGACCGCGAACTCGTCGATGAGCAGCGGCTCCACCGCGCTGCCCGGCTTGGCGATCGGACGCACCCGCTCGCCCCAGACCTGGGTGTCCTCGACCAGGTCGACGCTGCCGGGACGGCGCAGGTGGCGCCCGCCCGGCTCCTCGGTCTCCTCGGTGTCGCCGGCCTTCGTGGCTTCGACGCGCATCTCCACCCGGGCGGCGATGACGGGCATCCGCAGCGGGCTGGGGGTCGGGCTGGCGGCCTCGACGGGCTCGTCGGCCTCGGGCCCGGCGGGGTCGGCCGCTTCCACGGCGTCCGCGGGCTCGACGTGCTCGCGGCGGCGGCGCCGCAGCAGCGACACGGCAACGCCGAGGCCGTGGGCCAGGGCGGGCCGCGGGTCGCGCCAGGCGCGGGGCGACCCCTCGCGCTGGTCGTCGTCGCCGGTCTCGGGCTCGTCGGGCTCGACGCGGACGATGTCCTCCGCGGGCTCCGCGGCGGCGGCGGGCGGCTCGTCCGCCTCCGACGCCTCGGTCGTCTCGGGCACGGGGGTCGGGTCGACGACGGGAACCGTGCCGCCCGACAGCCGCTCGAGCGCCGCGGACAGGTCGTCGCCGGCGCCGGTGACGCGCGTCGAGAGGGCCAGCGGGACCGCGAACGGGGCGCCGTACAGGCGGCGGGCCAGCCGGGACTGGCGGCGGCCCCGCGGATCGAGCTCCTCGACGAGGCGCTCCGGGTTGTGCACCACCATCACGAGCCGGCCGTCGCGCAGCAGGCCGCGGCGCGGCCGGTGCTCCACCCGGCGCAGCGCGCCCCACGGGAGCCCGCGCCACGAGCGGCCGAGGCGGATCCGGACGCCCTGGGCGTCGGCCACCAGCAGCGGCGTGCGGGCGTCGACGAGGGCGACCAGGTGGACCATGCCGAGCACGCCCATCACGCCGGCCAGCACCCAGTCGAGCGGGGCGCCGGTGGCGCTGGCGCGCGCCAGGTAGGCGATCGCGACGGCCGAGCCGAGCGCGCCGACGAGGGCGGCCAGGCCGGCGTTGCGCCGCACCTCGACCACGTCGGGGGCCAGGCCCAGCGGCTCGCCGGCCGGGGTGCCGATGGTGCCGGCCTCGTCCTGGCCGTCGTGGATGTCGTGGACCTCTGCAGCACCCATCACTGTCCCTCCCCCTGGATCGCTCGCAGCTCGACCGCGACGTCCATCTGGTCTGTCCTCTTGCGCCCGTAGCGCTCTCGCGCTTCGCTCACGACTCCCCCTGGATCGCTCGCAGCTCGACCGCGACGTCCATCTGGTCTGTCCTCTTGCGCCCGTAGCGCTCTCGCGCTTCGCTCACGACTCCCCCTGGATGGTCGCGATCACTCCGTCGATCTCGTCCGGCTTCACCAGGACGTCGCGTGCCTTCGAGCCCTCGCTCGGGCCGACCACGCCGCGGCTCTCGAGGATGTCCATGAGCCGGCCCGCCTTGGCGAAGCCGACGCGGAGCTTGCGCTGCAGCATCGACGTGGAGCCGAACTGGGTCGACACCACCAGCTCGATCGCCTGGACCACGAGGTCCATGTCGTCGCCGATGTCGTCGTCGAGCTCGCGCTTGCTGGCGGCGGGGGCGGTGACGTCCTCGCGGTAGGTCGGTGCGAGCTGTTCCTTGCAGTGCCGGACGACCTGGTGGATCTCGGCCTCGGTGACCCACGAGCCCTGCACGCGGACGGGCTTCGAGGCGCCCATCGGCAGGAACAGGCCGTCACCCTGGCCGACCAGCTTCTCCGCGCCGGGCTGGTCGAGGATGACCCGGCTGTCGGCCAGCGACGAGGTCGCGAACGCGAGTCGCGACGGCACGTTCGCCTTGATGAGGCCGGTGACGACGTCGACCGAGGGCCGCTGCGTCGCGAGCACCAGGTGGATGCCGGCCGCACGCGCGAGCTGGGTGATCCGGACGACCGCGTCCTCGACGTCGCGCGGGGCGACCATCATCAGGTCGGCGAGCTCGTCGACGATCACCAGCAGGTAGGGGTACGGCGCGAGCTCGCGCTCGCTGCCCGGCGGCACCTCCACCTTGCCCGCCCGGACCGCCTTGTTGAAGTCGTCGATGTGGCGGAACCCGAAGTTGGCGAGGTCGTCGTAGCGCATGTCCATCTCGCGCACGACCCAGGCCAGCGCCTCGGCGGCCTTCTTCGGGTTGGTGATGATCGGGGTGATCAGGTGGGGCACGCCCTCGTAGGCGTTGAGCTCGACCCGCTTGGGGTCGACCATGATCATCCGAACCTCGTCGGGCGTGGCCCGCATCAGCACCGAGGTGATCATCGAGTTGATGAACGACGACTTTCCGGAGCCGGTGGCACCCGCGACCAGCAGGTGCGGCATCTTCGCGAGGTTCGCGACGACGAAGCCGCCCTCGACGTCCTTGCCGAGGCCGGCGACCATCGGGTGGTGGTCCGAGCGCGCGGTGTTGGACCGCAGCACGTCGCCGAGCGACACGATCTCCTTGTCGACGTTGGGGATCTCGATGCCGATGGCGGACTTGCCGGGGATCGGGCTCAGGATGCGCACGTCGGCCGAGGCGACGGCGTACGCGATGTTCTTCGAGAGCGCGGTGACCTTCTCGACCTTCACCGCCGGGCCGAGCTCGACCTCGTAGCGGGTGACCGTCGGGCCCCGGGTGTAGCCGGTGACCTGCGCGTCGATGCCGAACTCCTCCAGCACCTGGGTGAGCCGGCCGACCACCTCGTCGCTGGCCTTCGAGCGCGCCTTGTGGGGCGAGCCCGGCTTGAGCACCTCGCCGCTGGGCAGCGAGTAGGCGATGTCGCCGGACAGGGCGAGCTGCTCGACCCGCGGCGGCAGCGGCGTGTGCGGCGGCGGCTCGAGCTCGGCCTTGCCGGCGGGCGCCGCCGGCTCGGGGGCGCCGAAGACGTCGAGGCCGACGGCCGGGATGGCGTCGGTCTCGGCGTCCGTGTGGGCGTCGTCCTCGACGGGCGCGGGCTTGCGGGAGCGCCGCTTGCGGACCTCACGGTCCTCGACGACCGGGCTGTCGTACGCCGGGTCGCCCATGTCCGGGTCGATCTCGCGGTCGCCGGAGCGGCGAGCGGCAGCGTCGTCGGCGGAGTGGCGCCCGAGCAGCTTGTCGCGGGTCTCGGCGAGCCGGTGGGGAACCTGGTAGACGGGCGTCGCCGTGATGACGAGGACGCCGAAGAAGGAGAGCATCGCGAGCAGCGGCACCACCACGAAGGGCGTGCGCAGCAGGTCGAGCAGCAGGCTGGAGACGACGAAGCCGATGGCGCCGCCGGCGGTCTCCAGGGAGCTGGAGTCGCCGAGCACGGGCTGCGGGCTGCCGTTGGCGATGTGGACGATGCCGAGGATGCCGAAGCCGAGCGCGCTCCAGCCGATCACCTGGCGGCCCGCCGGGCCGTTGTGCTCGGGGTCGCGCATGTTGCGCCAGCCGATGACGACCAGCATCAGCGGGACGAACCAGCCGACCTTGCCCACCGATCCGGACACCACGGTCCGGAAGAAGTCCATGACGCCGCCGGGCAGCTGCCACCAGACGGCCGCGGCGGTGATGACTGACAGCGCGAAGAGGACGAGGCCGACGCCGTCGCGGCGGTGCTCGGGATCGAGCTCGCGGGCGGTGCGGCCGATGCTGCGTGCCGTCGCCCCCACGGCGTGGGCGATCGCCATCCACACCGCGGCGAGTCCCCGTCCGAGCGTGGTGAAGCCGCGCGCGACCGGGCCGGGACCGCTGCGCACGGCGCGCGGAGCCGGCCGCGAGCTCTTGGTCGAGCGCGTGCTGCTGCGGCTGGAGGTACTCCGGGATCGGGTGCTCGAGCCTCCTCGCTTCGTGGAGCCCGACCGGCTGGAACCGGACTTGCTCGAACTGGACGAGGACGTGCTCTTGCTCCGCGACCCCGGCGGGGAAGACGTACGGGTCGCCATGCTGTCCACCCTAGGGCTTCGTCACACCCGTCACACGGACCACAGGAGCGTGTCGCCGGGCCGGCCGCCCGGCGGCCCGGGCTCTGCCATGCTGCGCGGGTGTCTCCCGAGCTGATCTGGGCGCTCCCTGCCGTCCTCGCCCTCGTCGACTGGTATGCCGTGGCGCGCGACGACCGGCGTACCGAGCGGTGGGCGAAACCCGCGGTGCTCACGTCGCTGATGGTGACGGCGCTGGTCCTCGGCGCCGCCGGGAGCGGGACCGGGTGGTGGCTGCTGGTCGCGCTCCTCTTCGGACTGCTGGGCGACATCGCGCTGCTGTCGGACACGGTCGCGCGGTTCAAGGCGGGGGTGGCGGCGTTCCTGGTGGGCCACCTGGCCTACGTGGCCTGCTTCGTGGCGCTCGGGCTGCCTCGGCCGGCGTGGGCGTGGCTCGGGCTGGTGCCCCTCGTCGTCGCCCTCGTCGCGACCCGGGACGTCGTGCCGGGCGTGCTGCGGGCCGCGGGCGGGACCGCCGGGATCATGGTGGCGGCGTACTCCGGCGTGATCGGCGCGATGCTGGTCACCGCGTGGCTGACCGGGGAGCCGCTGGTGGCCCTCGGCGCCACGATCTTCGTCGCCAGCGACTCGATCCTGTCGATCGACCGCTTCGTGCGTCCGCTCCCCCACGCCCGGCTGGTGCTGATGGTGACCTACCACGTCGGGCAGGCGCTGATCGTGCTCGGCGTGCTGACCAAGGTGTGACGGGTGGCCCGACGGCCACTCGGGCGGGCCTACTCCGGCAGCGGCACCCGCAGCGTGAAGGTGCTGCCGCGGCCGAGCTCGGAGCGCACCTCGATGGTGCCACCGTGGAGCTCGGCGATCCGCCGCGCGATCGCGAGGCCCAGGCCCGTGCCGGGAATGGTGAGGGCCTCCGGGTTGGACGAGCGGTGGAAGGCGGAGAACAGCCGCCCCTGGTCGCTGGGCGCGATGCCGATGCCGGTGTCGGTCACCCGCACCTGACCGTGGTCGCCGACGGGGGACACCTGGACGACCACGCTGCCGCCGGGCTTGGTGTACTTCACGCCGTTGCTGCAGATGTTGTCGATCGCCCGGGGCAGCTCGTCGGGGTCGCCCACCACCAGCAGCTTCTCGTCGGGTGCCTCGAGCGTGAGCTCGACGCCGGCGACCTCCGCCTGGATCGCCAGCATCTCGACGGTGTTGCGGCACACCTCGACGAGGTCGATCCGGCACCTCGCCTGCTCGCGCCGGTCCTGCACCCGCACGTAGTTGAGCAGGTTGTCGACGAGCCGGTGGAGGCGGTTGGCGTTGCGGGTGATGGCGGCCACCGACGACGCCGGTGCCGCGGTGTCCTCGAGCATCTCGGCGTGGCCGACGATCGAGGTGAGCGGAGTCCGCAGCTCGTGGGAGATCGTGGCGATGAGCTCGCCCTTGTAGCGGTCGACCTCCTGCAGCTCGGCGACCAGCCGGCGCTCCGTCTCGCGGACCCGGGCCTCGAGCACGAGCCGGCCCAGCTCTCGGCTCGCCTCGTGGATCGCGTCGAGCTCCGCCTGGTTGAACTCGGGCTGGTCGCGGGTGCGCTTGACGCCGAGGTAGCCCAGCGTCTCCGCGCCGGCCCCGAGCGGCGCGATCACCAGCCGGGCCCAGCCGTTCGCCCCCATCAGGTCCGCGAGGTCGCCGCAGCTGTTCGGGAGCAGCTCGCAGCCCGGCCCCTCGACGTCGACGACGATCGGCCGGGGACCACGCTGCGCGACGTGCGCGAGCAGGTCGCCGCGCAGCGACGGGACGGGTGCCCTGGACGGGTTCTCCAGCGGGAACCCCGCAGCGTGCTCGACCTGGTTCTCCGTCGTGTCGCGGTAGCAGCGGATCGACACCTGCGCGGTCGGTATCCCCCGGTGGAGCGCGGCGGCCGCCTCGGCGAGCACGGCATCGAGGTCGCCCAGCGAGCCGGCGAGCGCCACCTCCTTGAGGGCCTGCCCGAGCCGGACCTGCTCGGCGAGCTTCTCGCGCTGCTGGGCGTTGGCGAACGCCAGCCCGGCCTGCACGACGAACATCTCGAGCAGGTCGCGCTGCTCCTGGTTGGGGATCCGGTTGTCGGGCGGCAGGTCGACCGACATGTTGCCGAGGATGACACCGTCGGCGGAGTACAGCGGGGCGTAGAGGGCGTCGAGCGGGTGCCAGCTCTCCGGGTCGTCGTCCGGCTCGAAGTCCGGGATCCACAGGTTGTTGTAGGCCTCGGTCGGGACGCGGCCGTGGGGCACGTAGCGCAGGATCCCCCACTGGTCGGCCGCGGCGAACTCGTCGAAGATGTCGGAGGACGGGGTGCGCCGGCCGATGATCGCCTCGCGCACCTCCTCCGGCCCCGCCACGGCGACCATCACCAGGGTGTCGCCCTCGAGCCGCGAGATCGCGGCGACGCCGTAGCCGAGACCCTCCACGACGCCGTGGGCGACCTCCTGGAGCACGTCCCCCAGGTCGTTCGGCGAGTTCACCCGGCGCATCAGCTCCGCCAGCCGGCGCACACCCTCGGCGTGCGTCATCTCCCTCGCCGTCATCGATCCCCTTCTTGGCCGTGACTAGGCCTCGATGACCACCGGGATGATCATCGGACGCCGCCGGTGCGTGTTGTTGACCCAGCGTCCCACGACTCGGCGCACGGTTTGCTGAAGTTGGTACGAGTCGTCGACGCCGTCACGGACCGCACGGTCGAGCGCGTCGATGATCGGCTGCTTGATGTCGTCGAAGGTCGAGTCGTCCTCGGCGAAGCCGCGGGCGTGGATCTCCGGCCCACCGGCCACCTTGCCGCTCACGGAGTCGACGACCACGATCACCGAGATGAAGCCCTCCTCGCCCAGGATCCGGCGGTCCTTGAGCGAGGTCTCGGTGATGTCGCCGACGGAGGAGCCGTCGACGAAGACGTAGCCGCAGTCCACCTTGCCGGCGATCGTGGCCCGGCCGTCGACGAGGTCGACGACCACGCCGTCCTCGGCGATGACGACGTTCTCGTCGGGGACGCCGGTCAGGCGGGCGAGCTCGGCGTTGGCCCGCATGTGGCGGATCTCGCCGTGGATCGGCAGCACGTTGCGCGGCCGGACGATGTTGTAGCAGTAGAGCAGCTCGCCGGCGCTGGCGTGGCCGCTGACGTGGACGAGGGCGTTGCCCTTGTGCACGACGTTCGCGCCCCACCGCGAGAGGCCGTTGATGACGCGGTAGACGGCGTTCTCGTTGCCGGGGATGAGGCTCGAGGCGAGGACGACCGTGTCGCCCTCCTCGATGTGCACGAAGTTGTGGTTGCGCTGCGCGATCCGGCTCAGCGCGGACAGCGGCTCGCCCTGCGACCCGGTGGAGATCAGCACCTGCTTCTCGGGCGGCAGGTCGGCGAGGTCCTTGGCGTCGACCAGCACGTCCGGCGGGACGGTGAGGTAGCCGAGGTCGCGGGCGATGGCCATGTTGCGCACCATCGAGCGACCGACGTAGGCGACCTTGCGGCCGTGCTCGACGGCGGCGTCGAGGACCTGCTGGACGCGGTGCACGTGGGAGGCGAAGCAGGCGACGATGATGCGCTGCTTGCTCTGGTAGAAGACCCGGTCGAGGACCGGCCCGATGCTCCGCTCGGCCGTCGTGAAGCCCGGCACCTCGGCGTTGGTCGAGTCGGTCATGAACAGGTCGACGCCCTCCTCGCCGAGCCGCGCGAAGGCGCGCAGGTCGGTGATGCGGGAGTCGAGCGGCAGCTGGTCCATCTTGAAGTCGCCGGTGTGCAGCACGAGCCCGGCGCCGGTGCGGATGGCGACCGCCAGCGCGTCGGGGATGGAGTGGTTGACCGCGACGAACTCGAGGTCGAAGGGCCCGAAGCTGATCCGGTCGCCCTCCTTGACGACGTGGTGGACCGTCTCCTTGAGCCGGTGCTCGCGCAGCTTGCTGCCGAGCAGGGCCAGGGTCAGCTCGGAGCCGACCAGCGGGATGTCGTCGCGCTCGCGCAGGAGGTATGGCGTGGCGCCGATGTGGTCCTCGTGGCCGTGGGTCAGCACGAGCGCCTCGACCTGGTCGAGCCGGTCCCGGATCGGGTCGAAGTCGGGGAGGATCAGGTCGACGCCCGGGTGGTGGTCCTCCGGGAAGAGGACGCCGCAGTCGACGATCAGCAGCCGGCCGTCGTACTCGAAGACGGTCATGTTGCGACCGATCTCGCCGAGCCCGCCCAGGGGGATGACCCGCAGCCCTCCCTTCGGCAGCTCGCCGGGCGCGGAGAGATCGGGGTGCGGGTGGCTCAAGGAGGCTCCTTCGTCACAGCAGGCCGGCGGCGGCGAGTCCCTCGCGCAGCGCGGCCACCTCGTGGTCGTCCAGGGGCACCAGGGGCCCGCGGACGTTGCGGTTGTCGAGCACGCCGAGCAGCTGGAGGCCAGCCTTGGCGGTGGTGGCGCCGTAGTTCGGCACCCCCATGACGGCGTCGAACGCCGGCTGGAGAGCGGTGTGGATGCGCAGCGCCTCGTCGTGCTTGCCCGCCAGGAACGACTCGATCATTGCGTTGAGCTGCTCACCGGCCACGTGACCGACCACGGACACCAGGCCGCAGCCGCCGTAGGCGAGGTAACCGAGCGTGGCGGCGTCGTCGCCGGAGTAGACGGCGTAGCCGAGGTCGACCAGGTGGGCCGTGCCGGGGATGTCACCCGTGGCGTTCTTGACGGCGACCACCTGGGGGAGCTCGCGCATCGCCGCGTAGGTGTCAAGCGAGATGGCCGTGACGGTGCGCGGCGGCACGTCGTACAGCATGACGGGCAGGTCGCTGACCTCCACGACGGTGCGGAAGTGCTGCAGCACACCCGCCTGCGACGGCTTGTTGTAGTAGGGAGTGACCAGCAGCACTCCGTCGGCGCCGACCTTGGCCGCCTGGCGCGCCAGCTCCACCGAGTGGGCGGTGGAGTTGGTGCCGACGCCGGCGATGACCGAGGCACGGTCGCCGACGGCGTCCTTGACGGCCGCGAGGATCTGGCCGTCCTCCTCGGTGCTGGTGGTCGGCGACTCGCCGGTGGTGCCGGACACGACGACGCCGTCGTTGCCGTGCTCGACGAGGTGGGCGGCGATGCGGGCGGTCCCCTCGAGGTCCACCGAGCCGTCGTCCTTGAACGCCGTGGCCATCGCGGTCAGCATGCGGCCGAAGGGGGCTGGCGAGGTCATTGGCACAGGCTATCGCTCCGGCCGGCCACGCCCACATCCGCCGGGCGCCGGCCCGCGGGAGTCAGGCGCGGGTCCACCACACCCGGTCGTAGGCGTCGCCGTGGTCGCGCCGGACCTCGCGCCACTGCGACCGGTCGAAGTCCGGGTAGTGCACGTCGCCCTCGGGCTCGAGGGGCACCTCGGTGAGGACCTGCTCGTCGGCGTGCGGCAGCGCGGCGGCGTACACCTGGGCGCCGCCGACGACCATGCAGTCGCCGTCGAGGCCGTCGGCGAGGGCGAGGGCGGCGTCGAGGTCGTGCGCGACCAGCACGCCGTCGTGGCGCCAGTCGGGGTCGCGGGTGAGGACCACGGTGGTGCGACCGGGCAGCGGGCGGCCGATCGAGTCGAAGGTGGTGCGCCCCATGAGCAGGGTGTGGCCGAGGGTGAGCTGCTTGAACTCGGCCTGCTCGCCGGGCAGCCGCCAGGGGATGTCGGGGCCGTTGCCGATCACCCCGTTGCGGGCGACGGCCGCGACGAGGACGACCCGCTTGCCGCGCGGGGTGGTCATACCGCGCTCACTCTGGGCTCATACGGCGATCGGCGCCTTGATGCCCGGGTGGGGGTCGTAGCCCTCGACCCGGATGTGGTCGAGGTCGAAGGCGTCGAGCTCGCGGACCGACGGGTCGAGGTGGAGCGTCGGCAGCGGCCGCGGCTCGCGGGTGAGCTGCAGCCGGGCCTGCTCGAGGTGGTTGGTGTACAGGTGCGCGTCGCCGAGGGTGTGCACGAAGTCGCCCACCTCGAGGTCGGTGACTTGGGCGACCATGTGGGTCAGCAGCGCGTAGCTCGCGATGTTGAACGGCACGCCGAGGAAGACGTCGGCACTGCGCTGGTACAGCTGGCAGGACAGCCGGCCGCGCCCGGACTCGGAGGGGGCGACGTAGAACTGGAACAGCGTGTGGCACGGCGCGAGCGCCATCTGCGGGATGTCGGCGACGTTCCAGGCGCTGACGACGTGGCGGCGGCTGTTCGGGTCCTGCCGGATCTGCTCGAGCAGCTGGGCGATCTGGTCGACGTGCCGGCCGTCGGGGGTCGGCCACGACCGCCACTGGTAGCCGTAGACGGGACCGAGGTCGCCCTGCTCGTCGGCCCACTCGTCCCAGATCGTCACGCCCCGGTCCTGGAGCCACTTGACGTTGGTGTCGCCGCGGAGGAACCACAGCAGCTCCGCGAAGACGCTGCGCGTGTGGATCTTCTTCGTGGTGACGAGCGGGAAGCCCTCGCCGAGGTCGAAGCGCATCTGGTGACCGAACACGCTGAGCGTGCCGGTGCCGGTGCGGTCGCCCTTCTCGACGCCGTCGTCGAGGATCCGCTGGAGGAGGTCGAGGTACTGCCGCACGTCGGCGAGACTACTCGGTGATCTCCTCGATCTCCTGCACCCACCAGATGTTCTCCTGGTTGGGTCCCAGGCAGCGGATCGGGATGTCGGGGAACTCGTCCGGGAACGGCTGGCCCGACACCTCGATGCCCTTGCCGACGAAGGACGAGCCGGGCTCGAGGACGTCGCCGTCGAGGACCAGCGAGTCGTCCTCCGCGCCCGCGACGGTGGTGCCGTCGGGCCAGACCACGAGGTAGTTCTTGAGGCCCTCGGCCGAGCCGGCCTCCGCGCCCAGGCAGCCGTTGACGAAGCGGGGCGTCCCCTCGAAGCGCACGTCGCCGACCTCGTCCGGCGTCCCGGCGACGAGCAGGGAGTTGCCGGAGACCGGCATCTCGATGGCGGTGGGGCCCTCGGCGGCCGGCGAGGCGTCGTCGCCGCCGCAGCCGGCGAGCGCGGTCAGCAGGCCGGCGGCCACTCCCGCTCGGGCGAGCTTCGTGGTGCGAGCAGTGGTGCGCCCAGTGGTGCGCATGGCGGCGGTGGTGAACGGGGTCTTCAACGGGGGCTCCTCAACAGGGCCCCGCGGGCCCTCACAGGCGGACGTCGCCGGAGATGGTAGTCAGCGTGTCCCCGGCCACCCACACCGTGTCGCCCTCGACCTCCACGTGGACGCGGCCCGCACGGCCGAGCGCGGTGCCCTGTGCCGCGACGTACGACGTAGGGAGGCGGTCCCCCGCGAGCCACTGCGCAAGGCCGGCGTGGAGGCTGCCGGTGGCCGGGTCCTCGGTGATGCCGAGGCCGGGGCAGAAGGCGCGGACCTCGGCCGCCGTCTCCTTCCCCGCCGGGCGCGGGCCGACCACGCCGATGTCGAGGCCGTCGAATGCCGCCCAGTCGGGGTCGAGCGCCAGGACCCGGTCGGCGTCCTCCAGCAGCACCCCCACCCAGCCCGGGCCGTTGTCGATCCAGGCCATGTCGACCACGTCGTCCTCGCCGAGGCGGAGCGCCGCCAGGACGCGGCCGCGGTCCTCGTCGTCGACCGGCCCGCTCCGGATCAGCGGCGGCGCCGCGAACTCCAGCCGCTCGCCCCGACGGATGCGGACCAGCCCGGCCCCGCACTCCTGGATCACGAAGCCGTCCTCCCCCGGCTTCCCGCCAGCCTCGAGCCAGGCGTGGGCGCTGCCGAGGGTGGGGTGCCCGGCGAACGGCAGCTCCTCCTCCGGCGTGAAGATCCGCAGCCGGTAGTCCGCCGCCTCGTCCGTCGGCGGCAGCAGGAACGTCGTCTCCGACAGGTTGGTCCACCGCGCGAAGGCCCGCATCGTCTCCTCGCTCACCTCCCCCGCGTCGTGCACCACCGCGACCGGGTTCCCCATCAGCGGGTGCGCGGAGAAGACGTCGACCTGGCTGAACCGCATGCTCGGACCTTAGCCACCCCGCGGCGACCCCACGGTGGTCGAGCCCGTCGAGACCCAGAAACAGGCGTGGTGACATGCCCGTGCCCCCGCCGAGCCGTGCCTGGCGGGGTGTGGGGCGGGGCAGCTACTCCTCGGGCGGATCCGCGGACCGGTGCGCCTCGACGATGCGGCGTCGGGTTGCGGCGGGGTCGGGGGTGACGTCGCGGGTGCCGGTCTCGTCGCGGAGGTAGGTGTGGCCGTGGGGTGAGCGCCAGAGGAAGGTGCCGTCGTCGACGTGGGTGTGGGTCCAGCCGCCGTGGGTCTTGAGTCGGTGGTGCTTGCGGCAGAGTGCGGCGAGGTTGCACCGACAGGTCGGACCGCCGCGACTGTCTGGCACGACGTGGTCGTGGTCGCAGGACCTGGCCTTGCGGGTGCACCACGGGAACACGCAGTGGTGGTCCCGGTCGTCGACCAGGTCGGCCAGCCGGTCCGGGACCTCGTAGGCGCCGACCGGTGCGCAGCCGGACGGGTCGACCACCGGCTTCACGACGATCTGGGCCTCGGGTGCGGCGAGCCAGGTCCTGATCTGGTCGGTGGTGACCGGACACCGCAGGCCCTCGACCCGGCCCAGCGGGCCTGTACCGACCACCGCGTCCTCGGACAGGTGGATGACGAGGCTGATCTTGCGGCGACGGGTCGGGCGGCGGTGCAGCCGCCGCGGAGAGCCTGACTCCGGCTCTTCCTCATTGCTGCCGGTGAGGTCGAGGGTCTGGGCGCCGCGGGCGAGCTCCCCGACGGCCTTGGAGCGGCGGACGTCGAGGGACTCGTCGGAGCCGAGGTGGCGGAGCTGGGTGGCGAGGTCGGCCACCGCGTGCTCGAGATCCATCGCGTCGGCGGCGTCGAGGACGCCGTGGACATCGACGGTCCCGTCGAGGGTGGCCTGGTCGAGGTGGATGTCGAAGCCGCGGTGGTCGGCCTTGGCCTTGAACCGCTCGGCGGCGAGGGCGGGGTCGTGGCGGGCGATGGCCTCGTCGATCAGGTCCTTGAGCCGGGCCAGGCTGATCTTGTGCGCCACGTGGGCGACGTGCCGGTCCACGAACTCCGCCGCGTCGGGGTTGAGCGCGATGGTGTGGCGGGCCCGCCACGCCGGCAGGTCCCCGTGGACCACCCGTCGGTAGAGCCGCGGGAGCCGGTAGCGCAGCTCGACCGCCTCACCCAAGTAGGCGCGGCCGGCGTCGGTCGACATCCCCAAGGAGGCGGCCCATTCGGCGACGCAGAACTCGGTGATCAGCGGGGTGCCCTCGCCGGCGATCGGGACCGTGGTCTCGGACCCGTCGAGCTCGAACCCCGCCGCTTCGACCAGGGATTCCGCGGGGTGCTGGACCGCCCACCCGACCGCCGCCACCAACAGCTCGGCCTCAGCCACCTGCGCCGCCTGTCGGCGGTCCCGGGCGAAGGCCAGCACCTCGACGGGGCTGTCGCCCGCAGAGGTGGAGACCGTGGTCGCTGTCATGGGTCTACTCAAGCAGCGACCACCGACAGTCCCGGCCCGAAAAGCCCGCGGTTGAGGCCATCTGGGGAAAGAACAAGGTAAAGAAATCGCAGACCGCAACCCGAGCCGGTGGTTGAGGTGCGAGGCGCCCCGGCGCCGAGCCTCGAAGCCCCGGAAGGGAGGCAGGGCCCCGACCACCGAGGCAACGCATCTCGACGAGCTCGACCGGCTACATCGCCGCCCTGCCTCGGCTGCGGGGGTTTCGAGGCTCGCTGCGCTCGCACCTCAACCACCGGTGCCACTGGGTCTCGACGAGCTCGACCGCCGTTGGGCCGCCGCCCTGCACCGCTGGGTCTCGACGGCTCGACCACCGTGGGTCGCCGCCCTGCGCACCTGCCGGCGTCTTCAGCCGGGGAGGACCGGGCGGCCGCGGCTGTTGGGGACCTGGGCGACGGTCTGGCAGTCGCCGGTGGCGATCCGGCAGGTGCGGAGGAGGTGGGGGCCGGTCTCGGAGAGCCGGACGTAGCGGTCGGGCCCGGACTCGTGGTTGCGGAGGGCGACGATGTAGAAGACCGTGTCGCCCGGTCCGAAGGTGCCGGCCAGCACCCGGAACTGCGAGCCGATCGAGACATCGATCCGCTGGCCGGTCCTGGTCGACCAGATCGACAGCCGGGCGTCGCCCCCGGGCCCCGACCCCGTCAGCACGAAGTCGCCGTCGGTCGACAGCATGGCGTCACTTCCCGGCACGATCACCTCCCGGCCGAAGACCGGTTGCGTGACCCGGAGGGCCACCCCGGACGCCCTGGTGACCCGGACCGTCGAGGCGACGTCCAGGAGCGTCTCGTCCGAGACGCGCTGGGCCGTGTCCCACGAGGGGCTCCACCGCCACGATCCGTCATCGTCGTTCCCGTAGACGAGTCCCTGGTCGATGGCGACGAGCTCCACGTCGCTCTCGAGGCGGAGCCGCCCGATCTCCTCGTCGCGAACGGTGTTGAAGAAGATGATCTCGGAGCGGGCCCGGTCCACCCACGCGACCCAGCCGCCCAGCGACGACGACACGACCCGGCCGTCGGGCTCCGCCCACCCCAGCTGGGCCTGCTCGCCGTCCGGCCGCACGTGGACGACCCGGCCCTCGGTGTCGGTGTACACGACACCCTGCGTGACGGTCACGAGGTGCTCGACCTGCGGCAGGTCGAGGGCGACCTGCTCCAGCTGCAGCCGTCCGCCGGCGAACCACTCGATGTCGGCGGGGTTGGCCAGCCGGGTGACCTCGGCGTCCTCGAGCGGTGGTGCGGCGCGGCTCGTCACCCAGGTGGCGAGTCCGCCGACGAGCAGCAGCGCCACCAGCACGGCCAGCGTCCACCGGAGCCGGCGTGCCCGCCGGGCCCGGGCCAGCGCGATGGCCTCCATGACCCGTGGCTGACCGACCACCACCTCGGCCGCTCGGGCGCGGACCTGGTCCGCGGGTGGCCCCGCCCGCTGGGCCGTGCCGACCTCCCCGAGGTCGATCCCGAGCACCTCGGCGACCTGGCCCTTGTCGAGGTCCGCGACGTGGAGCAGCGCCGCCACACGCACCGCGTCGTCGCCCCCCGGGCCGGCCGCCGCGAACAGGTGCCGGTGGACCCACACGTCGACGTCGCCGTGCGGGACCTCGTCCCAGCCGATGAGGCAGTGCGACAGGCCCTCGACTGCCGCGACCTCCGCAGCAGCGGGCTCCTCCCCCGCCACCACCAGCGTGCGGACGAGGACCGGCCAGCGGGCGACGACGTACGAGGTGAAGTCGCTCTGGTCACCCACCGGTTCACCTCCCGCTCCTGCACCCATCATCCTGCAGGTATTCGGTGTCGCCACCGTGCTGGATGGACGGCGCCCGGGTCAGCGCAGGCTCACGCGTGCAGCGACATCGGGCCGTAGACCTGCCGGTCGTGCTCGAAGAGCGTCACGGCGTCCACGCCCTCGTCGGCCAGGTCGGCCCAGATCTCCCCGACCCAGGACTCGGCGTCGGCCTGGCTGGAGAACCGCTGCCCGGCGAGCTCGCCACCGACCGTGACCTCCTCACCCGACGCGTCCTCGAGCCGCCACCACCACGGCCGCTCGGTGGACGAGGACTGGCGGAAGGTCGACGGCGGGTCGGGAAGGTTCACGGGGCGGCTCCTCGGCTGGGTGACGGACAGCGGGCGGCAGGAGTCAGGACTCGCGGACGGAGGTGTCGACGAACGGCGGCTTCACGAGCTGGAAGATCTCGCGCCGGCCCCGGATGTCGACGCCGACCTCGGCGTCGGACGCGACCGAGGTCGGCACGAGCGCCAGCCCGATGCCCTTCTTCAGCGTCGGCGAGAAGGTCCCGGACGTGATCTGGCACAGCGGCACGTCCGCGGTCAGGCTCACGCTCATGCCGGGCCGCGGGATGCCCCGGCCGACCGCGACGAGCCCGCGCAGCACCCGCTCGGGTCCGCGCTCCTTCTCCGCGAGCAGCACGTCGCGGCCCCAGAAGGCGTCCTTCTTCCAGCCGACGGCCCAGCCGACCCGGCCCTGGCTGGGGGTGACGTCGAGCGAGATGTCCTGGCCGTGCAGCGGGTAGCCCATCTCGGTGCGGAGCGTGTCGCGGGCGCCGAGGCCGCAGGCGAGGATGCCGTGCTCCTCACCCGCCGACATCAGCGCGTCCCACAGGGCGCCGGCGGTGTCGTTGCGGACGATCAGCTCGTAGCCGCGCTCACCGGTGTAGCCGGTGCGGCAGACCACGACGCCGGCCTCGCCGAACTCCGCCTCGACGAACGACATGTACTCGTGGCCGGTCGGCAGGCCGATGGCGTCGAGCACCTCGTCGGACTTCGGGCCCTGCACCGCGAGGACGGCGTACTCCGTGTGGTGGTCGTGGATGACGACCCCCTCGGGCGCCTGCTCGCGCAGCCGGCGCACCACCTCGGCGGTGTTGGCGGCGTTGGGGACCAGCAGCACCCGCTCGTCGCTGTGGAGGTAGGCGATCAGGTCGTCGACGATGCCGCCGGTAGCGTCGTCGCAGCAGAGGGTGTACTGCGCCTGGCCCGGCTCGATCCGGCCGAGGTCGTTGCTCAGCGTGGCGTTGACGTACGCCGCGGCCCCCGGGCCGACGACCATCGCCTTGCCGAGGTGGCTGACGTCGAAGACGCCGACGGCCTCCCGGACGGCGGTGTGCTCCTTGACGACCCCGGAGGCGTACTCCAGCGGCATGGACCAGCCGCCGAACTCCGCGAACTTGGCTCCGAGGGCGACGTGCCGGTCGTGCAGCGGGGACTGCAGCAGCGAGTCGTTCATGTCGAGGAACCTACCGCAGGAGTGCGCTGGATCACGGCTGGCTATCCTGCCCCGGTGACGACGTACAACCTCCGCAGTGCCAGCCCCTCCAAGACGCGTGCCGACGCCGTGGTCGTGGGGATCGTGCAGGACGAGAAGGGCGCCCGCGTCGCCCCCGGTGGGGAGGACGTCGCCAAGGCCTACGGCCGCAAGTTCCAGCCGCTGCTCGCCACCCTCGGCGTGACCGGCAAGGCCGGCGAGGTCCACAAGGTGCCCACTGCCGGCACCCTCTCCTCGCCGCTGCTGGTCCTCGTCGGCCTCGGCAAGGAGTTCGACGACGAGATTCTGCGCCGTGCCGCCGGCGCCGCCGCCCGTGCGGTCACCAACTCCGGCACCGTCACCGTGGCGCTGCCCGCCGAGACCGCCGGCCAGGTCCGCGCGGTCACCGAGGGCTACACGCTCGGCGGCTACACGTTCACGGCGTACAAGAAGAAGTCCGACGACGAGCCCGCCGTCGGCACCGTGACCGTCCTCAGCCCGTCGGCCCGCAAGAAGGACGTCGCCGCGGCGTTCGAGGACGCCCAGGTCGTGGCGGCGGCGATCGCCGCCACGCGCGACTGGGTCAACACCCCTCCGGGTGACCTCACCCCGCCGCTCTTCGCGGAGGCCGTGACCGAGGCCGTCAAGGCCGCTGGGAAGGGCCGCGGCGCCCCCAAGCTCTCGGTCAAGGTCCACGACGAGAAGTCGCTGGCCGAGCTCGGCTGCGGGGGCATCCTCGGCGTGGGCGCCGGCTCCTCGGCCCCGCCGCGACTCGTGGAGATCACCTACTCCCCCAAGGGCGCCAAGAGCCACCTCGCCCTCGTCGGCAAGGGCGTCACCTTCGACTCCGGCGGCCTCAGCATCAAGCCGGCCACCGGCATGAACACCATGAAGTGCGACATGGCCGGGGCCGCCGCGGTCGTCCAGGCGACGCTCGCGATCGCCGCGCTCGGGCTGCCGGTCAAGGTCACCTGCTTCGCGCCGATGGCGGAGAACATGGTCTCCGGCGCCGCGACCCGCCCCGGCGACGTGCTGAAGATGTACGGCGGCAAGACCGTCGAGGTGCTCAACACCGACGCCGAGGGCCGGCTGATCCTGGCCGACGCGCTGGTGCGCGCGACCGAGCTCGAGCCCGACGTCATCCTCGACGTCGCCACCCTCACCGGCCACATGGTGCTGGCGCTCGGCGAGCGGGTCGGCGGAGTGCTCGGCAGCGACGACGTGGTCGACGCGGTCGTCGCCGCCGGCAAGTCGGCCGGCGAGGCGCAGTGGCCGATGCCGATCCCGGAGCAGATGGTCGAGCGCGTGAAGAGCAGCAAGATCGCCGACCTCGCCCAGCACGACTGGGTCCGCTGGGGCGGCGGGCTGTTCGCGGCCGCGTTCCTGCGGGAGTTCACCAACGGCGTGCCCTGGGCCCACCTCGACATCGCCGGCCCGGCGTTCCACACCGGCTCCGCCTACGGCCACGTCACCCCGGGCGGCACCGGCTTCGCCGTCGCCACGGTCGTCGACTACGCCCGCACGCTGGCGTCCTGACCCGCGCGCAGGCGGCAGGGGCTCAGATCCCCTGCTGCTTGCGCCTGCGGTTGTACTCCCGCATCCGCTGCGGGATGCCGACGACCGCCGCGTCGTACGACGGCACCTGGTGCTTGTTGGCGAACTTGTGAGCCCAGTCGACCGACGGCACCCGCCGCCGGGTCCACTCCCCGTCATGGGCCACCAGCAGCAGCGTGACGTCGCTGACCGCCGTCCGCGGCTCGACGAACCCCTCGACGCCGCGACGGCTGGTCACGAAGTCGAGCAGGTGCTTCTCGTCGGTGCCGTCGGAGGCGCGCACCGTGGTTGAGCCGGTGCGGGCGGTGTCGCGCCCGGGACGGCGCATGCGCGGCCCGGAGCGGCGGAAGCGGTCGAACAAGCCCATGTCGCCAGTGTCCCATCCGACCCGAAAGGCCCGGTGTGGACACGGTGGCGAAGAGTGCAAAGATGGGGCCCCACAAGTCCAGGACGGAAGGATCAGCGTGGCCGACGCCGACTTCGACGTACTCATCCTCGGAGCAGGCTCAGGCGGGTACGCCTGCGCACTCCGCGCGGCTCAGCTCGGGCTCAGGGTCGGGCTCGTCGAAAAGGGCAACCTGGGCGGCACCTGCCTCCACGTCGGCTGCATCCCCACCAAGGCGCTGCTCCACGCCGCCGAGGTCGCCGACGCGGCCCGCGACTCCGAGCAGTTCGGCGTGAAGGCCAGCCTCGAGGGCATCGACATGGCCGGCGTCAACGCCTACAAGGACGGCGTCGTCTCCCGCCTGTTCAAGGGCCTCACCGGCCTGGTCAAGGGCCGCGGCGTCACCGTCATCGAGGGCGAGGGCCGGCTGACCGGTCAGCGCGAGGTGACGGTCGGCGGCAAGGCGTACACCGGCAAGCACGTCGTCCTCGCCTCCGGCTCCTACCCCAAGTCGCTGCCGGGTCTCGAGATCGACGGCGAGAAGGTCATCACCTCCGACCAGGCGCTGCGGCTCGACCGCGTGCCGAGCTCGGTCGTCGTGCTCGGCGGCGGCGTGATCGGCTGCGAGTTCGCGAGCGTGTGGAAGTCGTTCGGCGCCGACGTCACCATCGTCGAGGCGCTGCCGCGGCTGGTGCCGGCCGAGGACGAGGCCTGCTCGAAGGCCCTCGAGCGCGCCTTCCGCAAGCGCAAGATCACCTTCCGCACCGGCACCCCCTTCCAGAGCGTCAAGACCACCGACGCCGGCGTCGCCGTCACCGTCGAGGGCGGCGACGTGATCGAGGCCGAGCTGCTGCTCGTCGCCGTCGGCCGCGGCCCCGCCACGGACGGCCTCGGGTACGACGAGCAGGGCGTGAAGATGGAGCGCGGCTTCGTCCTCGCCGACGAGCGCTGCCGGACCAGCGTCGAGGGCGTGTACGCCGTGGGCGACATCGTCCCGGGCCTGCAGCTTGCCCACCGCGGCTTCCAGCAGGGCATCTTCGTCGCAGAGGAGATCGCCGGCCTCGAGCCGACCCCGATCGACGAGAGCGGCATCCCGCGCGTCACCTACTCCCACCCCGAGGTCGCCTCGGTCGGCCTCACCGAGCCCCAGGCCGTCGAGGCCCACGGCCAGGACCAGGTCGAGGCGCTGACCTACGACCTCGGCGGCAACGGCAAGAGCCAGATCCTCAAGACGTCGGGCTTCATCAAGCTCGTCCGCCGCAAGGACGGACCCGTGGTCGGCGTCCACATGGTCGGCGACCGGGTGGGCGAGCTCGTGGGCGAGGCCCAGCTCATCTACGGCTGGGAGGCCCACGCCGAGGACGTGGCCCCGCTGGTCCACGCCCACCCCACCCAGAACGAGGCGCTGGGCGAGGCCCACCTCGCGCTGGCCGGCAAGCCGCTCCACGCGCACTCCTGATCCCCCCAGCACAGACACCGACAACGAAGTCACCGACAGCGAACCGAAGGAAGTCCATGGCGACCGAAGTCAACCTCCCGGCACTCGGCGAGTCCGTCACCGAAGGCACCGTCACCCGCTGGCTCAAGCAGGTCGGCGACCAGGTGGCCGTCGACGAGCCGCTGCTCGAGGTCTCGACCGACAAGGTCGACACCGAGATCCCCTCCCCCGTCGCCGGCACCCTGCTGGAGATCAAGGCCAACGAGGACGACACCGTCGAGGTCGGCGCCGTGCTCGCCATGATCGGTGACGAGGGCGAGTCCGCCGGCGACTCCGGCGGCTCCGAGGAGTCCGGTGGCGAGGAGTCCGGTGGCGAGGAGTCGGGTGGCGAGCAGGCCGAGCAGCAGGAGGAGGCTCCCCAGCAGTCCGAGCAGGAGTCCGAGCAGCAGGCCGAGGAGCCGCAGCAGCAGCAGGAGCAGTCCGGCGGCGAGTCCGGCGGCTCCGGCGGCGGCTCCGGCACCCCGGTGACCCTGCCCGCGCTGGGCGAGTCGGTCACCGAGGGCACCGTCACCCGATGGCTCAAGCAGGTCGGCGACGAGGTCGCCGTCGACGAGCCGCTGCTCGAGGTCTCGACCGACAAGGTCGACACCGAGATCCCCTCCCCCGTCGCCGGCACCCTGCTGGAGATCAAGGTCCAGGAGGACGAGACGGTCGAGGTCGGCGCAGAGCTGGCCGTCGTCGGCTCGGGCGACGCCGCGCCCCAGGAGAAGGCCGAGGAGCCGGCTCCGCAGCAGGAGGAGAAGCAGCCCGAGCCCGAGCAGAAGCAGGCCGAGCCGGAGAAGAAGCCGGAGCCCGAGCAGAAGCAGCCCGAGCCGCAGCGCCAGCAGGAGGCCCCCGAGCAGGAGGCCCCGAAGCAGGAGGCCCCCAAGCAGGAGCAGCCGGCAGACCGCAACGAGCCCTCGTCGTACGTCACCCCGCTGGTCCGCAAGATGGCGGCCGAGCACGACGTCGACCTGTCGAGCGTCAAGGGCACCGGTGTCGGTGGGCGGATCCGCAAGCAGGACGTCCTCGACGCCGCCGAGGCAGCCAAGAAGGCCAAGGAGGCTCCCGCCGAGGCGGCTCCGTCCGCCCCGGCCGCCCAGGGCGGTCAGGCCGGCCAGGCCCCGGCGGTCACCCCGTCGCCGCTGCGTGGCAAGACCGAGCCGCTGTCGCGGCTGCGGAAGGTCATCGCCAAGCGGATGGTCGAGTCGCTGCAGGTCAGCGCCCAGCTCACCACGGTCGTCGAGGTCGACGTCACCGCGATCGCGCGACTGCGTGACTCGGTCAAGGCCGACTTCCAGGCGCGCGAGGGCGTGAAGCTGTCGTTCATGCCGTTCTTCGCCAAGGCGGCCATCGACGCGCTCAAGCAGCACCCGTCGCTCAACGCCGCGATCGACACCGAGAAGGGCGAGGTCACCTACTACGACAAGGAGAACCTCGCGATCGCCGTCGACACCGAGAAGGGTCTGCTGACCCCGGTGATCAAGGACGCCGGCGACCTGTCGATCGCGGGACTGGCCCGCAAGATCGCCGACGTGGCCGACCGCACCCGCAACAACAAGATCGGTCCCGACGAGCTCTCCGGCGGCACCTTCACGCTGACCAACACCGGCAGCCGCGGTGCCCTGTTCGACACGCCGATCATCAACCAGCCGCAGGTCGCCATCCTCGGCACCGGCTCCATCGTCAAGCGTCCGGTCGTGATCGACGACCCGAACCTCGGCGAGACGATCGCGGTGCGCCAGATGGTCTACCTCGCGCTGACCTACGACCACCGCCTGGTCGACGGCGCCGACGCCGCCCGCTACCTCACCGAGGTCAAGCAGCGGCTCGAGGCCGGCCAGTTCGAGGTCTGAGCAAGCACTGACGCCGACCCGCCCGAAGCTTTCGGGCGGGTCGGCGTCATTTCGGGGTCAGAAGTCGTCGTCGAACGACACCGAGCCGGAGACCCCGACCTGGTACGCCGAGACGCGGCGCTCGAAGAAGTTCGACAGCTCCTGGACGTCCTGCAGCTCCATGAAGGCGAGCGGGTTGCTCGAGCCGTAGATCGGCTCGAGGCCCAGGCGCTGCATCCGGCGGTCGGCGACGTGCTCGAGGTAGGCCCGCATGTCGTCGGTCGACAGGCCTGCGACACCCTGGCCGAGGAGGTCCTCGGCGAACTGGGCCTCCGCCTCCACGCCCTCCATCAGCATGTCGCGGACCTGCTGCGCCATCTCGTCGTCGAAAAGGTCGGGCTCCTCCTCGCGGACGGTGTCGACGACGTCGAAGGCGAACGCCATGTGCATGGACTCGTCGCGGAACACCCAGTTGGTGCCGGAGGCGAGGCCGTTGAGCAGGCCGCGCGACCGCAGGAAGTAGACGTACGCGAACGCGCCGTAGAAGAACAGCCCCTCGATCACCGCCGCGAAGCAGATCAGGTTGAGCAGGAACGCCCTCCGGTCGCCCTTCGTGCGCAGCTCCTGCAGCTCGAAGACCGAGTCGATCCACTTGAAGCAGAAGTCGGCCTTGTGCTTGATCGACGGGATGTTGTCGACCGCGGCGAACGCCTCGTGCCGCTCCTTCTCGTCGGGCACGTAGGTGTCGAGCAGGGTCAGGTAGAACTGCACGTGCACGGCCTCCTCGAAGAGCTGCCGTGAGAGGTACAGCCGGCCCTCGGGGCTGTTGACGTGCTGGTAGAGGTTCAGCACCAGGTTGTTGGCGACGATCGTGTCGCCGGTCGCGAAGAACGCCACCAGCCTCGACACCAGGTGCCGCTCGGCCTCGGTGAGCCGCTGCAGGTCCTTGAGGTCGGAGTGCAGGTCGACCTCCTCGACGGTCCAGGTGTTCTTGATGGCGTCGCGGTAGCGCTCGTAGAAGTGCGGGTAGCGCATCGGCCGCAGGGTGAGGTTCATCCCCGGGTCGAGCAGCATCCGGGTCTCGGTCGTGTCGGTCGCAGTGCTGTCGGGGCTGGTCGTCTGGCTGGTCATTCGCAGGCCTCACAGGTCTCGGGGTTCTCGAGGGAGCAGGCGATCGCGTCGGCGCCAGTGGTCTCGACGGGCTCGACCGGCGTGGGCCGGGCCGCGGTCGACTCGACGGAGGTGGTCGCCTGCTGGATCCGGGTCGCGGGGCGCGACCGCAGGTAGTACGTCGTCTTCAGCCCGGACTTCCAGGCGTGGAGGTACATCGACGAGAGCTTGCCGATCGACGGGCCGGCGATGAACAGGTTCAGCGACTGGCTCTGGTCGATGAACGGCTGCCGGGCGGCGGCCATGTCGATCAGCGCCCGCTGCGGCAGCTCCCAGGCCGTGCGGAACAGCACCCGGACGTCCTCCGGCAGCGCGGCGATCCCCTGCACCGATCCCTCGGCGCGCTTGATCTCGTCGCGGACCTCCGGGGTCCACAGCCCCCGCGCCTTGAGCTCGCGCACGAGCGCGGTGTTGACCTGCAGGAACTCCCCCGACAGCGTCTCGCGCTTGAACAGGTTGGAGACCTGCGGCTCGATGCACTCGTAGCAGCCGGCGATCGACGCGATCGTCGCCGTCGGCGCGATCGCGACCAGCAGCGAGTTCCGCAGGCCGTGCTCGGCGATACCGCCGCGCACCCGCTCCCACCGCTCGGTCTGGGTGCCGGTGACGTCCCACAGGTCCGGCTGCAGCACGCCCGCGGCGGCCCGCGTCTCGGCGTACGAGGGGTGGGGTCCGTGGAGGCGAGCCAGCTCGCAGGACACCTCGAGCGCGGTCAGGTAGATCTCCTCCTGCACCCGCGTCGAGAGCTCGCGCGCCTCGTCGGAGTCGAAGGGCAGCCGCAGCGCGAAGAACGCGTCCTGCAGCCCCATCAGCCCCAGCCCCACCGGCCGCCACCGCGGGTTCGACGCGGCCGCCTCCGGGCTCGGGTAGTAGTTGATGTCGACGACCCGGTCGAGCAGCGGGACGGCGGTCCGGACGGTCTCGCGGAGCTTCTCCCAGTCGATGGTCTCGACGAGCTCGACCGACGTGGGGTCACCGACCAGGTGCTGGGCGAGGTTGACCGAGCCGAGGTTGCAGACCGCGGTCTCGTCGTCCGAGGAGACCTCGATGATCTCGGTGCACAGGTTGGACAGGTGCACCACCGGGCCGCCGGGCCCCTCTCCCGGATGCTGGTCGCGCGTCTGGTTGCAGGTCCGGTTGGCGGCGTCCTTGAAGGTCATCCAGCCGTTGCCGGTCTGGGCGAGCGTGCGCATCATCCGGCCGTAGAGCTCGCGGGCAGGCACCTGCCGCACGTAGCGGCCCTCCTCCTCGGCCCGCCGGTACGCCGCGTCGAACGCCTCGCCCCACAGGTCCGGCAGCTCCGGCGCCTGGTCCGGGTCGATGAGCGACCACGCCTCGTCGGCCTCGACCCGCCGCATGAACTCGTCGGGCACCCAGTGGGCGAGGTTGAGGTTGTGGGTGCGCCGGGCGTCCTCACCGGTGTTGTCGCGCAGCTCGAGGAACTCCTCCACGTCGGGGTGCCACGGCTCGAGGTAGACGCAGGCGGCGCCCTTGCGGCGGCCGCCCTGGTTGACCGCGGCGACCGACGAGTCCAGCGTCCGCAGGAACGGCACGATCCCGTTCGACTGCCCGTTGGTGCCCCGGATCAGCGCCCCGCGGGACCGGACCCGGGTGAAGGAGATCCCGATCCCGCCGGCGAACTTCGACAGCTTCGCCACCTGTGCGTAGCGGCTGTAGATCGAGTCGAGGTCGTCGCGCGGGCTGTCCACGAGGTAGCACGACGACATCTGGGTGTGCCGGGTCCCGGAGTTGAAGAGCGTCGGCGACGACGGCAGGTAGGCCAGCGACGACATCAGCCGGTAGAAGCGGATGGCCTCCCCCGGGCTCTGTGCGAGCCCGCAGGCCACCCGGAGCAGGAAGTACTGCGGGGTCTCGACGACCAGCCGTGTGGTGGGGTGCCGCAGCAGGTAGCGGTCGTAGACGGTGCGCAGCCCGAAGTACTCGAACCGCCGGTCGGCGGTGTCGTCGACGGCGAAGTCGAGCTTGCGGGCGTTGTCCTTGACGAACGCCGCGGTCGCGTCGCCGATCAGCCCCTCGGCATGGCCGAGGGCGACGGACTGGCTGAAGGACGCGACGCCCTGGTTGCGCACCTCCTTGTCGATGTAGCCGGCGAGCAGCCGGGCGGCGAGCCGGGAGTACTGCGGCTCCTCGCCGATCATCTCGGCGGCCGTCTGGATCGAGAGCCGGTCCAGCTCGGCGGTGGTGGCCCCGTCGTAGAGGCCGCTGATGGTGCGGGTCGCGACCCGCATCGGGTCGACGTCGTCGAGGTCGCGGGCGACGCGGTCGACCGCCCGGACGATCTTGTTGACGTCGACGGGCTCGGTGTCCCCGTTGCGCTTGCGCACCTGCATGGACGCCCGTCTGGTGGGCGTCTCGGTGACCGTCATGTCTCTCTCCTCGCGAGATCGGTCTCGGAGGTCCGGGACACGCGGGAGGGGACCGGGCGACCCCGCACCGGGCCCCCGACAGGGCCGCGCGCGGCGTCGTACCAGCCGTCGGCCCACCCGCGAGGCCTCGGACCACCGCACCCGTCGGGTGCGGTGCGCTGGCAGGTCTTCGGACTCGCGGGCACGTCGTACGGCGCCGGGTGGCACCGCTCGACCCCTACTGGCCGTCGCTTCCCGGTCCCGTCGGACCAGTGCTGATGACGGCGGTCGTTCCCACTCACCGCTGCGGGGCAGTCCCGGAGTCACACCGGGTTCCCTCTTGCCTCGACACCCCTGGGTGGGGCGTCGAACCAGCTGCGTCCGCCACCATATGTAGGGGTGGGCCCCGATGGTGGGACCCAGATGTCGTGGTCGGCGTGTCGGGCGTGTCGCGGCACTCCCCACCACCACGACCAGCCCTTGACCGGGGCTGCAAGGCTGGCGGCATGACCCGCCACGTCGTCATCGCCGGGGCCTCGGGCTTCCTGGGCCGCCACCTGAGCAAGTCCCTCATCGACCGCGGTCACGCGGTCACGGCCCTCACCCGGAAGCAGAGCTCGGCGCCGGACGAGTCCACGTGGGACCCCTACGAGGGCAAGGTCGACCAGGGCCTCATCGAGGAGGCCGACGTCGTCGTCAACGTCGCCGGCTCCCCCACCGCCGGCAACCCCCACTCGGAGAAGTGGGCGCGCGAGCTGCGCGAGAGCCGGGTCGTCACCACGCAGGTGCTCGCCGACGCCATCGCCGCGACGGACTCAAAGCCCGTGTTCCTCGCCGGCAACGCGATCGCGTTCTACGGCGACCACGGCAGCGAGGTGCTGACCGAGGACGCCGACAGCCGCGGCGACTCCCTCATGACCCAGGTCTGCCGCGAGTGGCAGGCCGCGGCCGAGCCGGCGGTCGATGCCGGCGCCCGGGTCGCGATCCTCCGCACCGCGCCCGTGATGGACCGGACCAGCCCGCCGCTCAAGCAGCTGCGGCTGCTCTTCAAGACCGGGCTCGGCGGCAGGCTGGGCGACGGCCGGCAGTACTTCCCCGTCATCTCGCTGCGCGACTGGGTCGCGGCGGTCACCTGGCTCGCGGAGAACGACGACCTCAGCGGGCCGGTGAACCTCTGCTGCCCCACCACCCCGACCAACGCCGAGTTCACCAGGGCCCTGGCGCGCGCCGTGAACCGCCCGGCCCTCACGTTCGTGCCGGCGCCGGTGCTCAAGGTGGCCGCCGGCCGGATGGCGCCCGAGGTGCTGGGCTCCCAGAACCTGCGGCCCGCCGCGCTGGAGGCCGCCGGCTTCTCGTTCCGCGACCGCGACGTCACCTCGGTCCTCGCCTCCGCGCTGGCCAAGGAGCCGAAGGCCCGCAAGTAGTGGGCGGAGGTAGGCTGCCCGGGTGAGCGAGCTTGCCTTCCGCGTCGCCGGGCTCGGCGACGACGCCGTCGAGTACCTCGCCGCGTGGGACCTCCAGCGCGGGGTCCACGCGGATGTCGTCGAGGGCCGCTCCCCCGACACCGTGCTGCTGCTCGAGCACCCGCCGGTCTTCACCGCCGGGAAGCGCACCGACCCCCACGAGCGCCCGGCCGACCCCGGCGGCGCACCGGTCATCGACGTCGACCGCGGCGGCAAGATCACGTTCCACGGCCCCGGCCAGCTCGTCGGCTACCCGATCGTCACGCTGCCCGACCACGTCAAGGTCGTCGACTACGTACGCCGCCTCGAGGAGGCGCTGATCGCGGTCTGCCGCGACCTCGGCGTCACCACCGCGCGGGTGCCGGGGCGCAGCGGGGTCTGGCTGCAGGCCGACGACAGGGGCCCGGAGCGGAAGATCGCCGCGATCGGGATCCGGGTCAGCCGTGGCGTGGCGATGCACGGCTTCGCGCTGAACTGCGACGTGGACCTCGGCTGGTACGACCGGTTCGTCCCCTGCGGCATCGCCGACGCCGGGGTGACCTCGCTGAGCAAGGAGCTCGGCCGGGACGTCACGATCGCCGAGGTCCTGCCCCTCGCCGAGCGCCACCTGCGCGAGTACCTCTCCTGGTCCGACTACACGCCGACCCCCGACTACGAGCCCCGTCCCGAGCCCGGCCGGACCCCGCGCATCCAGCTCGTCACCCCCTGACCGGTTCTCCCCGGCGAGGCCGGCGCGGGCCGTTCGAACCCGGGGTGGCAGGATCCTCGCTCGTGACTTCGGGGACGGTGGGGGCGGCGTGGCGGATCTGGTGATCGAGACCAAGGGCCTCCGCAAGGAGTACCGCACCCGGCGGGGTGGGCTGAGGGTGGCCGTCCAGGGCCTCGACCTCGCCGTCCCGGCCGGTGGTGTCCACGGCTTCCTCGGGCCGAACGGCTCGGGCAAGACCACGACCATCCGCATGCTCCTCGGGCTCTCCCGGCCGACCACGGGCACGATGCGACTCTTCGGCCAGCCGCTGCCGAAGCGGCTCCCCCACGTGATCGACCGCGTCGGCGCGGTCGTCGAGATGCCGAAGTTCGCTCCCAACTTCACCGGGCGCCAGAACCTCGCACTGCTCGCCGACTCGCGCGGGGTCGCGTCGACCAGGATCGACGCGGCGCTCGAGACGGTCGGGCTGACCGGCCGCGACGGGGACCGCTACAAGTCGTACTCCCTCGGCATGAAGCAGCGGCTGGCGATCGCGGCGACGCTCCTCAAGGAGCCCGACCTGCTGATCCTCGATGAGCCGACCAACGGCCTCGACCCCGCCGGCATCCGCGAGATCCGGGACACGATCCGTACCCTGAGCGAGACCGGCGTGACCGTGCTGCTGAGCTCCCACATCCTCGCCGAGGTGCAGCAGGTCTGCACCTCCGCCACGATCATCGGCAACGGCCGGCTGCTGGCCTCCGGGAGCGTCGACGAGCTGCTGGGCCACGGCACGGCGTTCCGGGTGGGCGCGCCCGACCTCGCCGCCGCGGCCGGTGCCCTCACGGCGTCCGGGTTCGAGGTGAGCCACGTCAACGGCAGCCTCACGGTCGAGACCGACCGCCCGGCCGCCGAGATCACCCGCCTGCTGGGCGAGCAGGGGATCTGGCTGTCCGAGCTCACCCCGCTGCGGCCGGACCTCGAGACCTTCTTCCTGGACCTGACCGCCGGGGAGCACCTCGGCGCCGAGAGCGAGGCCGTCCGATGACCCGCCTGATCCTCGTCGAGCTGACCCGGCTGCGCTGGCGACGCGCGGTCGCCGTCCTGCTGGCCGGTTGCGCGCTCGCCACCGCCGTGGCTCTCGGGGGTACAGCCTGGGAGACCCGTCCAGTGTCCCCCGAGGAGATGCGGTCAGCGCAGGCCGAGCTGGAGCGGGACCGCGAGCAGCCCTGGGTGCAGCGCGAGATCGCCCGCTGCGAGAAGAACCCGGACCTGCACGGCGCTGCCGACCCGGCCGCCTGCGAGGAGCTCGCCGGCCCGCAGCTCGACTGGTACCTCTACCGCCAGGAGCTCGGCGTCCGTACGGCGTTCCGGACCGCGGGCCTGGCCGTCATCACCGTGATGCTCGGGCTGCTGATGCTCGTCGGCACCACCTTCGCGGGCGCCGACTGGAACTCCGGCTCGATGAGCAACCAGCTGCTCTTCGAGCCCCGCCGGGCCCGGGTGTGGCTGGCGAAGGCCGGGGCCGTGCTGCTCCTGGCCATGGCGACGTCCGCCGTCCTGCTCGTCGCCTTCGCGGGTGGTCTGGTGCTGCTCGCAGACTCCCGGGGCCTCGAGGTCCCGCCCGAGGTGCCGGGGTGGGTGGCGGCCAGCGCCGGCCGCGCAGTCCTGCTGATCGGCGCGGCGGCAGTAGGCGCCTACGCGGTGACGATGCTCTTCCGCAGCACGGTCTTCACGCTCGGCGCGATGTTCGCCGTCGTCGCGGGCGCGACGGTGGTGCTGGCGACCCTCGGCGTCGGGGAGCAGTGGTACCCGCACAAGAACATCTCCGCGATCCTCTGGGACGGCGCCCGGTACTACGTCGAGTCGCCGTCCGCGTGCTTCGGCCGGGGACCCGCACCGGACGGCGTCGACTGCAGCGGCTTCGGCCGGCTCGAGCTGGCCACCGCAGCCCGCAACCTCGGGGTCCTCCTGGCCGCCGCCGTGGCGCTGTCGGTGTGGTCGTTCCGACGCCGGGACGTGCCCTGATCCGCGGCACGCGGAGTTGCGATCGGCCCGTGGGTCCGGCATTCGGCTGCGCTGGGCCCCCGGCGTACAGTTGGGCGACGTGACTGCCTCTCCGACCGCCCCTGACGGCCGCAAGCTGCTGCGCCTGGAGGTCCGCAACGCCGAGACCCCGATCGAGCGCAAGCCGGAGTGGATCAAGACCCGCGCGAAGATGGGTCCGGAGTACAAGCACCTGCAGAACCTCGTGAAGTCCGAGGGCCTGCACACGGTGTGCCAGGAGGCCGGCTGCCCCAACATCTTCGAGTGCTGGGAGGACCGCGAGGCCACCTTCCTCATCGGCGGCGACCAGTGCACCCGCCGCTGCGACTTCTGCCAGATCGACACCGGCAAGCCGCAGCCGCTCGACCGCGACGAGCCCCGCCGGGTCGCCGAGTCGGTCAGGAAGATGGAGCTGCGCTACGCCACCATCACCGGAGTCGCCCGCGACGACCTCGAGGACGGCGGCGCCTGGCTGTACGCCGAGACCGTGCGCGCGATCCACGACCTCAACCCCGAGACCGGGGTGGAGAACCTGATCCCGGACTTCAACGGCAAGCCCGACCTGCTGGCCGAGGTCTTCGAGTCCCGGCCCGAGGTGCTGGCCCACAACGTCGAGACGGTGCCGCGGATCTTCAAGCGGATCCGGCCGGCATTCCGCTACGAGCGCTCCCTCGACGTGATCACGCAGGCCCGCGACTTCGGGCTGGTCACCAAGTCCAACCTGATCCTCGGCATGGGCGAGACCCGCGAGGAGGTCTCCCAGGCGCTGCGCGACCTGCACGCCGCGGGCTGCGAGCTGATCACCATCACCCAGTACCTCCGCCCCTCGGTGCGCCACCACCCCGTCGAGCGGTGGGTCAAGCCCGAGGAGTTCGTCGAGCTCAAGGACGAGGCCGACGAGATCGGCTTCTCCGGGGTGATGTCCGGGCCGCTGGTCCGTTCGTCCTACCGCGCCGGACGGCTGTACCGTCAGGCCATGGAGGCGCGCGCCGCCTCCCCCGCCTGACCCACGATCCTCACCACCAGAAGAGAGCCAGGACGCACCGCGATGTCCAACGTCGAGCCCGACAAGATGAAGCGCCGCCAGCAGATCGCCGCCACCTACCGGATGGCGAAGCGGACGGACACGAGGCTCGGGCTGTGGGTGTTCGGCTCGTTCTTCGTCGTCGGCCTGCTCGGCGCCGCGTTCTTCTGGGTGCTGCCCCCGCAGGGCGGCTGGTTCGACGTCGTCATGGCCGTCGTCGGTGGCCTGCTGCTCGGCCTGCTCGCCGCGGTGATCATCTTCGGCCGCCGCGCGCAGAAGGCGGCGTACGGCCAGATGGAGGGGCAGGTCGGTGCCGCCGCGAGCGCGCTGTCGATGCTGCGCCGCGGCTGGAAGACCTACCCGATGGTGGGCTTCACCAAGCAGCAGGACGTCGTCCACCGGGTCGTCGGCCCTCCGGGCATCGTCCTGGTCGGTGAGGGCAACGCCGGCCGGCTGCGGACGCTGCTCGCCAACGAGCGCCGCAAGCACGAGCGTGTCGCCGCCGAGGCCCCGATCCACGAGGTCATCTGTGGCCGCGGCGAGGGCGAGGTCCCGCTGCCGAAGCTGGTCCGCCACATCCAGAAGCTCGGCAAGAACCTCAAGCCCTACGAGCAGACCGAGCTCATCGGCCGGCTCCGGGCGCTCGACGCCAACCGCTCCAACATCCCGCTGCCGAAGGGCCCGGTGCCGACGAGCATGAAGGGCATGCGCGGCAACATGCGCGGCCGCTGAGCCGCACCGGGAGCGCGCAGCGGCTCAGCCGATCCCCCGCACCTCCGACGGGTCGACGACCTCGTCGTCAGCCGGCGCCGCGATGTCGACCGGCTCGCCCCACGCGGTCGCGTCGACCCGCACGTTGGTGGTGATCCCCAGGGCGCTCACCTGCATGTCGAGGCGCCGCAGCTGGTACTCGCCGTCGAACCAGACGTCGTACTCGACGGTCTCGGGCAGGCCGGTCGCGGGCATGCCCTGCTCCTCGGCGACGGCGGCCGCGTCGAGCACCACCGCGAAGTGGTTGAACTCGTCGCCCTGGATGTCCTCGGTCCCGACGAACACGACCCGCTCGATCGCCGGCTCGAACTCGGCGAGCAGGCCCTTCGGGTCGAGCTGCCCGGTCAGGTCGGAGAGCTCCGAGGGCAGCTCCTCGCTGTCGGCGTCGTACCTGACGAACCGGTCCTCGCTCATCGGCCCGAGGTTCACGTAGTAGACGCCCTCGACCGCGCGGGCCTCGAAGGCGCGCTCGCCGATCGAGGCGCCGGCCAGCGTGAACGCCACACTCGTCGGGTCGGTCGTGTAGTCGATCTCGCCGTCGATCTCGAACTCCTGGCCGGCGACGCCGAGCTCGGCGTCGACCTGGGCGGTCGTCGCCTCGTCGAGGCCCTCGGTGTAGTCGGCGACGAAGTCCTCGACCGGGACCTGCTCACCGGGCGGGGGAAGCTCCTCCGCCGCCTCGGCGGCCGTGGTGCCCTCGGGGTCGCCCGCGCACGCGGCCGTGCCGAGCAGCAGCGGCAGCGCGGCGGCCGCTGCCGCCGCCCTGGTCGCGGTGGTACGTCGCATGCCGGTCCTTCCCGATCCATCGGTCACGTGCGTCAACGCTACGGGCCGCACCCTGAGGCGGCCGGGAGCCGGCGAGCCGGTCGGGCTCAGCGGGCCGCGAGATCCCCGGACTTCGCCGTCCGGAGGGTCACGACGGCAGAGCCGGCGGCGAGGTCGTGCAGGCCGCGACCGTCGGGCTTGAACACCAGCGGCGGGATGACGAGCGCAACCAGCACGGCCCGCAGCACCGACCTGAGGAAGTCGACGTTGCCGCCGTCCTCGACCCGGACGACGCGGAGCCGGGTGAGGACCTGGCCGAACGAGCCGCCGATCGTCGGCACGAGGACCGACGCCTCGAGCACGAACATCATGAGCACGAGCAGGTTGAAGGTCGAGTCGCCGGTGCCGAGCTCGGGGAAACCGACGAGCGCGACCACCACGAGGGTGGAGGCGAACCAGTCGACGAACAGGGCGCCGGTGCGGTGCGCCCAGGAGGCGGTCTCGATCACGGGGTCACGCTACCGGCGGGGCGGTCGGGGCCGGTCGGGGGCACTGCAGGCCCGGTCCCGCCCTCCCGGGGACCTGTTACATGCGCGAAACAAAACCGATACGGTCGAGAAACTGCTCCCACCTACGTTGCGTGGAAAGCCCGGTGCAGCGCCGCACCGCGCTCCCTCGCACAGACTTGCCGGCCGCCTCCGGAACGTGGACGCGGTCAAGGAGGACGAATGTTCGCAAACAGCGACGAGCTGCTGAAGTACCTCAAGGACGAGAACGTCGAGATGGTCGACGTCCGGTTCTGCGACCTGCCGGGCATCATGCAGCACTTCACCGTGCCGGTCTCCTCGTTCGACCAGTCGGTCTTCGACGACGGCCTCAACTTCGACGGCTCCTCGGTCCGCGGCTTCCAGGCCATCCACGAGTCCGACATGGCGCTCTTCCCGGACCCGACGACGGCGTACCTCGACCCGTTCCGCTCCGCGAAGACCCTGGTCGTCAACTTCTTCATCCACGACCCGCTCACCGGCGAGGCGTACTCCCGCGACCCCCGCAACATCGCCCGCAAGGCGCAGGCGTACCTCGCCAGCACCGGCATCGGCGACACGGCGTACTTCGCGCCGGAGGCGGAGTTCTACGTCTTCGACTCGGTCCGCTTCGAGACCAAGCAGAACGCCGGGTACTACCACATCGACTCCGAGGCCGGCGCCTGGAACACCGGCTCCGAGGACAACAACCGCGGCTACAAGGTGAAGTACAAGGGCGGGTACTTCCCCGTCGCGCCGTACGACCACTTCGGCGACCTCCGCGACGAGATCGTCATCGAGATGGAGAAGGCCGGCCTCCTCGTCGAGCGGGCCCACCACGAGGTCGGCACCGCCGGCCAGGCCGAGATCAACTGGCGCTTCGACGAGCTGCTGAAGAGCGCCGACGACGTCATGAAGTTCAAGTACCTCGTCAAGAACGTCGCGTGGCGCAACGGCAAGACCGCGACCTTCATGCCGAAGCCGATCTTCGGCGACAACGGCTCGGGCATGCACTGCCACCAGTCGATCTGGAACAACGGCGAGCCGCTGTTCTACGACGAGACCGGGTACGCCGGGCTGTCGGACATGGCGCGCTACTACATCGGCGGCATCCTGAAGCACGCGCCGTCGCTGCTGGCGTTCACCAACCCGACGGTGAACTCCTACCACCGCCTGGTCCCCGGCTTCGAGGCCCCGGTCAACCTGGTCTACAGCCAGCGCAACCGCTCGGCCTGCGTCCGGATCCCGATCACGGGCCCGAACCCGAAGGCCAAGCGCATCGAGTTCCGCTGCCCCGACCCGTCGTCGAACCCGTACCTCGCGTTCTCCGCGATGCTGCTCGCCGGCATCGACGGCATCAAGAACAAGATCGAGCCGCACGAGCCCGTCGACAAGGACCTCTACGAGCTCCCGCCGGACGAGCACGCCAACATCCCGACCGTGCCGGGCTCGCTCGACGCGGTGCTCGACTCGCTCGAGGCCGACCACGACTTCCTGCTCGAGGGTGGCGTCTTCACCCCCGACCTGATCGAGACGTGGATCGACTACAAGCGCACCGCCGAGATCCAGCCCGTCGCGCTGCGGCCGCACCCGCACGAGTTCGAGCTGTACTTCGACATCTGATCCCGCGCGCAACGGCCCCGACCCACGTTCCGTGGATCGGGGCCGTTGCGCATGCCGGGACCACGAGGGACGCCCTGCGGCGTGACCTGGGCGCCACCAGCCGCGGCGTACCGTGGTGGTCGCAGTTCTCGAGTGAGCCACTCGTCAGGCGGGACGCAGGGAAGGGCATTGGCATGGGCGCAGCGATCGGACTCGTGATGGTCGCAGCGGCGTTCCTGGTCGGGCTCCAGGTGGGCCGGTCGGCCGGCAGGGCGACCGTGGCCCTTCCTGCGGGTCCCGAGCTCGCCGTCGCCGAGGAGACGCTCCGTCACCACCGGCACTTCGAGCACCATCTCCGCGAGCTCGTCTGGCAGCACCGCGACCTCGATCCCGACCTCGCCACCATCGTGCTGGACGAGTTCCGCCGCTTCGAGCAGGACCCGTCGCGCTGGAGGCCGCCCCCGGGGAGCACCGACTAGCCGTACTGCCCGGGGAGGTTGGTCAAGCGGCTGATGTGCGCTGACCTCAGCGGCGGATCTCGGTCAGCTTGAAGCCGACGAAGTCCCGCGGGTCACCGACGGGCACGCCGTTCTCGACGACGAGGTCGGCGGTGCCACGGACCTTGTACTCGGTGCCGTCGGTCCCCATCGCCTTGCCGTTGACGGAGTTGAAGATCTCGAGGAGGTCGTCCGAGATGACGCTGATGCGCACCTTCAGGTCGGCCTGACCCGTGGCGAACGGCTGGGGCGGCGCATCGCCTTCCGCGATCCCCGGACAGATCGCCCCGAGCCAGGTCGGGATGTCGTTGAAGTCCGTCTCGTAGAGGTAGATCGGCTGGTGCTTGTCGTTGACCTTCAGGTCGACCGTGCCGTCATTGCGCAGGAACACGCGCAGCGGCGCCGTCCCGGGATCGTTGAAGTCGCAGAACTGCTCGAGTGGCCCTCCGGAGAACAGGGCCACGTTGGGTTGCTGGTCGAAGGTCCCGTAGAAGAACCCGAAGTCGAGCTCGTCCTCGATGAATCCCTGTGGGTCGGCGCTCGCGGGCGGGGCCACCGCCGCCACCAGCGCCAGGGCGAGGCCGGCCGTCAGTCTCTTCAGCATGGGTTCCACTCCCTCTCAGGCACCCCGCGCATCGAGGCCACCCACGCTAGGCAGGGTTGCGGGACGCAGTGAAGCCCCAATGTGGAGTACGCGCCGGCAGGTGGCTCAGGCCACGGAGTACGGCGGAATGAGGAGCCCTGCCACGACGAGTGCCCACCCGATGAACAGCCACGGGTAGTGGCGGGCAGTCGGCGCCCCCGGCTCGCTGATCTCACGGAGCCGGCCGCGGTAGCCGAGGAAGGCGCACACCGACCCGGCGAGGCCGAGCGGCACGCCCAGCCAGAAGACCTTGACCCCATCGGGGCCCCAGGCGAAAGCGCCGTAGAGGCCCGCCCCACCCAAGCCAACGAAGACCAGCGGGAAGGCAACCCGCAGGAGCGCCCACCACTCGAGCTGCTTCACGGTCCGGTTCAGGTGCTCGTCCTCCCGAGGAGTGAGCTGTCGCTTGCCTGTCATGGACTCCACTCCACGATCTTCTCGCCACGTCTCAGCGACGCGTGCCGACGGTACCGGTCGGACATCTCGGCATCGTCCCGCTCGAGTCGATCGATCTCGGCGCGTGCGTCGCCGACGATCTCGTCTCGGACCTCGTCGGCACTCCAGTGGGCGCCGATCTCCTCGGCCACCGTTGCCTGCGCATCCTGGTAGGCGGAAGCGAACAAAGCCATGAAGCCGGAGAACGCGCCCACGTTCGCGCACGGACCGTGCACCAGGTCCTCGACCCGACGAAGGTGGACCTCCTGGTCACGGCAGAGGTCTGCGAGCTGGGTCATCCCAGAGAACGAGGCATGCACTTCCCCCGCCACGAACCTCCCCCTGTTCATCCTCGCGTCCACAGGTTCGGCGCGATCATGCTCCCCATCTCCGCACTGGACCAAACCTCCCAGTGGTGCGCCCGGTACCGTCGCTGGATCCGCGCGCGGAAGGAGCGGGCATGACCGTACTGGCGGGCACCGAGGTGCCGGCGTACCTCGCTCCGGCGGCGGCGCTCGTCGTCGCGGCGGCGCTGATCGGCTACCTGAGCGTGCGCGCCCGGGTGGTTCCGATCGTGGGGTTCCTGCTGGCGGGCGTGCTGATCGGGCCCGCCCAGCTCGGCCTCGTCGCCTCGACCGAGGCGGTGGACGCGGCCGCCGAGGTCGGCGTGATCCTGCTGCTCTTCACCATCGGCATCGAGTTCTCCCTCGAACGCCTGGCCCGGGTGTGGCGCTGGATCGTGTTCGGTGGCGGCGGTCAGGTGCTGCTGGCGACGCTGGTCACGACCCTGCTGGTCGGCCTCGCCACCGACGACTGGCGGACCGGCCTCTTCACGGGGTTCGTGGTCGCGCTGTCGTCGACCGCGATCGTGCTGACGATCCTCGCCGATCGGCGGCAGACCTCGACGGTCCGTGGCCGGTTGGCCCTCTCGGTGCTGATCCTCCAGGACCTGGCCGTCGTCGCCATGGTGGTCGTCGTACCGCTGCTCGGCGCGGACGCCGACGGTGGCGCGGGCGCACTGGTGCGCGCGCTGGGCACCGCCGTGGCCGTCGTCGCTGTCGTGCTCGTGGTCGCCCGGCGGCTCATGCCTCCCGTGCTCGAGAAGGTCGCCGCGCTCTGCTCGCCCGAGGTGTTCCTGCTCGCGGTGGTCGCGATCTGCTTCGGTACGGCGTACCTCACCGCCCTCGCCGGCGTCAGCGTCTCGCTCGGGGCGTTCCTCGCGGGCCTGGTGGTCAGCGAGTCGCGGCAGAGCACGCAGGCGCTCTCGGAGGTGCTTCCGCTCCAGATCATCTTCTCGGCGGTCTTCTTCGTGTCCGTCGGCATGCTGCTCGACCTCGGCTTCCTCGTGTCGAACCTGCCGCTCGTCCTCGGCCTCGCGGCGGCGGTCCTGCTGCTCAAGACGGCAACCACTTTCGCGGCGCTGCTCCCGACCGGGGTCGGCTGGCGGCAGGCGGTGGCAGCGGCGCTCCTGCTCGGCCAGATCGGGGAGTTCTCGTTCGTGCTGCTCACGGTCGGCGACGACGCCGGCCTGAGCCCGGCCGGCCTCGGCGACGACGGGTTCCAGGCCGTGGTCGCGACGACGGTCCTGCTGATGGTCGCGACCCCCGCTCTCGCCGCCGCGGGCGACCGGCTGCTGCGAGGCCAGCCCGCGCCCGAGCTCCCCGAGGCCGCTCCCTCGCACGCCGACGACGAGGACCGGGCCGACCACGTCGTCCTGCTCGGGTGGGGAGAGGACAGCATCGCCCTGGCCCGCGAGCTGCAGGGCCGCGGCGTCGACGTGGTGATGACGACGCTCAACCCGGCGGGAGCGCTGGCGGCCGAGCAGTCCGGCGTACCCGTGATCACCGGCGACTCGACACGGGTCGCCGTGCTCGAGCGGGCCGGGCTGACGCGCGCCCGCATGGTCGTGATCGCCGAGGACGAGCCGGAGCAGGCGGCCCGGGTGGCCACGGTCGTCCGGGGGCTCACCGACGCGCCGCTGATGGTGCGCGCCCACGGCGACGTCGACCTCGACGCGCTGGCGGCGGCCGGGGTCGACCACGTGGTCGATCCCTCCGTGGCGAGCCGGTGGCGGCTGTTCCAGGCGATGCTCGACCGGCTCGCCATGCCGCGCCCGGCCATCCCGCCGCCCGGGACCGGCGACCGCACCTGGGCCGACACCACCCGTCTCATGCACGTGCCCGTCCCCGACGACTCGGGCTGCTCGCACGCCGCGGACTCACGCCCGGTCCTGCCGACCGCGGCCGCCTGCCTCGACTGCCTGCGCGCCGGCGACCAGTGGGTGCACCTGCGCGTGTGCCTCGCGTGCGGCAACGTCGGCTGCTGCGACTCCTCCGCCGGCCGTCACTCGCGCGCGCACCACGAGGCCACCGGTCACGCGGTCATCGGAAGCGCCGAGCCCGGCGAGGACTGGGCGTTCTGCTTCGTCGACGACGTGACGTTCGAGGTCGGTGCCGCCGCGGGCTGAGGCGCGGCCCCGTCAGGGGCGCGTCACGGGGGGACCCTCGGGGGCCGGGGCGGCAGCCCCCGCGACCTCACCCGTGGGATCGTCGGGCGAGGCGCCCGGGAGACGGACCGTGAAGCGGGTCCACCCGTCCTCGGTGCGGGTTGTGGTCACGTCTCCTCCGAGCTCACGGGCGAGCCTGCGGGCCAGGGGCAGCCCGAGCCCGGCCCCGGTCCCGGAGCTGACCCCGGGCAGGAAGATGCGCTCCCGGTCCACCTCCGGCGGCCCCGGGCCGTCGTCGTCGACGTGGACCGCCACCGCCTCGCCGTCGGATCCGCCGTCCACGACCAGGCGCGCCCGGTCGCCGTGGCGCAGTGCGTTGTCGAGGAGCGGCCCCACCGTGCGGACGGCCACGTCGAGCGGCACCCCCACGGCGACGCTCGTGGCGGACTCCCGGTCGGGCAGCTCGACAGTGCGGCCGGGGGGCAGGGCCTGCACGAGAGCGTCGACGACGGCTGGGAGGGAGGTCGCGCGGCGCGCTCCCCCGGGCGAGAGTCGGGCCGCGTCGAGCAGCGTCGCGATGGTGCGGGCCATGCGAGCGCACGCGTCCCGGATGCCGGCGACGTCCTGCCGCGCGGCGTCGTCGAGGTCGTCCCGCAGGGCGAGCAGGTCGGCCAGGCCCTGCACTGCCGCCAACGGCGAACGCAGCTCGTGCGCGATCTCGGCGGTCAGCCGCCGCTCGGCGGTCAGCGCGCCCGACACCTGGTCGAGGAGCCCGTTCAGGGTGTCCGCGAGGAGGTTGAGCTCCGGATCCCCGCTCGCCACGTCGAACCGACGGTCGAGGTCGTGCCGGCTCCAGGCCTGGGCGGTGCGGGCGATGCGGTCCACCCGGTGCATGGTCTGGCGGCCGACCCAGGCCGCGGCGCTCGTGGCGACGAGGACGAGCGCGGCGGCAGCCGCGAACGCCAGCAGCAGAGCGAGCCGCCGGGCGCTCTCGTAGCCCCGCACCTCCGCGACCGCCACGACCGTGAACCGGGTCCCGTCCGGCCCGGTGAGCGGGGTCGCCCGCAGCCGGTAGTCGTCGCCGACCGTCCGTGTCGTCGGGCTCCCGGACGTCGCGAGCTCCCGGTACGTCGCGGCCAGGCTCGCCAGCGGGCGGCCGGCGACGGCGACACCGTCGCCGTCGTAGACGACCGTCCCCGGCTCGACACGGTCCGCGTCGACGCGCACCAGCGCGCCGGGACCGGTGGTCACTGCCGCCCGCGCGGCGGCGGTCCGGTCGTCCAGGACCTGGTCGGCTCCCCGGGCGGTCAGGCCCTGCACGCTCCAGGCCACGATGGCGACGAAGACCAGCCCGGTCGCCACGCTGCCGGCGAGCGCCACGAGGACCGGCCTGCGCCACAGGAGTCGGGCCCTCGACCCCCGGACCCGCGGCTCAGCCACGGTCATCCGGAACCCGGTAGCCGACTCCCCGCACCGTCTCCACCGTGACCGGCGCCTCGACGGAAGCGAGCTTCTTGCGGATCTTGTGGACGAAGGCGTCCACGGTGTTGTCCTGGACGATCGCGCCGTCGGGCCAGCCGGCGGCCAGCACCTCGCGCCGGCGTACCACCTCCCCGCGGCGGCCGAGGAGCAGCGCGAGCATCCGGAACTCGGTGGGCGACAGCAGCGCCTCGCCCCCGGGGGTGCGGACGGCGTGCCGTCGAGGGTCGAGCGCCAGGGAGTCGTCACCGACCTCGCGGGGCGCGCGGCGTGCGAGCGCCTCCAGCCGGGCGGCCAGGACCGACAGCTCGACCGGCTTGGCGACGTAGTCGTCGGCCCCGGCGCCGAAGCCCGCCAGCACGTCATGGGTCTCCCCGAGGGCGGTCAGGAACAGCACCGGCGCCGCCTGGCCCGACGCCCGCAGCGCCAGGCACACGTCGCGGCCGTCGGAGTCCGGCAGGCCGATGTCGAGCACGACAGCGTCGAGCGGCGAGCCGACGAACAGGGCGATCGCCTCCGCCCCGTCGTGGGCCGCCACCACGTCGTGCCCCAGGTGGCGCAGCCCGCGCACCAGCACGTCGCGGATCACCGGGTCGTCCTCGCACACACCGACGTTCACCCCTCCAGTCTGCCCCGCTCGCCGCCACGTGTGGGGCAGCGACGGCCGGTGGTCAGGTGGCGTTCAGGCTCCCGGCTCCACCATCGGGTCATCGAGGTGCTCGCCGACCGGAGCCGGGCACACGGGCAGAACGAAGTGGAGGACCTGACATGGAACCCCAGGACCGCATCCGTCGCGTCGGGAGGGCGAAGGCCGTCCTCGTGGCGCTCTCCCTGTCCGGGTCGGCCGCCCTCGCCGGCGGCCTCGCCGCCCCCGCGCTGGCCGACCTCCAGCAGGTCAACGGCCAGACGACCACGGTGGTGCCGGCGGATCAGCACGGCAGCGGCGTCTCCCACGGGAGCGGCGGCCCCGCCCACAGCACCACGAGGGGGTCGTGATGACGTTCGCGCAGACCTGGGACCGCTGGGGCACCACCTGCAGCGTGGTCACCACCCAGCCCGAGGAGCTGCTCGCAGCCCGCCGGGGGTGCGACCGGGTGATGGACGAGGTGGAGGACGCGCTCAGCACGTGGCGCGACGACACGGAGATCGTGCGACTCCGCGCAGGGTGGAACCACGTCTCGCCCGTGCTCGCCGGCGCGATCACCGCCGCCCTCTGGGCCGCCCGCACCACCGGCGGTGCCGTCGATCCGACGATCGGGGAGGCCGTCCTCCGCTGGCGCGACGGATCCGCCGGACCGGGCCGCGACGCGACCACGGCGCACTGGACCGATCTCGAGGTGCTCGACCACCGGGTGTGGCTGCCGGACGGAGTCCGGCTCGACCTCGGTGCCCTGGGCAAGGCTTACGCAGCCGACCTCGCCGCCCACCTCGTCCGTCGCCGGATCGGGGGCGGGGTCCTGGTCAACCTCGGCGGTGACATCGCCACGGCCGGCGCCGGCCCGGTCCACGGGTGGCAGGTCCGGGTGCAGGACGCCCCCTCGGACCCGGAGCTCGTCGTGACCCTCGAGCCGGGCATGGCCATCGCCACGTCCAGCACGCTGCACCGCCGCACCCGCCCGGACGCGCCGGACACCGGCCACGTCCTCGACCCCCGGAGCGGGCGGTCCGTCTCGGGGCCGTGGCGCACCGCGACGGCCGTCGCGCGCACCTGCGTCGCCGCCAACACCTGGTCGACCGCCGCGCTGGTGCTCGGCGACGCCGTCGACGACTGGCTCACCTCCCACCCCGCCCCGCTGCGACTGGTCGACCACACCGGGCAGACGCACCAGCGGTGCACCTTCCCCCGGGAGCGTGCGGCATGAACGAGGTCCTGTGGTGGGTCTCCCGCAGCACGGGGATCGTCGCCTTCGTCCTGCTCACGCTCGCGCTGCTGCTGGGGATCCTCAGCCGCAGTGGCCGCGACGTCGCCGGAGTCGGTCGCTACGGGCTGCTCGAGCTGCACCACACGGCAGCGCTCACCGCCCTCGGCCTGCTGGCCGTCCACGTGGTCACGGTCGTCCTGGACTCGGTGGCGGGCGTCAGCACGCTCGCCGCGCTGGTGCCCTTCACCAGCGGCTACGCGCCGGTCTGGGTCGGCCTCGGCGTGCTCGCGACGTACGGCGTCCTCGTCGGCTCGGCGACCGGCCTGCTGCGCGGCCGGCTGAGCCCGCGCGGCTTCGCGGTGGTGCACGCCCTCACCCTCCTGGCCTGGCCGCTGGCGGCGCTGCACTTCCTCGGGGCGGGGACCGACGGCCGGGCGCCGTGGGCGCTGGGACTGGTGGCGGCCTGCACCGCCCTCCTCGTGGTGGCCCTCGGCTGGCGGCTCACGCCGGGCGTCAGGTCCCGGGGCCACCGCCGCATCCCGCGGCGGCCGGGCCGCTCCGGAGCGGCCGCCCGCGGGCCGGTACCCGTCGCCGTCCGCCCGCTGCGCCGCACACCGGGAGGTGTCCCGCGATGACCTCCGTGCACCAGACCGTGGCCAGCCTCGGCCCGGCGACGCCGGCCCGGCTGCTCGACGGGGGCGGGACCGCGCCCACGCCGATGCCCGACGCCGCCGACCTGGTGGCCATGCTGGACGCGGCCGGCCTGACCGGCCGTGGGGGCGCGGGCTTCGCGACGAGCCGGAAGCTCTCGTCGTTCCTGCACCACCCGCCGGACCACGTCGTCGTCGTCGGCAACGCCATGGAGGGCGAGCCGCTGTCACGCAAGGACCAGGTCCTGCTCACCGTGGCCCCCGACCTGGTCCTGGACGGCCTGGCCGTCCTGGCCCACGCCCTGGACGCCCGGCGGGTCGTCCTTGCGGTGGGGACCCAGATTCCACTCGGGCCCCTGCTCCGGGCACGGACCAGCCACGCTCATGGCCGCCGGGTCGAGGTGCTGCCCCTGCCGGACCGCTTCGTGGCCGGCCAGGAGTCCGCGCTGACCAACGCCGTCAACGGCCGGCCAGCGATCCCGGGTCCGCGCCACCAGCCGGTCCGGCTCGCCGGCGTGGACCGGCGACCCACGCTCGTCAGCAACGCCGAGACCCTCGCCCAGATCACCCTGGTGGTCCGTCACGGACCCGCCTGGTGGCGCACCGCGGGGACCGCCGACGACCCCGGCACCTTCCTCGTCACGGTCTCGGCGAGCGCCCCGGGCACGGTGACCCGACCCGGGGTCCTCGAGGTCCCGCGAGGCATCCCCCTCGTCGACGCACTCCTCCGGGCCGGCACCGCACCGGACCGCGTGGCGGCCGTGCTGGTCGGCGGGTACCACGGTGCCTGGGTCCCGCGGTCCCGGCTGGACGTCCCCCTCGCCGGGCCCGAGCTGCGGGCTCTGGGAGCCAGCCCCGGCGCGGGGGTGCTCCACGTCCTGGACCGGGCCGACTGCCCGCTGCGTGTCGCCGCCGCCATCACCGACTACCTCGCCGGACAGACGGCCGGTCAGTGCGGTCCCTGCGTGAACGGGCTCCCGGCCCTCGCCGACGCCATGCACCGGCTCGCCGACCCGGGCTCGCTGGGCGCCTCGCCGTCCCGGGTCGACGCCCTCTGCGGACTCGTCGACCGTCGCGGTGCCTGCGCCCACCCAGACGGCAGCGCCCGGCTCGTGCGCAGCACCCTGGAGGTCTTCGGTGACCACGTGGTGGCCCACCTGGAGGGGAGGTGCAGCCGTGGCTGACCCGCCGTCCTCGGCAACCGCACCAGCTCGTCAGGCTCGCCTCGAGGTCGACTGGACCCGGTGCGACGGCCACGGCACCTGCGTAGAGCTGCTGCCCGAGCTGCTGAGCCTCGACCCCTGGGGCTATCCGCTCTCGCGCACCGGGCGGCCCGATCCCGTGGTGCCCGCGTCGACCCTCGACCGGGCGCGGCGGGCGGTCAGGGCATGCCCGCTCGCCGCGCTCCGCCTCGACGAGCCCGCCGCCCGACAGCGGCGCTGACGCCACCGTGCCCGGTCCGGCTCAGGCCTCGGGAGGCGCCGACGGGCGGTCCCGGGGATGCTCGAGATCCGGGGCGAGGGCGTCGAGCCTCGCCTCGACTCGACGGAGCGCTTCGAGGATCTCGAGGTCGAGCGCCCTCTGCCGGGCCTCCGGCTCCTCTTCCTCCTCCCTGACGAAGAGGGCGGCGAGGGACGCGCTCACCATGGCGAGCAGCAGGAAGCCGACGACCATCAGGACAGCGGACAGGAGCGCCCCGGCGAAGGTCTCCGGAGGAGGACCGATGAAGCCGACGGTCGTGATGAGGCTGATCGCCCACCAGAGCCCACGGGGGAAGGACCCCACCGTGTCGCTCTCCAGAGCGGCCATGGCCGCGGCCGAGACGAGGACCGAGAGGAAGGCCGCCAGAGCAAGCGGGAGCAGCCAGGCGGAGGTGACCGGGACCCGCAGGGGGCCGACGCGCAGATGCTTCACCTCTTCAGGCTAGATCGGCATGACGGATGCGCGGTGCGTCCTACGCTGGATCGGGTTCAGTCGCCGCCGACGGTGAGGAGCACCGCGATGCAGATCGAGGGCAAGGTCTTCGTGGTCACTGGCGGCGGCAACGGCATCGGTCGCGAGGTGGTGCTGCAGCTGCTCCGGCGCGGGGCACGGGTCGCCGTGGTCGACGTACGCGCCGAGTCGCTCGAGAAGTGCTCGCAGCTCGCGGGATCGGCGGCCGAGCGGCTCAGCACCCACGCCGTCGACCTCACCGACCGCGCCGCCGTCGAGGCGCTGCCCGAGGACGTGGTCGCCGCCCACGGCCAGGTCGACGGGCTCCTCAACGTCGCGGGGATCATCCAGCCGTTCGTCCGGTTGGCCGACCTCGACTGGGCGGAGGTCGAGCGGGTCCTCGACGTCAACCTGTGGAGCGTCCTGCACACCACCAAGGCGTTCCTGCCGTGGCTCACCGCCCGGCCGGAGGCGTGCATCGTCAACGTCTCGAGCATGGGAGCGTTCGCCCCCGTCCCCGGCCAGACCGTCTACTCCGCCAGCAAGGCCGCGGTCACACTCCTGAGCGAGGGCCTGTACGCCGAGCTGCGGGACACGCCGGTCGCCGTCACGACCGTCTTCCCGGGCGGCACGGACACCGCGATCGCGGCCAACTCCGGCGTCACGGTGCCCGGGATGTCCGACGCGCAGCGGAGCTCGTTCCCCACGACATCGGTCGAGGACGCGGCGGGCAAGATCGTCGAGGCCGTGGAGAAGGGCAGCTATCGCGTCGTCATCGGCAAGGACGCGAGGATGCTGGACGTGCTGTCACGGCTCTCGCCCCGGCGTGCGACGGACATGATCGCCAAGCGCATGGCGGCGTTGCTGGAGTGAGTCGAGCGCGGCACCATCCGCTGCCGTGGTCAGCCTGCCCCGACGCGCCGGCCACGCCGCCACACGTGGCGCACCCGCAGCTCCTCGTCGAGTGCGACGACATCGGCGCGGCACCCGGAGGCCAGACTCCCGACGTCGTCGCGGCCGAGCACCCGGGCGGGCACGGACGTCGCCGCCGCGACGGCCTCGGACAGCGGTACCCCGACCTCGCGGACGGCGAACCGCACCGCGCGGTCGAGCGTCAGGGTGCTGCCGGCGATGGTGTCCTGACCGGCGACCCTGGCCACTCCCTCACGCACCGCCACGCGGAGCGGCCCCAGGTCGTAGTCGCCGTCGCCCGACCCTGCGGCGGCCATCGCGTCGCTGACCAGCGCCCAGCGACCCGGCGCCTGGCGCACGGCGGACCGCAGCAGCGCCGGGTGGACGTGCAGCCCGTCCGCGATGAGCTCGACGACGACCTGCTCCGACTCGAGCAGGGCCACGGCGAGGCCCGGCTCCCGCTGGTGCACCGGGCGGTGGGCGTTGAAAAGATGGGTCCCGACTCCCACCCCGTCGGCGATCGCGCCCACCGCCTCGGCGTACGTGGCGTCGCTGTGGCCCGCGGCGACGACGACCCCACGCTCCCGCAGCGCCCGCACGACCTCCCGGGCGCCGGGCCGCTCCACCGCGAGCGTGACCATGCGCACGGCACCCTCGCCGGCACGGAGCACCCGCTCGACGTCCGGCCAGGCCGGGTCGCGGAGCAGCCTCGGGTCGTGCGCCCCGCAGAAGCGATGGGAGAGCCACGGCCCCTCGAGGTGGATGCCGGCGAGGTCGTCGTCGGCGACGAGCCCGGCCAGCGCCGACACCTGTCCGGCGAGCACGTCGAGCGAGTCGGTCACCAGGCTCGCGACGGACGTGGTGGTGCCGTGGCGCCGATGCGTCCGCAGCACCGTCCGGGCGGCCTCGCGCCCGTCCGTGTACGCCGCGCCGCCACCGCCGTGCTGGTGGAGGTCGACGAAACCGGGCACCAGGGTCAGCCCGTCGAGGACGGGGACGCCGGCCGGCGGAGAGCCGGCCCCGACGTCGACGATGCGGCCGTCGCGGAGGCCGAGCCAACCCGGCTCGAGCGAGCCGTCCTCGCCGAGCACGCGGGGCGCGGCCAGGACCGACGGCGCGTCGAGCTCGTCCACGTCGCTCACAGCTCCTGCCACTTCGGCTTGTGGTGGTAGGTCTCGCGGTAGTAGTCGGCGAGCTCGAGACGGGCGGCGGACGCCTCGTCGACCACTACCGTCACGTGCGGGTGCAGCTGGAGCGCGCTACCCGGCCAGCGAGCCGTCACCGGTCCCTCCACGACCCTGGCCACAGCCTCGGCCTTGGCCTCGCCGCTGGCCAGCAGCAGCACGTGCCGGGCCTCCAGGATCGTGCCGATCCCCTGGGTCAGGCAGTGCCGGGGAACTGCCTCGACCGAGCCGCCGAAGAACCGGGCGTTGTCGCGCCGCGTCTGCTCCGTGAGCGTCTTGACCCGGGTTCGCGAAGCCAGCGACGAGCCGGGTTCGTTGAAGGCGATGTGACCATCGGTGCCGACTCCGAGCACCTGCAGGTCCACGCCTCCGGCGGCCGCGATCGCGTGCTCGTAGGCGTGGCCCGCGGCCACCAGGTCCTCGGCGAGGCCGTCCGGAGCCTGCACCCGGGCCGTCGGCAAGTCGGTCCGGGCGACGACCGCGGCCTCGATGACGTTGCGGTAGCGCTGGGGGTGGTCGGCCGGGAGGCCGACGTACTCGTCGAGGAGGAAGGCGCGGCAGCCGGCGAGGCTGAGCTCGCCGGCTGCCACGCGTCGTGCCAGCTCGCCGTACAGGGTCGACGGGCTCGAGCCGGTGGCCAGGCCCAGCACGGCCCCGGGCGTGCGCGCCGCCAGCGCGGCGACGGCACCGGCAGCTGTCGCCCCCACCGCCGCCGCGTCCGGCACGATCACGACCTCCACGTCAGCCTCCCGCCTCCCTCGCGGTCAGGACCGGTCGGCGACGGACGCCGGCTCCGGCGCTCCCGACGCCGGGCTGGACGGGTTGCGCAGCGAGAGCAGGCCGCCCACGACGAGGGTGACGACCACCCCGGCCAGCGGGTACCACTGCCAGGCCAGCAGCACGTGGGGAACGCCGTCGACGGCCAGCACCCACTTCTCCAGCACGAACAGCGTCGTGGTCGTGGCTGCCGCGCAGACGAAGGCGACGTTCGCGTCGAGGGCGCGGGCCCGCTTGTTGACCAGGCCGAGTGCGAAGGCCCCCAGCAGCGCGCCGTAGGTGATGCCGGCGATCCCGAGCGCGAGCACCACGATGCTGCCGCTGTCGTTCTTGAAGAACACCGCCGGAGCGATGAAGGCCAGACCCCAGCCGACGGTCGCCCAGCGACCGACACGGAGCCCCTCCTCGTCGGCGACCGGCGTCCGCTTGATCCGGCCGTAGACGTCGTTCACGGTCGAGGAGGCCAGCGCGCTGAGCGAGGAGGACAGCGTGCTCATGGCGGCGGCGAGGATGCCGGCGAGCAGCAGGCCGGAGAGCCCGGCGGGGAGCCCCTCCACGATGAACGTCGGGAAGATCTCGTCGTTGCGGGTCATCCCCAGGTCCGCGGGTGCCTGCTGGTCGAAGTAGCCCCACAGCGCCAGGCCGACGCCGAGGAAGATCGCAAACTGGAAGAAGACCACCACGCCGGAGACGATGATCGCCTTCTGGGCCTCGGCCTTGCTCCGGCAGGTCAGGAGGCGCTGGACGATGATCTGGTCGGCGCCGTGCGAGGCCATGGAGAAGATCGCGCCGCCGATCAGCGACGGTACGAGCGTCGAGGAGTCCGTGAGCAGGTCGCCGCCGAGGACGAGCATGTCCAGCTTGTCGGCTGCGGCAGCGTCGCTGAGCCACGACAGGCCGATCTGGTTGGTCACCACGACCAGCGTGAGGAGGCCACCGAAGACGTAGAGCAGCATCTGCGCCACGTCCACCCAGACGACGGCCCGGATGCCGCCGATCAGGGTGTAGACGATGGTTACCACGGCGAGCACCACGATGATCGTGAAGTAGCTCGCCTCCACGCCGAGACCGCCGAGGATGAGCTTCAGCGGGATCGCGGCGGCCAGCACCCGGATGCCGTCCGCCAGCAGCCGGGTGAACAGGAACGTGACGCCGGCGGTGGTCTGCGTGCTCGCACCGAAGCGCTTCCCGAGATAGGCGTAGGCGGTGACCATCTCACCGTCGTAGTAGCGCGGCAGCATGACGGCAGCCACCACGACGCGACCGATGAGGTAGCCGAGCGCCACCTGGAGGAACGAGATGTTCCCCATGTAGGACATCACCGGCACGCCCACGACCGTGAGGGCGCTCGTCTCGGTCGCGACGACCGAGAGGCACACCGCCCACCAGGGCAGGTCCCTCCCGCCGAGGAAGTAGTCGGTCAGCCCCTTCTGCCGACCGCTGAGCTTGATGCCCAGGACGGCCGTGGCGACCAGGTAGACGATGATGACCCCGAGGTCCAACAGGTGCAGCATCAGGATTCTCCTTGCGAACTGGTGTGAAAACCGGAGCGGGCCACCGAGAGCCCGCGAGGTGGGTGCCGGCGCGGAGGTGGCAGGTCGAGCGGCCGGTTGCCGGGCGTGAGCCGACCGGCCGGGGTGCCGCGGGAGGCACCGGTGCAGCTCGGCAGGGTGCCGGGCAGGCCGTGCCAGGTCAGCCAGCCCAGGAGCGCCATGAGGACCGCCTCCTTCGCCGCGCCCGGGAGGCCGACGGCGTCGGTGGTCTCGAGCCGGGTGCCGGCTCCGAGGGCCCGGGCGAGCTCCTCCATGAGCACCGGGTTGTGGGTGCCTCCCCCGGATGCGAGGACCCGACGGACTTGGTGCCGACGGCACTCGGCGGCCACCGTGACCGCCGTCAGCCTCGTGACCGTGGCGATGACGTCGTGCGGGCCGGCCGCGGGGTGCGCGCTGAGGAACCGGTCGAGGTAGGGCCCGTTGAACAGCTCCTTGCCGGTCGACTTCGGCGCCGGCCGAACGTAGTACGGCTCCGCGAGCAGGTCGTCGAGGAGCGGGCCGACGACGGTGCCCGCGGCCGCCAGGGCGCCCCCTCGGTCGACGGCATCGGGGTCGGCCGTGATCCGTCGGGCCATCACGTCGATGAGTGCGTTCGCCGGGCCGGTGTCGTAGGCGAGCGGGTTGCCCCCCGGGGTGACGACGGTGATGTTGGCGATCCCACCCAGGTTCAGTGCCGCCGTCGGCTCCTCGACCTTGCCGAGCAGCAGGTGGTCCAGGAGGCTCGCCAGCGGCGCACCCTGCCCACCGGCGGCCACGTCGCGGGCCCGCACGTCGGAGAGGACCGGGCACCCGACCCGCTCGGCGATCCAGGCGGGTTGCCCGATCTGGAGGGTGCCCCGCACCACGCCGTCGTCGAGGAGGTGCAGGACGGTCTGGCCGTGCGAGACGACGAGGTCGCAGTCGGCGCGGTTGTCGTCGAGCACCTGCCGCACGGCCTCCGCGGCGGCAAGGCCGAGCCGGCTGTCGACGTCGGCCACGAGGGCCAGCGGGACGGGGTCCGGCTCGAGCAGGCGCAGCACGTCGTGGCGCAGCCCGTCGGGGAACGGCACCTCGCGGTGGTCGAGCAGCTCCAGCACCAGCTCCTGGTCGGGCGCGTCCCCGCTCTCGCCTCCGGCGACGCGGAGGTCCACGAGCGCCACGTCGAGCGCATCCGCGGAGGTCCCCGTCATCAGTCCCACGATCCTCACGGCGCCTCCCCCATCAGGAGGGCGAGTCGCCCCCCGACGGTGGCGAGCCGGGCGGCCGCCTCGTCCGCCGGGACCCCGAGCAGGAGGGCGGCAATGGCCGTCTTGGCGTGGCCGCCCGACGCCGCGAGCGCCTGCTCGGCCTCCTCGGGTGAGGCCCCGGTCGCCTCCACGACGATGCGCCGCGCCCGCGCCTCGAGCTTCTCGTTGGTCGCGAGGACGTCGACCATGAGCGTTCCGTGCACCTTCCCCAGCCGGATCATCGTGATGGTCGAGAGCATGTTGAGCACGAGCTTCTGCGCCGTGCCGGCCTTCAGCCGCGTGGAACCGGCCACGAGCTCGGGACCCGTCAATGTCTCGATCGGGTGGTCGACCGCGGCGGCCAGCTCCGTGCGGGCGTTGTTGACGACGCCGACCGTCGCCGCACCCGCCCGCCGGGCTGCCCGGACGGCGCCGAGGACGTACGGCGTGCGACCCGATGCACTGATCGCGACCACCACGTCGGCCTGGCCGACGCCCGCAGTCGTCACGTCGGACGCTCCGCCCTCGGCGTCGTCCTCCGCGCCTTCCACCGCCCGGGTGAGGGCCGCGGCGCCCCCGGCGACGACGGCATCCACGACCTCGGGTCCGACACCGAAGGTCGGCAGGCACTCGGCAGCGTCGAGGACCGCCAGCCTGCCCGGGGTGCCGGCTCCGACGTACAGCATCCGGCCCCCCTTCTCCAGCCGCGCAACGATCGTCTCCAGGGCGTCCGCGACCTGACCGGCCGCAGCCTCGACCGCGCCCGCCACGACGCTGTCGTGGTCGAGCTGTCGGGCGACCAGCTGCCGGACGTCCAGCAGTTCGAGCCGGGTGCCGGGCTGCGACCGCTCCGTGTCGAGAGCGGCCAGCTCGTCCCCCGGTCGTCGTGGGTTCGTCAACGGTCGTCTCCTCGTAGGTCGGGGTCGCAGAGCGTGCTGGCGCGGTGGGGCAGCTCGGGGGTGGTGGCGATCAGGAAGCCGCCCCGGAGCGCGTCGCCGTCCGCCTCGCGGCGGGTCGTGCCGGGCAGCGCGGCCTCGAGGTACCGGTCGAGCGGTGCCGTGAGGACATCGCCCGCCGAGAGCAGGCCCCCGGTGCTCGCGACGGCCACCGGAGCCTCGATCCCGGCCCGGCGAGCCGCCGCCGCGACCGACTCCGCGAGCTCGCGGGCGGCTCGGTCGCAGATCTGGATGGCCGCGGAATCACCGTCCGTGGCCGCACGGACGACGTCGCGCGCGAAGGACGCGACGACGCGAGCAGGATTGGGGGCGCCGTGCACCTGGCGCGGGAGGTCCCGAGGGCTGCCGAACCGCTCGCGGAGCCGGTCGAGCAGGGCGACGCTGCCGCCACGTCCGTCAGCCTGTCGAAGCGCCAGGTCGAGGCCGGCCCGCCCGATGGCGTAACCGCTGCCGGCGTCCCCGAGGAGGTAGCCGTAGCCGTCCACCAGGGCCACGCGACCCGCGGCGGAGACCGCCAGGACGCTGGCACCCGTACCCACCGCCAGGACTACTCCCGGGGCCCCGGACAGGGCACCGGCGTGCGAGGTGACGGCATCGCTGGTGAGGACCACACTGGCTGCGGGGAAGCGGGCGCGGAGGCCGGCGCGGAGGCGCGCCGACGTGCCCGGCGCGCTGAGCAGGCCTGCCAGTCCTGCCACCACCGTTCCCACGGCGCCGGGCGGCCGGGTGTCGAGAGCGTCGACCGCCTCACCCATCCTCGCGAGTGCCTGCTCGACGCCGCCCGGGTCGCTCAGCCCCACGGCGCCTGGCGCCTCGCCGTACCCCACCTGGCTGCCGTCGGACCACAGCCCGGCGCGACAGCCGGTCTTGCCGGTGTCGAGCGCGAGGACGGAGGAGGCGGCCATGCCGATCACCGCGCCGGGCTCGGGGACGGGACGGCGAGCTCGGTGCGGATCTGGTAGCGGTCGCCGCGGTAGACCGAGCGCACGAACTCCACGACCGTGCCGTCGGCGCTCCAGGACGTGCGCTCGAACAGCAGCGCCGGCGAGTGCAGCGGCACACCCAGCTCGCGCGACTCCTCCTCGTCCGTGACGGTCGGCTCGATGGTCTGCACGCCACGCGCGATCTCCACGCCGTACCTCGTGCGGAGCAGCTCGTAGTACGAGCCCCCCTCGAGGTCGGCGCGGCCGAGCCCCGGCACCAGCGACGAGGGCGTGTACAACGACTCGATGGACATCGGCTCGTCGTCGGCGAGCCGGAGCCGGATCACGTTGAGCACGTCCGCCGTCGGGGACACCTCCAGCCGCCGCGCGACGCGGGCCCCGGCCGGACGGGTCGCCATGGCCAGCACCCGCGAGCCCGGCCGCATCCCGCGAGCGCGCATGTCCTCGGTGAAGGAGGTTGCCGCCAGCGGCGAGTCCAGCTTTGGACCGACGGCGAAGACGCCGGCGCCCGGCCGGCGGCGCACCAGGCCCGCTGCCACCAGCTCGTCGGTGGCGCGGCGCAGGGTCATCCGCGAGACACCGAGCTCGGCTGCCAGGTCTCGCTCGGGGGCCAGCTGCTCGCCCGCGGCCATGTCGTCGAGCCGGTCCAAGAGCTGGTCCCGGACCTCGTGGTACTTGGTCACGGGCGCCATTGAGACAGACGTGGACTTTGAAAGCAAGACCATTGGTCCACATTTCTAGTCCACCGGTCCAGTTCAGGCGACGTGGCGCGCTGGCCGTCGAGGCATCCCCGCTCAGGGTGCGGGACCGGCGTGCACCTGGTGTCGCCGGTGCACCACGATGTCCTCGTGGACACGGAGGAGGCAGTGGCCGAGCTGCACCGGCTTCGCGCGAGCATCGACAACCTCGACGCGGCCCTGGTGCACCTGCTCGCCGAGCGGTTCAGGTGCACCGAGGACGTCGGCCGGCTCAAGGCGCGCGCCGGCCTGCCGCCGGCCGACCCGGCCCGCGAGGCCGTGCAGATCGCCCGCCTCCGGTCACTCTCCGAGGCGTCCGGCCTCGACCCCCAGTTCGCCGAGAAGTTCCTCGCCCTGATCATCTCCGAGGTCATCCAGAACCATCGGCAGTTCCTCGACGAGGCCGACTCCTAGCCGGACGAGGACCGCTAGTTGTGATGCCCAGGCACGTTGGTCGAGAACCTGCGACGACACGATGTGACCTGTAGATGGGCGAAGGCCTCCCGGTGTGGAGTGGAGCTGTCTAGGAACCGCTCCGCCACCGAAGGAGGCCTTCGTG
>NZ_JBHSSS010000008.1:0-84548 GCF_042659625.1 Nocardioides sp. GCM10027114
CGAGGCGCACCGGTCCACGGATCCGCCCGAGCAGTAGCTGCCCCGCCCCACACCCCGCCAGGCCACGCTCGGCGGGGGCAGGGGCATGTCACCGACCCGGTTCCAAGGGTCTCGACGGGCTCGACCCACGTATGGTCGCCGCCCTGCGCACCTCACCGGTTCTCGATGGGCTCGACCACCGTTGGTCACCGCCCTGCACTGGCTGCGGGGGTTTCGAGGCTCGCTCCGCTCGCACCTCAACCACCGGTGGAGGTCAGCGGGAGAGGTGGCGGGCCCGGGCGAAGCAGAAGAGGCCGTAGCAGCCGATACCGAGGGCGATGGCGGCGAGCAGGAACTGGCCGAAGGGCTGCTGGAGCACCTTCTGGAGGGCGACGTCGAGACCGCCGGACTTCTTGGGGTCGTGCGTCATGGCCGCGTAGATGAACAGGCCGCCGACGATCGCGATGGCGATGCCCTTGGCCTGGTAGCCGATCTTGCCGAAGAGCAGGTACGCCGTGCCGGAGTCGCCGCTCTGGCCCTCGTGGGTCAGGTGGTCCTCGACCTTGCCGGTCCAGGCGCGGACGGCGTGGACGACGCCGTAGGCGATGATCCCGAGCCCGACGGCGCCCACGATCCACGTGCCGGCGGGGAGGTCCATCAGCTTCTTGGTGGTGGAGTCCGTGCCACCGCCCTTCGACCCGGCGCCGATCGCGGTCTGCATCGCCGAGACGCCGATGGCGCCATAGATGACGGCCTTGCCGGCGGAGCCCAGCCTCTTGCGGATCCGCTCCTTGTCGTCGCAGTCGCGGTGGCCGACCGACGCCTCGAGGAGCCGCCACGCGACGAGCACGAACATGCCGCCCGCGATCAGCCAGATCAGCAATTCGCCGAACGGCTCCTGCGCCATCCGGTTGAGGGCGCCGTCACTGGACGCCTTGCCGCTGCGGTCACCGAAGGCGAGCTGGAGCGCGATCCACGCGATCACCACGTGCACGACCCCGTAGGTGACGAGCCCGAACCGCACCGCGTGCTCGAACCAGTCGCTCTCGTGTGCCTCGCGCCCTGCCCGCTTCGCCTGGTCCGCCACGTCTCCCATGCGGGTCAGCGTACGGGTGCGCGGTGTGGCCCCACCCGGATGGTGAGTGGGGCCACACCGGCGGGCCCGGTAATCGGGCTCAGAGCGAGGACTTGTTGCGCTGCAGGTTGCCGAGGATGCCGTTGACGAAGGCCGGCGACTCGTCGGTGGAGAGATCCCGCACCAGCGCCATCGCCTCGGTGACGGCGACCGCGTCCGGGACGTCGTCGGCGTACAGCAGCTCGTAGACCCCGAGCCGCAGCACGTTCCGGTCGACCGCGGGCATCCGCGCGAGGGTCCAGCCCTCGGAGTACTGCGTCAGCAGCTCGTCGATCCGGGCCTGGTGCTCGACCACGCCGCGCACCAGCACCGCGGTGTACTCGTTGGTCGGTCCCTCACCCTCGGCGATCGCCCGCTCGAGGGCGTCCACCGGCTTCTCGCCACGGAGCTCGGAGGCGAAGAGGATGTCGAGCGCCCGCTTGCGGGCCTTGGAGCGTGCCGCCATCAGGACTTGACGCGACCGAGGTACGACGAGTCGCGGGTGTCGACCTTGACCTTCTCGCCCTGGCCGACGAACAGCGGGACCTGGATCTGGTGACCGGTCTCGAGGGTGGCCGGCTTGGTGCGGCCGGTCGCGGAGTCTCCCGCGACACCCGGCTCGGTGAAGGTGATCTCGAGCTCGACCGACGCCGGCAGCTCGATGAAGAGGACGCGGCCCTCGTTGGTGGCGATGATGACGTCCTGGTTCTCGAGCAGGAAGTTCTTCGCGTCGCCGACGGTCTCGGGCGCGACCTCGAGCTGCTCGTAGCTCTGGACGTCCATGAAGACGTACGAGTTGCCGTCGTTGTAGAGGTACTGCATCGTGCGGCGGTCGACCGTGGCGGTCTCGACCTTGGTGCCGGCGTTGAAGGTCTTGTCGATGATCTTGTTCGACTCGACGTTCTTCAGCTTGGTACGCACGAACGCCGGGCCCTTGCCGGGCTTGACGTGCTGGAACTCCACGACGGACCAGAGCTGGCCGTCGATGCTGAGAACCATGCCGTTCTTGAGGTCGTTGGTCGATGCCATGCGCGCGTGTCAGCCTTACGTCGGAGTAGCAGGAGAGGGTCCGGACGAGTGCCGGACGTCGGCCGCAGAGTCTATCGCCGCCCGCGCAGAGGTCCTACTCGGAGCCGCCGGCGCCGTGGGCGCCACCGGCGAGGTGCTCCAGCGCCTTGCGGTAGCCCTCGACCCCGAGCCCGGCGATCACCGCGACGGCGTACGGCGTGACGACGGACGTGTGCCGGAACTCCTCGGGCCGCTGCGTCGGGTCGGAGAGGTGCACCTCGACCAGCGGAGCGGTCAGCTGGGCGCAGGCGTCGTGGAGCGCCCACGAGTAGTGGGTCCACGCTCCGGCGTTGAGGACCACCGGGGTCTCGTCGTCGGCGGCCTGGTTGAGCCAGTCGAGCAGGTCGCCCTCGTGATTGGTCTGCCGGACCTCGACGTCGAGGCCCAGGTCGGCGCCCCAGCCGCGGCACAGGTCGGCCAGCTCGGCGTGCGTGGTGGTGCCGTAGATCTCGGGCTGCCGGCGGCCGAGCCGACCCAGGTTGGGGCCGTTGAGCACGAGCACCCTCACGCGGCACCTCCCCGGACCAGGGCGTGCGCCCGGCGCAGGCTCTGCTCCGCCGGCCCGGCGAGCACCCGCGGCTCGGCCAGGTCGGTGAGCACCACGAAGCGCAGCTGCGAGCCCCGCGCCTTCTTGTCGACGCGCATCGCCGCGAGCAGCGTCTCGAAGTCCGCGCCGTCGTACGACGTGGGGAGGCCGACCCGGGCCAGCACCCGGCGGTGCCGCTCGACGACCTCGTCGGGCAGTCCGACCTCGAGGCGCGCCAGCTCCGCGACGAACACGCAGCCGACCGCCACGGCTTCGCCGTGCCGGATCCGGTAGTCCTCCGCGCGCTCGATCGCGTGGCCGAGCGTGTGCCCGTAGTTGAGCACCTCCCGCCCCGGGTGCCCGTCCGCGCCGCCGGTCTCGCGCAGGTCGCCGACCACCACGTCGATCTTGACCCGGATGGCCCGCTCGACGAGCTCGCGCAGCTCGGGCGAGGCCGGGGTCAGTGCGGCCGGGTCGGTCGCCTCGACCAGGTCGAGGATCGCCGGGTCGGCGATGAAGCCGCACTTCACCACCTCGCCGAGGCCGGCGACGAGCTCCTCGCGCGGCAGGCTGTCGAGGAGCGCGAGGTCGCACAGCACCCCGGCAGGCTCGTGAAAGGAGCCCACGAGATTCTTGCCGGCGCGGGTGTTGACGCCGGTCTTGCCGCCGACGGCCGCGTCCACCATGGCGAGCAGCGTCGTCGGCACGTGGACCACACGCACGCCGCGCAGCCAGGTTGCCGCGACGAAGCCGCCGAGGTCGGTGGTGGCGCCACCACCGACGGTCACCACCGCGTCGGAGCGGGTGAACCCGGCGTCGCCGAGCGCCTCCCAGCAGCCGGCCGCCACGCTCGCGGTCTTGGCCTGCTCCCCCGACGGCACGCCCAGCCGGGTCACCTCGTGGGTGCCGGCCAGCGCCTCGAGGACCGGCTTGGCCAGCTCCGGCAGGTCGTCGGGGTGGACGACCGCGACACGCTGCGCGCCGTCCCCGACGAGCCCGGGCAGCCGCGAGAGCAGGTCGCGCCCGACCACCACGTCGTACGGCGAGGCGCCGCCGACGCGCAGCACCGACTCCCCCGTCGCGGCCATCACGACAGCGCCTCCATCACCTCGGCGGCCACGTCCTCCGGGCTGCGGCCGTCGGTGTCGACGACCAGGGTCGCCACGGACTCGTAGACCGGGGTGCGCTCGTCGAGCAGCTGCTTGATGCGGCCGCGGACGTTGCCGAGGAGCAGCGGCCGGGACGTGCCGAGCCCGACGCGCTTCACCGCGTCGGACAGGCCGACCCGCAGGAAGACCACGCGGTGCCCCTGCAGCAGGCCGCGGGTGGCGGGGTCGAGGGCCGCGCCGCCACCCAGCGCCAGCACGCCCTCGTGGGTCGCGAGCGCCTCGGCGACCGCCTTGGCCTCGAGCGCCCGGAAGTGCTCCTCGCCGGAGTCGACGAAGATCTCGGAGACCGTGCGGCCCTCGGCGGCCTCGACGTCGGCGTCGGTGTCGCGGACGGCGACGCCCCACGCCTCGGCGAGCAGGCCCGCGACCGTGGTCTTCCCCGCCCCCATCGGCCCGACGAGCACGGCGCGGGGCCCGGGCTGTCCCTGCCCCGTCACCGGTACCTCAGCGAGTCGAGGTAGGCCTCGGCGTTGCGCCGCGTCTCCTGCAGCGAGTCGCCGCCGAACTTCTCGACGACGGCCTCCGCGAGGACCAGCGCCACCATCGCCTCGGCGACGATGCCGGCGGCCGGCACCGCGCAGACGTCGGAGCGCTGGTGGTGGGCGACAGCCTCCTCGCCGGTCGTGACGTCGACGGTCCGCAGCGCCCGGGGGACGGTCGCGATGGGCTTCATCGCCGCCCGCACCCGGAGCACCTCGCCGGTCGACATGCCGCCCTCGGTGCCACCGGAGCGGCCGCTGGTGCGGCGCAGCCCGTCGTCGGTCGGGACGATCTCGTCGTGGGCCTCGGACCCGGGCGTGGCGGCGAGGGCGAACCCGTCGCCCACCTCGACGCCCTTGATCGCCTGGATGCCCATCAGCGCGCCCGCCAGCCGCGCGTCCAGCCGTCTGTCCCAGTGGACGTGGGAGCCGAGCCCGGGCGGCAGACCGTGGACGACCACCTCGACGACGCCGCCGAGCGTGTCGCCGTCCTTGTGGGCCTGGTCGATGCGCTCGACCATCGCCTTGCTGGCGTCGGGGTCGAGGCAGCGCACCGGGTCGCCGTCGAGCCGCGCCACGTCGTCGGGGCCGGGGACCGAGCCGGCCGGGGCCGGGACGCCGCCGAGCTCGACGACGTGGGAGACGATCCGGGCGCCGACGGCCTGCTCGAGGAAGTTCGAGGCCACCCGGCCGAGCGCCACGCGCGCGGCGGTCTCGCGCGCCGAGGCGCGCTCGAGGACGGGGCGGGCCTCGTCGAAGTCGTACTTCTGCATGCCCACGAGGTCGGCGTGGCCGGGTCGGGGTCGCGTCAGCGCGGCGTTGCGCGCGAGCGACTCGAGCTCGTCGGGGTCGACCGGGTCGGCCGACATCACCTTCTCCCACTTGGGCCACTCGGTGTTGCCGACGAGGACGGCCACCGGGCCGCCCTGCGTCTCGCCGTGGCGGACGCCCCCCAGGATCGAGACCTCGTCCTGCTCGAACTTCATCCGGGCGCCGCGGCCGTAGCCGAGCCGGCGCCGCGCCAGGGAGTCGGCGAGGTCGGAGGTCGTCACCCGGACATGGGCGGGCAGCCCCTCCAGGATCGCGACCAGGGAGGGGCCGTGGGACTCGCCTGCAGTGAGCCAACGCAGCATGGCGCCAGTCTTTCACGCGGGTGTCGCGCCCCGGCGCCGGTCACCCCGTCGCGAGACCGCCGGCCAGCCAGGGCGCCAGGACGACGCCGAGCGCGGCGCCGGCCAGCATCGCCGGGCCGAAGGGGTACGCCGCCTTCAGCAGCCGTCGGTCGCGGCGTACGACGGCGAGGGTGAGGCCGGGGACGGCCAGCAGCAGGAACGGCAGGTAGCTGCCCACCAGCAGCTCGGCCCAGCCGAGGTGGCCCAGCAGGAAGCCGGTGACGGCGGACAGCCGCACGTCGCCGAACCCCATCCCGGCGGCGTGGATCCACCACAGCAGCCAGTAGAAGCAGAACGACGCCACCAGTCCCACGAGGCCCCGCAGCAGCGCGTCGGCCTCCCCGGAGGCCGCGGCCACCGCTCCCGCCAGGACGAGGACGGCGGCCACGCCGGGCAGCACCAGCAGTCGCGGCAGCAGTCGGGTACGCCAGTCGATCCAGGCGAGGACCACGCCGAGCGGGACCAGCGGCACCCACAGCAGCAGGTCGGCCCGCCAGCCGAGGGCCGCGCCGAGCACCGCGCCGACCAGCCCGGCCGCGACGACGAGCCGGACCCGGAGGCCCGGGGTCGCGGCCAGGTCGGCGTAGGGCACCTTGGGGGGCTCGTCGGGCAGGCCGTCGGGCAGGCCGCCGGCGGGCGTGACGGCCGCCGGCTCGGGCAGCGAGGCCACGACGCGCGGCGCCGGAACCGCGAGCAGCGCCGCAGCTCCCGCAGCGACGGCCACCGCCAGCAGGTCAGCCATGCCGTTCCCTCCCGGCGGCGGCCCGCTCCGCCAGCGCCCGCTCCCCCGCCTCCCGCATCACGGCGATTGGCGCCGCCACACCGGTGAACGCCCGGAACTGCAGGGCCGCCTGGTGGACCAGCAGGTCGAGGCCGCCCACGAGCACCCGGTCGCCGGCGGCGGCGGCCAGCGGCGTGGGCCACGGGTCGTAGAGGACCTCGAAGACGACCGGCACGTCCGCGCAGCGGGCGACCAGCGACTCGTCCTGTGCGGAGGCCGGGACGGTGGAGACGACCACGTCGCCCTCGACCGGGTCGTCGGCCAGCCGGCCGACATCGACCCGGGGTGCCGAGGGGTGGGCGGCGACGACCTCCGCGGCCTCGGCGGCGCGCTCGGGCGAGCGCACGAGCAGGCGCACCGTCGTGGCCCCCAGGTCGCACAGCGCGAGACCGGTCGACGCGGCGGTCGCGCCGCCGCCGAGGACCGTCGCCGAGCGCACCGGGCCGTCCCAGCGCTCGCGGACCGCCGCGCGCGCCCCCGGGACGTCGGTGTTGTCCGCGTGCCAGCCGTCGTCGCCGCGGACCAGCGTGTTGGCGCCGCCGGCGAGCACCGCGGTCTCGCTGCGGGCGGTCGCCGCCGCCAGTGCCTCCCGCTTGAGGGGCGCCGTCACCGACAGCCCGCGCCAGTCCTGGTCGAGCCCGTCGACGAAGCCCGCGAGGCCGCCGGCCGGGACCCGGTGGGCCTCGTAGGTCCACGCGAGCCCGAGCGCGTCGTAGCCCGCCCGGTGCAGCACGGGCGACAGCGAGTGGGCGATCGGGTCACCCAGGACGGCACACCTCACCGGCCCCTCCTCGTGACGATCAGGGGCCCGCGGTCAGCAGGCGCCCTCGGACTCGTTCGCGCAATACTCCCGCAGCTCGTTCTTGTACGTGAGGAACTCGTCGTACGTCTCGGCGAACTTCGTCTCGCCGGTCGCGAGGTTGACCGTGACGTAGTAGTACCAACCGCCCTCGGCAGGCTGCACGGCCGCCTGCATCGCCTCCTCGCCGGGAGCCTCGATCGGCCCCGGCGGGAGCCCGGGGTTCTTGTAGGTGTTGTACGGCGAGTCCAGCTCGAGGTCCTCGGTCGTCGGGACCGCGCCGAGCTCCTGGTTCGCCGCGTAGTTGACCGTGGCGTCGATCTGCAGCAGCCCGTTGGTCTCGTCGCCCTCGAGCCGGTTGTAGATCACGCGGGCGATCTTCGGCATGTCGTCGCCGCGTCCCTCGGCCTCGACCAGCGAGGCGATGGTCATCATCTCGTGCGGGGTGAAGCCCAGCGCCTCGGCCCGGGCCTCGAGGTCGACGTCGGCGGCTGCCTGCTCCCACCGCTCGACCATCGCGCGGAGCATGTCGGCCGGCTTGTCCTTCGGACCGAAGGCGTACGTCGAGGGGAACAGGTAGCCCTCCGGGTTGCCGTCCGCGTAGGCGGGCAGCCCGAGCTTCTTCGGGCTGGACAGCACCTTCTCGAACTGGGCGGCGCCGAAGTCGGTCTCGTCCGCGAGGATGTCGACGATGTCGACCACGCGGAGCCCCTCGGGGATCGTGACGCTGTTGGTGACGATGTTCGAGGGGTCGACGAGCACGTCGATCGCGTCGGCCGCGGCCATCTGCTTCTTCAGCTGGTAGAAGCCGACCTGGATGCCGGCGGCGTCGGGGTCGGCGTTCGCGGCCGCGATGCAGGCGTCGACGGAGGCGACGACGTCCTCGTCCTTGAGGCTGCGGCAGATGACCGTGGAGGTGTCCCCCTCCGCCACCTCGACCGTGACCTTCCCCGTGCCGGGCCCGGCGTAGTCCTCGGGGTCGGCGAACCGGTCCTCCACCCACTGGAGGCCCCGGCTCACCGCGATGTAGCCGCCGCCGACCACGATGGCGAGCGCGACGAGGACGGCGATGCAGCCGGGGAGGCCCCGGCGCTTCCGCCGCCGGCCACCGGTCTGGTAGGTCTCCGCTGCCGGTTCCTCGACCGGCACCAGCGGCTCCTCACTCATGCGTCTCCTCGACGATCTCGCCCGGCGCCGCCCCCGACGAGCGCTCGATGTCCAGTGCGTGCTGCAGGATCAGCACCGCGGCCGCCTGGTCGACCACCTCGCGGCGCTTGCTGCCCTTGCGGCCACGGTCGCGCAGCATAGCCTCCGCCGAGACCGTGGTGAGACGCTCGTCGCACAGCCGGACCGGCACCGGCGCCACGCGACGGGCCAGCGCCGCCGCGAACTCGCGCACCTTGGCCGCGGCCGGGCCCTCGCCGCCGGCCAGCGACCGGGGCAGCCCGACGACCACCTCGACCGCGCCCTCCTCGGCGAGGATCTCGGCGATCCGCTTCAGGTCGCCCTTGCCCCGCCGCACGGTCTCCACGGGCGTGGCGAGGAACCCGGACGGGTCGCTGCGCGCGACCCCGATCCGGGCGTCCCCGGGGTCGATCCCGAGGCGGACGCCGGGTCGCATCAGCCGACGGCCCGCGCGACCTCGGTCGACACCAGCGCGAGCGCCTCGTCGATGCGGCTGGCGTCGGTGCCGCCGCCCTGGGCCACGTCGTCCTTGCCGCCGCCGCGGCCGCCGACGAGCGGTCCGACGGCGCCGACGAGCGTATTGGCGGAGATCCCCCTGTCGCGGGCCTCGTCGTTGACGGCGGCGACGACGGCGACCTTGCCGGCGCCCCCCGAGTCCGACTGGGTGCCGATGATGACGACGACGCCCGGCTGGCCCGCAGGCAGCCGGCCGCGCACGTCGAGCGCGAGGGTGCGCACGTCGCCACCACCCGCACCGTCGGCGCGGTGGGCCACGACCTTGACGCCGGAGACGTCGGCCGCGTCGGCGGCCAGCTGGCCGCCCGCGGCGAGCAGCTGGCCGACGCGGATCTTCTCGATCTCCTTCTCGGCGGTCCGCAGCTTCTCGACGATGTCGTTGACCCGCTCGGGCAGCTGCTCCGGGCGCACCTTGAGCGCCTCGGACAGCTGCGCCACCAGGACGTGCTCGCGGGCGAGGAAGCGGTAGGCGTCGCCGCCGACGAGCGCCTCGACGCGGCGTACGCCGGAGCCGATGGAGGACTCGCCGAGCAGCTTGACCACGCCCAGCTGGCCGGAGCGCAGGGCGTGGGTGCCGCCGCACAGCTCGCGGGCCCAGTCGCCGACGGAGATGACCCGCACCTCGTCGCCGTACTTCTCGCCGAACAGCGCCATGGCGCCCGACTTCACCGCCTCCTCCTGGGTCATCACCTCGGCGTGCACGGCCAGGTCGGCGAGGACCAGGTCGTTGACCCGGGCCTCGACGTCCGCCATGACCGAGTGCGGGACCGCGCCGGTGGCGGAGAAGTCGAAGCGGAACCGGCCCGGGGAGTTCTCGGAGCCGGCCTGCGTGGCGGTGTCGCCGAGCGCCTCGCGGAACGCCTTGTGGACCATGTGGGTCGCGGTGTGGGACCGCGAGATCGAGCGGCGCCGCTCGATGTCGACCTTCATCTGGGCCGCCAGGCCGGCGGTGACCTCGCCCGAGATCACCACGGCCTGGTGGACGATGAGGCCGGTCACGGGCGACTGCACGTCGCGGACCTGGAGCAGCGCGCCGTTCTCGAGCTCGATGAGCCCCTCGTCGGCGAGCTGGCCACCGCCCTCGGCATAGAACGGCGTGCGGTCGAGGACGACCTCGACCTCCTCGCCCTCGCGGGCGACGTCGACGACCCCGCCGGCGGTCACGAGGCCACGGACGGCGCCCTCGGTGACGACCTCGGAGTAGCCGGTGAACTCGACCGCCTTGCCGAGGGTGTCGGCCACCGCGCGGTAGGCGCCGGCGTCGCGGTGCTGGCCCTTCTTCGCCTTCGCGTCGGCCTTGGCCCGCTCACGCTGCTCGTTCATCAGCCGGCGGAACTCGCCCTCGTCGACGGAGAGGCCCTGCTCGGCGGCCATCTCGAGGGTGAGGTCGATCGGGAAGCCGTAGGTGTCGTGGAGCGCGAACGCCTTGGCGCCGGAGAGCTGCGCGCCGCCGCCCTGCTTCACCTCGGTGGTGGCGAGGTCGAAGATCGCCGTGCCGGCCCGGAGGGTCGTGCGGAAGGCGTCCTCCTCGGCGAACGCGACGGCGGAGATCCGCTCCCAGTCCTGGTGGAGCTGGGTGTAGGTCTCCCCCATCTTGTCGCGGCTGACGGGCAGCAGCTCGGGCAGCGCGCGGTCCTCGAAGCCGAGAAGCCGCATCGACCGGACGGCGCGGCGCAGCAGCCGGCGCAGGACGTAGCCGCGGGCCTCGTTGCCGGGGGTCACCCCGTCGGAGATCAGCATCATCGACGACCGCACGTGGTCGGCGACGACGCGGAAGCGGACGTCGTCGTCATGGCCCTGCTGTCCGCCGGCGCCGTAGCGGCGGCCGGTGAGCTCCTCGGCCTTCTGGATGACCGGGAACATCACGTCGATCTCGTACATGTTCTCGCGGCCCTGGAGCAGGAACGCGACCCGCTCGAGGCCCATGCCGGTGTCGATGTTCTTCTTCGGCAGCGAGCCGGCGATGTCGAAGTCGGACTTGGACCGCACCGCGCTGAGCTCGTCCTGCATGAAGACGAGGTTCCAGATCTCGAGCAGCCGGTCCTCGAGCTCGACGGGCATGTCCGGCCCGATCTGCGTCGGGTCGAAGTCGGGGCCGTAGGCGCCGCCGCGGTCGTAGAGGATCTCCGAGCACGGGCCACCCGGGCCCGGGACGCCCATCGACCAGTAGTTCTCCTTCTTGCCGAGGCGCAGGATCTTCTCCGCCGGCAGTCCGGTGGCCTTCATCCAGAGCTCGAGCGCCTCCTCGTCCTCGGCGTAGACGCTCGGGTAGAGCCGCGCCTCGTCGAGGCCGAAGCCGCCGTCCTCGTGGGAGCGGGTCACCAGCTCCCAGGCGAGCTCGATCGCCCCGGCCTTGAAGTAGTCGCCGAAGGAGAAGTTGCCGCACATCTCGAAGAACGTGCCGTGCCGCGTCGTCTTGCCGACGTCCTCGATGTCGGGGGTGCGGACGCACTTCTGGACGCTCGTCGCGCGGGCGTACGGCGGCGTCTCCTGGCCCAGGAAGTAGGGCTTGAACGGCACCATGCCGGCGTTGACGAACAACAGGTTGGGGTCGTCGAGCAGCAGCGACGCAGACGGCACCGTCGTGTGGCCGTTGCGCTCGAAGTGAGCGACGAACCTTCGGCGGATCTCCGCGGTGTCCATCAGGTGCTGCCTTCCTCGTCGGGGGTGGGGGTCGAGCCCGGGACCGGGCCGGCCACTGCGTGGGGGGTGCCGTGCTGGCTGCCCGGCTGGCCGACGGGCTGCGGAGCGGCGCCGGCGCGGTGCCGGCCGCCGGCGAGCGCCGGGGCGCCGGAGGGGACCAGGCCGTAGCGCACCCGCAGCTCGGCCTCCTTGTCCGCCTGCCCCTGCGCGACCTCCTCGCGCAGCAGCCGGGCGCCCAGGGTCAGGCCGGACCACCGGTCGCGCAGGCCGTCGGCGGTGAACACCTCAGCGGCGCGGCGTGCCCGCACCACGGCGTAGACGCCGGCGCCGGCGCCGGCCACGAACCACAGACCTCTGCTCATCAGTCGTCCCTCACGCTGCGTGCTCGTCGTCGAGGGTCGCGCGCTGCCGCGCCTCCCAGTCGCGTCGCGCCTCGCGCAGGTCCGCCCGGCGCTGCTTGCGGGCGCGGCGGATCTCGCGGCGGACCTCGAAGCGGACCCGGTTGCGGGTCTCGGGCGCGAGTGCGCGGCGTACGCCGTGGGCCAGCGAGGCAGCCCGGACCACCGTCTCGCGCAGCACGAGGTCGGCGAACAGGGCGCGGTCGATCCCCGGGGCGGCCCCGGTGGTGGCAGGCGTGCCCTGCGCGGGGCGGGCGGGCACGGCGGGCGGCCGGCCGGCGGCGGGCCTCGCCTCCGCCGTGGCCGCCGACAGGTCGAGGTCGGTGATCCGGAGCTCGGTGGCCGCCCGGCGCTCCTCGGCAGCCAGCCGGCGCTGCACCTGGGCGACCTGCGCGCGCAGCGCCGCGGTCTCCGCCCGGGCGGCGGCCAGCTCGAGGCGGTGGCGCGTGCGGGCGCGCAGCAGGGCCAGGCCGAGGACACCCGCCAGCAGCACCGCGCACCCCGCGATCCCGAGGGCGACGGCGACGGTGGACGGGGTCACGGCCGCGCCCCAGGTCCCTTCGTCGATCACAGTGCCCGACCCTATCGCGGTGACTTCCGGCCCCGGACGAGGCGTCGGATGCGCTCCCAGCGCTCCTTGACCGCGGCCTCCGCCCCCAGCGAGGTGGGCTGGTAGTAGCGCGCGTCCGCCACCACGTCGGGCGCGTACTGCTGCTCCGCGATGCCGTAGGGCTCGTCGTGGCTGTAGACGTAGGTCGCGCCGTGCCCGATCTTCTTCGCGCCGGAGTAGTGGGCGTCGCGCAGGTGGGGCGGCACCGGCCCGACCTTGCCGGCGCGGACGTCGGCGCTGGCCGCGTCGATGGCCTTGATGACGGCGTTGGACTTGGGCGCGACCGCCAGCGCGATGGTCGCCTGGGCGAGGTTGAGCCGCGCCTCGGGCATCCCGATCAGCTGCACCGCCTGCGCCGCCGCGACGGCGGTCGTCAGCGCGGTGGGGTCAGCCAGCCCGATGTCCTCGCTCGCGAGGATCACCAGCCGGCGGGCGATGAAGCGGGGGTCCTCCCCCGCCTCGACCATGCGGGCGAGGTAGTGCAGCGCCGCGTCGGCGTCCGAGCCGCGGATCGACTTGATGAAGGCGCTGGTGACGTCGTAGTGCTGGTCGCCCTGCCGGTCGTAGCGCACCGCTGCACGGTCCACCGCCGTCTCCGCCGTGGCGAGGTCGATGGTGGTGGCACCCGTGGCGACCGCGGCCCCGGCCGCGGCCTCGAGGTAGGTCAGCGACCGCCGCGCGTCTCCCCCGGCCAGCCGGACCAGGTGCTCGCGGGCGTCGTCGTCGAGCGTCACCGCCCCCGCGAGCCCCCGCTCGTCGACGAGCGCCTGGTCGATGACCGCACGCACATGGTCGTCGGTGAGCGACTCCAGCCGCAGCAGCAGGCTGCGCGACAGCAGCGGCGAGATGACGGAGAAGAAGGGGTTCTCCGTCGTCGCCGCGACCAGGGTCACCCAGCGGTTCTCGACGCCGGGCAGCAGCGCGTCCTGCTGCGCCTTGCTGAACCGGTGGACCTCGTCCACGAACAGCACTGTCTCCCGGCCGCCGGCGACGAGCTCGGCGCGGGCGGCGTCGATCGCGGCCCGCACCTCCTTGACCCCGGCGGAGACGGCCGAGACCTCCACGAACCGCCGGTCGGTCTGCTGGCTCAGGATCGAGGCGATCGTGGTCTTCCCGGTGCCCGGGGGTCCCCACAGCAGCAGCGACATCGACTGGTCGCCGTCGATGAGACGGCGCAGCGGCGCCCCCTCGGCGCGCAGCTGCTCCTGGCCGATGAGCTCCTCGAGGGTGCGCGGACGCATCCGCACGGCGAGTGGCGCCGCGGCGTGGCCGTACGACGACAGGGACCCGCCGGCGGCCGACGGCGTACCGCCGGCCGCCCGGTCCGTGCCGGGTACGTCGAAGAGCCCGTCCACGACGGTCAGTCCGAGGGCTGCAGGATCAGGCCGAGACCATGGTCCGGCGCTCGACGTCGAACCACTCGTCGTCGAAGCCCGGCCCGGTCGAGACCGGCACCACGGAGGCGCCCGGCTGCGGCGAGCCCTGGGCGTCGACCCCGAGGAGGTCGGACGTCACCGGGGTGGCAGGGTGCTTGCCGAGCTCTCCGGCGAAGTGGCAGGCGACCTTGTGGCGCTTGCCGATCTGCAGCAGCGGCGGCTCGACCTTGGCGCAGATCTCCTGGGCCAGCGAGCAGCGGGTGCGGAACCGGCAGCCCGACGGCGGGTTGATCGGGCTGGGGACGTCGCCCTCCAGCCGGATGCGCTCGCGCCGGCCGCCCACCGCGGCCTGCTTGACGTCCGGCACCGCCGAGAGCAGGGCCTGGGTGTACGGGTGGTGGGCCCGTCCGTAGATGGTGTCCCGGTCGGCGATCTCCACGATCTTGCCGAGGTACATCACCGCGACCTCGGGGCAGAAGTGCCGGACCACGGCCAGGTCGTGCGCGATGAAGAGGAACGCGATGTTGAACTCGGACTGCAGGTCCTGGAGCAGGTTGATCACCTGCGCCTGGATGGAGACGTCGAGCGCGGAGACGGGCTCGTCGGCCACCAGCAGCTTGGGGTTCAGTGTGAGCGCGCGGGCGATGCCGATGCGCTGCCGCTGACCACCCGAGAACTCGTTGGGGTAGCGGTTGTAGTGCTCGGGGTTGAGGCCGACGACCTCGAGGATCTCCTGCACGCGCGACAGGATCTGGTTCTTCGGCACGATGTTGTGCACCGCGAGCGGGGCCCCCACGATCGAGCCCACGGTGTGCCGCGGGTTCAGCGAGGTGTAGGGGTCCTGGAAGATCATCTGGACGTCCTTGCGCAGCGGCTTCAGCTGCCGCGGCGAGAGCTGCGCGAGGTCCTGGCCCTCGAAGTGCATGCTGCCCGCGGTCGGCTTGTAGAGCCGCGTGATCAGGCGTCCGGTGGTCGACTTGCCGCAGCCGGACTCGCCCACGAGTCCGAGCGAGCCGCCCTCGGGGACCTGGAACGAGATGCCGTCGACGGCCTGCACGTGGCCGATGGTGCGGCGCACCACGCCCGAGGACTTCACCGGGAAGTACATCTTGAGGTTCTCGACCTCGAGGACCGGCTTCGCGTCGGGGTCCAGCCGCGAGGCGGCGTGGCCGTGCTCGGCGAGGTCGGCGAACGACGCGCCCTCGGCCGGCTGCTCGCCGTGCTGCTCCTCGACGGCGGCCGGCTCCTGCTCGGCGGCCTCGTCGTGCTTGTCGGTGTTCAGGTCGGACATCAGTGGGTCTCCTCGACCAGGTCGGGGGCGATCTCCGGCAGGATCTCGGCCTCGTAGACGCGGTCCGGGTCGGCGAGGTGGCATCGCTTGAGGTGGCGGGGACCGCGCTGGCCCGGAACGAGCTCCGGGAGCTCGGTCTCGCACAGGCCACCGGGGACCTTGTCCTTGTGGACGCACCGCGGGTTGAAGGAGCACCCCGTCGGCGGGCTGAGCAGGCTGGGCGGGTTGCCGGGGATGGGGATGAGCCGCGCGTCGGTGTCGCCGGTGACGTCCGGGACGCTCGAGAGCAGACCCCACGTGTAGGGCATCTCCGGGTGGGTCAGGATCTCCTTGGTGGAGCCGAACTCCACCGCCCGGCCGGCGTACATCACGAGGACGTCGTCGGCCATCTCGGCGATGACGCCGAGGTCGTGGGTGATGATGATGATCGCGGAGTTGAACTCGCGCTGGAGGTCCTGCAGCAGGTCGAGGATCTGCGCCTGCACCGTCACGTCGAGGGCCGTGGTCGGCTCGTCGGCGATGAGGAGCGACGGGTCGTTGATGAGGCCCATCGCGATCATCGCGCGCTGCCGCATGCCGCCGGAGAACTGGTGCGGGAAGTCGTCGACGCGGCGGTCGGGCTGCGGGATGCCGACGCGGTCGAGCATCTCGATGGCCTTGCGACGCGCGTCGCGCTTGCTCGCCTTCGGGTGGTGCACGAGGTACGCCTCGGCGAGCTGGTCACCGACCTTGTAGAAGGGGTGCAGGGCCGCCAGGGCGTCCTGGAAGATCATCGACATGGCGTTGCCGCGGAGCTTGCGCATCCGCTGCTCGGAGAGCCCGATGACCTCCGTGCCGTCGACCCGGATGGAGCCGGTGATCCGGCTCGACCTCGCGTCGTGCAGCCCGAGGACCGCCAGGCTGGAGACCGACTTGCCGGAGCCGGACTCCCCCACGATGCCGAGCGTCTTGCCCTTCTCGACGGAGTAGCTGAGGCCGGAGACGGCGGTGACGAGGCCGTCCTCGGTGGGGAACTTGACCGTGAGGTCCTCGACGGCCAGGAACGGCTCGCCGGTGGCGCCCGCGGTGGTCGACGCGGGCACGGTGCTGGTCTGCTCGGTCACGAAAGCCTCACCCTCGGGTCCAGGACGCTGTAGACGACGTCGACGATCAGGTTGCTGATGATCAGCGCAGCGGCGCCGAAGATCGCCGTGGCCATGACCACGGGCAGGTCGCGGGCGTTGACCGCCTCCAGCGTCCAGAAGCCGATACCGTCGATGTTGAAGATGCGCTCGGTGAAGATCGTGCCTGCCAGCAGGGTGCCGAAGTCGATACCGAAGATGGTGACGACCGGGACCAGGGCGGCGCGCAGGCCGTGCTTGTAGACCACTGTCCGTGGCGGCAGGCCCTTGGCCTTGGCGGTCCGGATGTAGTCCTCGTTCAGCGCCTCGACCATGGCACCGCGGGTGTAGCGGGTGTACTGGGTGCAGCCGAAGATGCCCAGCGCGATCCAGGCGAGCGCCATGCCGGAGAACCACTTGGCGGGGTTATCGGTGATCGGGAAGTAGCCGGTGTCACTGAAGAAGGGGACCTCGAAGATCACCGTGAGGTAGAGCCAGGTGAGCAGCGCGAAGAGGTAGTACGGGATGGAGCTGATGGTGAGGAAGCTCGACACGAGCGCCTTGTCGGCGACGGTGCCTCGTCGGCGGGCGGCGGCCACGCCGATGGGGACTCCCATCAGCAGGTAGAGCCCCGCACCTCCGATCGCGACGGAGAAGGTGGCAGGGAGCCGTTCCTTCATCTCGGACCACACCGGGGCCTTGGTCCGGAAGGAGTACCCCAGGCAGGGAGCGGCGCAGTCGTAGGTCGTGGCGCCGATGGAGATGTCGCGACCGACGGCGACACCCTTCATGAACTTGCCGTACTCGACGTAGACGGGGTTGTCGTACCCGAGGGAGCGCTCGTAGCGCTCGAGGCGCTCGGGGGTGCACCGGTTGCTGGTCTCACGGTCACAGATCGGCTGGGCTGGGCTCGAGGGCCCGAACCAGAACAGCGCGAAGATCGCCATCGAGACCAGGGCGATCACCACGACACCGGCAAGCGCGCGCTTGACGACATACGCGAACATCAGGGCTCTTCTCTGGGGTGGGAGTCGAACAGGCCGCTGTCGGCCCAAGGTGGGGACCCCCGGCTGTGGCCGGGAGCCCCCACCTCTTGGACTTACTTCAGGTGGTGCATCGGATCAGCGTAGGACGCCGATCACTGCATCACGTAGAGGCCCTTGTAGTAAGGGGCTCCGATGGAACCGTCGCCGACGCCGTAGCCGATCTTCGAACCGAAGACGAACAGGTCGTTGCGGAAGGCGGTCGGGATGATCGGGAAGTACTCGGTCCCGATCTTCTCGTCCAGGGCACCCCACGCGTCAGCCTGCTCGTCGAGCGGGAGCTCGGTGACGATGCGGTCCATCTCCTCGTTGATCTCAGCCTCGTCGAAGAACGAGGTGTTGTAGACAGCGCCACCCTTGGTGAGCGGCGGGACCATGGTCAGACCGGACGGCCAGTCCGAGCACCAGTTCACGCCACGCAGGTTGAGCTGCTTGTTGATCTTGTTGTCGGGGTCGAGCCAGATGTTGTACGGCGAGTCCTGGACCGGGATGCCCTTGACGGAGAACCCGGACTCCTCGAGGCCCTTCTCGATCTGCTTCTGCGCGGCGACCGCGTTCGGGTCGACCTCGTAGTAGACCATCGTGATCTGGTAGGGCTCGTCGCCGTAGCCGGCCTCGGCCAGGAGCTCCTTGGCCTTCTCCGGGTTGTACTCGAACTGCTCGCCGTCCGCGAAGTACTCCTTCTTGCCGGCCATGCCCGGGGGCATGATCGAGTTCGCGGGGACGCGGGTCACGCCGGGGACCTCACCGCTGGCGAGCCAGACGTCGGTGTAGGGGTAGGCGTAGGCGAGGGCCTTGCGCACCTCGATCTCGGTGATCTTGGTGTAGTCGGGCGACCAGAAGCTGGTGCACTGCGACGACTGCTGCACGAGGCGGTCACCGAGCTCGCTGTTGGCGCGCTCGTAGTTGTTCGAGCCGATGGCGGTCGACACCGAGGTCTGCGACTCGGTGTTGTCGCTCAGCATGATCTGGTCGACCTGGGCCTGGTCCTGGTTGAACTTGAAGACCCACTTGTCGGCGTACTGGTGACGCGCCGGGTCGGAGTCCGGGTTCCACTGGTCGTTCTTGACCAGCACCAGCTCCTCGCCCGGGCGGAACGAGTCGACCTTGTAGGGACCGTTGGCCAGGATCGTCTGTGCGCCGTAGTTCGGCGGCTGGCTGGCCTTGCCCAGCGGGGCCGGGCCGATCGCCATGAAGGCGCCCCAGTAGTCCATGTCCGGGAACGGCTTGGCCATCTTGATGGTCACGTCGGACCCGTTGACCTCGACGCCGCCCCAGTCGGAGCAGTCCTCGTCCTTGCCGGTGTAGGGGCCCTTGTACTCGCCCGCACCGAAGAAGTAGGTCTGGGAGTACTCGGTGCCCGGACCCGACGGGAACTGGTCGGAGTCCATCGACCGGCAGATGCCCCAGGCGACCTCCTCGGCCGTCACGGGCTCGCCGTTCTCCCACGTGGCGTCGTCACGGATGGTGAAGGTCCACTCCGTGTAGTCCTCGTTGGCGGTGCCCAGGTCGGTCGCGAGGTCCGGGACCAGGATCATGCTGCCGGTCTCGGGGTCGCGGTAGTACTGGGTCAGCGAGCGGCTCGTGAGCGCCTGCTGGATCGAGTTGCCGGTCACGGACCAGCCACCCGTCGGGTCGATGTTGTCCGGACCCGGGTCGCCGGGGAGGAAGACCGTGATGGTCCCGCCCGACTCGGCGCCCTCGATCTCGGGGGCCGGGCCCTGCATCTCCTCGTCCTTGGCAACGTCGGCCGCGGCCGTGAACGTCTTGTCGCTGCCCGGACCGTCGTCACCGCTGTCCGACCCGCCGCCGCATGCAGCGAGGGTGAACAGCGCAGCACCGGCGACTACCGCCAGCGGCTTGCTCCGTCTCATTGTCCAGCCTTTCGTCATCTTCATTTCGTGCCCACGAGGAGAGCCGTGGGCAACGTCAGGGGAAGAGCGGCGTCAGCGCCGCGTCTTCGGGTCGAGGGCGTCGCGGATCGCGTCGCCCAGCAGGTTGAGCGCCAGCACCAGGGCGACGATGCCGAGGAGCGGCTGCCACAGGTAGAGCGGGTAGCTCTCGAAGTACGGCACGGCCTTGAGGATCGTCTGGCCCCACGACGGGATCGTCGTCACGCCGATGCCGAGGAAGGCCAGGCCGGCCTCCAGCGCCACGAAGGCGGGCAGCATCAGCGACACGGCCACCACGATCGGCGCGGCGAGGTTCGGCAGCAGCTCCTTGACGAGGATCCGCCGGGTCGGCATCCCCATCACGCGGGCGGCCTGGATGAACTCGCGCTCGCGCAGCGACAGCACCTCACCGCGGATGAGACGGGCAACGCCCATCCAGCCGAAGATCGCGAGCACGGCCACGAGGTTCCAGAACTGGATCCGGCCGTAGTTGTCGCTCGCCGCGAACCGCTCGTTGATGATCGGCGCGATCGTGAGCGCCGCCAGCAGGAACGGGACCGTGAGGAACAGGTCGATCACGAAGGAGAAGATCTTGTCGACCACGCCGCCGAGGAACCCGGCGGTGAGGCCGACCAGCACGCCGGTGATGGACGCGATCAGCGTGGCCATGCCCGCGATCGACAGCGAGGTACGGCAGCCGTAGACCCAGTAGGCGAGGTTGTCGTCAGCCGTCTGCGGCGCGATACCGAACGGGTGCTCCATCGTGAAGCCGCCGTTGGGCGGGCCGTACTCGGGCAGCGGCAGGCCGCCGCCGAGGGTGTCGAGGAACTGGCTGGGGAACACGGTGTCGGTGCTGACACCGAAGACCTTCGCGATGACCCCGGCGAAGACGGCGACCAGCACGAAGAACAGCACCACGATCGCGCACACGACGGCGATCTTGTCCTTGGCCAGACGGCCGAGGGCGATCCGCATCGGCGACTTGCCGGTGATCGACTTGGCCTTCTTGCTGGTGGGGTCCGGCGGCGGCGCCTCGTCGCTCAGGTGACCCAGGGTCTCGGGTCCGGCAGTCTGTGCCGACATGCTCACCTTCTCTGCCTTCAGGCCCGGGGTGTTCCAGGCCACTTGCGTGTGCGCCGAGACGGGACTCTATGTGACGGTGCGCGGACGCACGATCACCTGCGCGTAACGATCTGGTCTCGGCACCCGGTCGCCACGTGGGGCACGTCACTCCTGGGCGGGGTCCCCCGCGGGAGCCGCCTCGGAGGCCCCCGGCTGGACCGGCTTGACCGGCTGGGCGTCCACGCCGGCCTCCTTGCGCTGCTGCGTGGTGATCGGCGCCGGGGCGGCCGTCAGCGGGTCGAACCCGCCGCCCGACTTGGGGAAGGCGATGACGTCGCGGATCGAGTCGCTGCCGGCGAGCAGCGCAACGATCCGGTCCCAGCCGAAGGCGATGCCGCCGTGCGGCGGGGCGCCGTACTTGAAGGCCTCGAGGAGGAAGCCGAACTTCTCCTGCGCCTCGTCCTCGTCGATGCCCATGATCGAGAAGACGCGCTTCTGGACGTCCTCGCGGTGGATACGGATGGAGCCGCCACCGATCTCGTTGCCGTTGCAGACGATGTCGTAGGCCCACGCCAGGGCGTTGCCGGGGTCCTGGTCGAAGCCGTCGAGGTCCTGCGGCGCGGTGAACGCGTGGTGGACCGCGGTCCAGGCGCCGCTGCCGACGGCCACGTCGCCCGCGGCGGTGGCCTCGTCGGCGGGCTCGAAGAGCGGGGCGTCGACGACCCACAGGAAGGCCCAGGCGGACTCGTCGATCAGGTCGCAGCGGCGACCGATCTCGAGCCGCGCGGCACCGAGCAGGGCGCGGCTGGCCTTGACCGGGCCGGCCGCGAAGAAGACGCAGTCGCCCGGCTGGGCGCCCACGTGGGCGGCGAGGCCGGCGCGCTCCTCCTCGGAGAGGTTCTTGGCGACGGGACCGCCGAGCTCGCCGTCCTCCTGGACGAGGACGTAGGCGAGGCCGCGCGCGCCGCGCTGCTTGGCCCACTCCTGCCAGGCATCGAGCTGCTTGCGGGGCTGGCTCGCTCCCCCGGGCATGACGACGGCGCCGACGTAGGGCGCGTTGTCAGGGGAGAAGACGCGGAAGGGGGTGTTTCGGAAGAATTCCGTGCAGTCGACGAGCTCCTGGCCCATCCGCAGGTCGGGCTTGTCGGTGCCGTAGCGCGCCATCGCCTCGGCGTACGTCATCCGCGGCAGCGGGGTCGGCACGTCGTGGCCGATGAGCTTCCACAGCGCGACCAGGATCTCCTCGGCGACGCCGATGACGTCGTCCTGGTCGACGAAGCTCATCTCGATGTCGAGCTGGGTGAACTCCGGCTGCCGGTCGGCGCGGAAGTCCTCGTCGCGGTAGCAGCGCGCGATCTGGTAGTAGCGCTCCATGCCGGCCACCATGAGCAGCTGCTTGAACAGCTGCGGGCTCTGCGGCAGGGCGTACCAGCTGCCGGGCTGGAGCCGGGCCGGCACCAGGAAGTCACGGGCGCCCTCGGGGGTCGACCGGGTCAGGGTCGGGGTCTCGATCTCCACGAAGTCGTGGGCGTCGAGCACGTCGCGGGCCGCCTTGTTGACGCGGGAGCGCAGCCGCAGCGCCTCGTTGGGGCCGGAGCGGCGCAGGTCGAGGTAGCGGTGCCTGAGCCGGGCCTCCTCCCCCACCTCGAGGTGCTCGTCGATCGGGAACGGCAGCGGCGCCGAGGCGCTGAGCACCTCGACGTCGGCGGCGATGACCTCGATCTCGCCGCTCGGCAGGTTCGGGTTCGCGTTCCCCTCGGGCCGGAGGCTGACCTCACCGGTCACCTTGAGGCAGTACTCGTTGCGGAGGCTGTGGGCCACCGCCTCGTCCCGGACCACGACCTGGACGACCCCGCTGGCCTCGCGGAGGTCGAGGAAGGCCACGCCCCCGTGGTCCCGTCGGCGGGCGACCCACCCGGCGAGGGTCACGGTCTGCCCGGCGTGGGCGGCGCGGAGGGCGCCGGCGTCATGGGTGCGGATCACTGCTTCTTCTCCTTGGCAACGACCTGCGGTCGCAGGTCCTCGGTGGGTGGTGTCCAGGCGGCGGGGTCGGCCTCGACCTGCTCGCCTGAGCGGATGTCCTTGACCTGGTGGGCGCCGTCGGCCTGGGGGAACCAGACGAACGGGATGCCGCGTCGCTCGGCGTACCGGATCTGCTTGCCGAACTTCTGGGGCGAGGGGGCCACCTCGCAGGGGATGCCGCGGGCCCGCAGCGCCCCGGCCACGGCCTCGCTGGCCGGGCGGGACTCGTCGTCGACGAGGGCGACCACGACGGCGCTGGGCACCTTGCGGCTGGCCGCCAGCCCGGTGCGGGCCATCAGCGAGACGACCACGCGGCTGACCCCGAGCGAGATGCCGACGCCGGGGTAGGTGGACCGGCCGTCGGAGGCCAGCGCGTCGTACCGCCCGCCGGAGCAGATGGAGCCCAGCGACTCGTAGCCGTCGAGGCGGGTCTCGAACACGGTGCCGGTGTAGTAGTCGAGGCCGCGGGCGATCGAGAGGTCGGCCTCGACCCGGACCCGGCCGGACACCAGGTCGGCGCACGAGGTGACCAGGGCGGAGAGCTCCGCGAGGCCCTCGTCGAGCAGCTCGTGCTCGACGCCGAGGTCGCGCACGGCCGCGACGAAGGAGTCGTCGGTCGCGCGGATCGTCGCGAGCTTGAGCACGCGGTCGGCGGTCGCCGCGTCGTTCCCGGCCTCCTCGACCAGCATCGTGCGGACCTTGTCGACCGGCAGCTTGTCGAGCTTGTCCACCAGGCGCATGACCTCATCGGTGTCGGCGATGCCGAGACCGGCGTAGAAGCCCTGGATCAGCTTGCGGTTGTTGACCTGTAGCCGGAACGCCGGCAGGAAGTCGAGCCGTCCGAGGGCGTCGACCATCACCCGGGTGACCTCGACGTCGTGGTGGAACGGCAGCGCGTCGCGGCCGATGATGTCGATGTCGGCCTGGGTGAACTCCCGGTAGCGCCCCTCCTGGGGGCGCTCCCCCCGCCATGCCTTCTGGATCTGGTAGCGCCGGAAGGGGAACTCCAGCTTGCCGGCGTTCTCCAGGACGTAGCGCGCGAACGGCACCGTCAGGTCGAAGTGCAGGCCGATGCCGGCGTGGCCCTCGGCCGACTCCTCGTGGAGCCGCCGCAGGAGGTAGACCTCCTTCGAGGTGTCTCCCTTGCGCAGCAGCTGGTCGAGCGGCTCGACGGCCCGGGTCTCGATGCCGGCGAAGCCGTGCAGCTCGAAGGTGTTGCGCAGCGTGTCGACGACCTGCTGCTCGACGAAGCGCTGCTCGGGGAGCAGCTCGGGGAACCCGCTGAGCGGGGTGGGCTTGGCGTTCATGGGTGTCAGAGACCTCGGGTCACTCGACCCGCAGAACCGTCCGCCTGGAGGTCCTGCAGGAAGGGGTTGGTCGCGCGCTCGCGACCGATGGACGTCTGCTCGCCGTGACCGGGGAGCACCACGATGTCGTCGGCGAGCGGCAGCACCTTCTCGGTGAGGCTGCGCAGCATCGTGGCGTGGTCACCGCCCGGCAGGTCCGTGCGTCCGATGGAGCCGGCGAAGAGCAGGTCGCCCGAGAACATGACCTCGGAGACGTCGTCGGCGGGGTACGGCGTGCGGAAGGTGACCGACCCCTCGGTATGGCCCGGGGTGTGGTCGACGACGAACCGCAGGCCGGCCAGCTCGAGCTCCTGCAGGTCGGAGAGCTCCCGGACGTCGTCGGGCTCCGCCCACTCGTAGGAGCCGCCGAGGAGCATCTGGGTGGTCTCGCGCGACATGCCGGCCATCGGGTCGGTCAGCAGGTGGCGGTCGTCGGGGTGGACCCAGGCGGTGGCGTCGTAGGTGCCGGCCACCGGCGCCACGCACCACATGTGGTCGACGTGGCCGTGGGTCACCAGGACCGCCACGGGCTTCAGCTTGTGCTCCCGGACCACCTCGGCGACCCCCGCCGCCGCGTCCTTGCCGGGATCGATCACCACGCACTCGCTGCCGGGTCCGGTGGCGGCGACGTAGCAGTTGGTCCCCCAGGGTCCTGCGGGAAAGCCGGCGATGAACACCCACGCAGGGTAGCCGCCGCGCCGACCGCCGTCCGCACCGGCCGGTCCCGCACGAGCCCGGTCCTGACTAGCATGGGCCGTGCATCCGCACCGAGCGTGCGTCCGAGCGAGCGAAGAGGAACACCTGTGACGAGCCATGAGTGGGGTCGGGTCGCCGAGGACGGCACGGTCTACGTGAAGACCGCCGACGGCGAGCGCTCCGTCGGCCAGTACCCCGAGGGCACGCCCGAGGAGGCCCTGAAGTTCTTCACCGAGCGCTACGACGCGCTGGCGTTCGAGGTGAACCTCCTCGAGCAGCGGGTCCGGGCGGGCAAGCTCTCGCCGGAGGAGGCCGCCGAGTCGGTGCGCACCGTCCGCGAGCAGGTCGTCGACGCCCACGCCGTCGGTGACCTCGCGTCCCTGGTCGGGCGGCTCGACTCGCTCGGCCCGGTCATCGAGCAGCAGCGCGCCGCCCGCAGGGCCGAGCGCGCCCAGAAGGCGGAGGAGTCCCGCGGCCGCAAGGAGGAGATCGTCGCCGAGGCCGAGCGGCTCGCCGAGGGCACCGACTGGCGCCACGGCGCCAACCGGCTGCGCGAGCTCCTCGACCAGTGGAAGGCGCTCCCCCGGATCGACCGCGCCTCCGACGACGCCCTGTGGCGCCGCTTCTCGACTGCCCGCACCGCCTACACCCGGCGGCGCAAGGCGCACTTCGCCGAGCAGAACGAGCGCCGCGAGGCCGCCCGTGGGGTGAAGGAGAAGCTCGCCGCCGAGGCCGAGGGCCTCGCCTCCTCGACCGACTGGGGACCCACCTCGGGCCGCTTCCGCGACCTGATGCGGCAGTGGAAGGCCGCGGGTCCCGCGCCCCGCGACGTCGACGAGGCACTGTGGAAGCGGTTCCGGGGCGCCCAGGACCAGTTCTTCGGGGCCCGCGACGCCGCCGCCGCGGAGCAGGACCAGGAGTTCGCGGCCAACGCCGAGGTCAAGGAGCAGCTCCTGGCCGAGGCCGAGGCGCTGCTGCCGGTCACCGACCTCGACGCCGCCAAGAGGACGATGCGCGACATCGCCGAGCGGTGGGAGGCGGCCGGGAAGGTGCCGCGGGCCCGGATCAAGGAGCTCGAGGGCCGGATCCGCAAGGTCGAGCAGGCCATCCGGGACGTCGAGGACGAGCAGTGGCGCCGCACCGACCCGGAGAAGTCGGCGCGCGCCGACGACATGGTCTCCAAGCTCGAGGCGGCGATCGCCCAGGTCGAGGCCGACCTCGAGAAGGCCCGTGCGGCCGGCGACGACCGCAAGGTCACCGAGCTCGAGGAGAACCTCGCGTCGCGGCGCCAGTTCCTCGACATGGCCAAGAAGGCCTCCGCCGACTTTTCGTAGCTCGGGGCCGACGAGCCTGCGAGTCGGCGCCGAACGCGGAGAAGATCGAGCGAGCCCGCGGCCGAGCCGGCGAGGTCGCGTCGGCGGGTCGAGATCCAGTGAGGTGCGCAGGGCGGCGACCAGTGCCGCCGCGGGACGCATCGTAGCGCTACTGCGTCACCCGGTAGGCGTCGAAGACGCCGGGCACCGACCGCACTGCGCGCAGCACGCTGTCGAGGTGCTTCGACTCGGCCATCTCGAACGTGAAGCGGCTCTTCGCGACCCGGTCCCGCGTGGTCGACAGCGTCGCGCTGAGGATGTTCACGTGGGCGTCGGAGAGCGCCATCGTGATGTCGGAGAGCAGCCGCGCCCGGTCGAGGGCCTCCACCTGGATGTTGACCAGGAACGTCGACTGGCCGGTCGGCGCCCACTCGACCTCGAGCAGCCGCTCCGGCTGGCTGCGCAGGCTCTCGGCGTTGGTGCAGTCGTGACGGTGCACGGAGACACCGCCGCCCTTGGTGACGAACCCGAGGATCGGGTCGGGAGGCACGGGCGTGCAGCACTTGGCGAGCTTCACCCACACGTCGCTGGTGCCCTTGACGATCACGCCGGAGTCGCCGGCCGGGGTCACCCGCGGCCCGCGCCGGCGTCCGGTGATGGTGACGCCCTCGGCGAGGTCCTCCGCGGCGCCCTCGGCGCCGCCGTGCAGGTCGATGACCCGGCGTACGACGGCCTGGGCGCTGAGGTTGCCCTCCCCCACGGCTGCGTAGAGCGCCGAGACGTCGGCGAGCTTGAAGTGGACGGCCGCGAGCGTGAGCGTCTCGTGGGACATCAGCCGCTGCAGCGGCAGCCCCTCCTTGCGCATCATCCGCGCGATCTGGTCCTTGCCGCGCTCGATGGCCTCCTCGCGGCGTTCCTTGGTGAACCACTGACGGATCTTGGAGCGGGCGCGGGGCGACTTGACGAACGTCAGCCAGTCACGCGACGGGCCGGCGTTGGGGGCCTTGGAGGTGAAGATCTCGATGACGTCGCTGTTCTCCAGCGGCGACTCGAGCGGCACCAGCCGGCCGTTGACCCGGGCGCCGATCGTGTGGTGGCCGACCTCGGTGTGGACGGCGTAGGCGAAGTCGACCGGCGTGGCGCCCGCCGGGAGCGCGATCACGTCGCCGCGCGGCGTGAAGACGTAGACCTCCTGGCGGTTGATCTCGAACCGCAGCGACTCCAGGAACTCACCCGGGTCCTCGACGTCGCTCTGCCAGTCGAGGAGCTGGCGCACCCACGTCATGTCGTCGAGGTCGCCCTGGCGGTCGGTGTCCAGGCCGGCCCGGCCGTCCTCCTTGTACTTCCAGTGGGCGGCGACGCCGTACTCGGCGCGACGATGCATCCCGAAGGTGCGGATCTGCATCTCGACGGGCTTGCCCTGAGGACCGATCACCGTGGTGTGCAGCGACTGGTACATGTTGAACTTCGGCATCGCCACGAAGTCCTTGAACCTGCCGAGGACGGGGTTCCAGCGGGCGTGGACGACGCCGAGGGCGGAGTAGCAGTCGCGGTCCTCGTCGACGAGGATCCGGATCCCGACGAGGTCGTAGATGTCCGAGAAGTCGCGGCCCCCGACGATCATCTTCTGGTAGATCGAGTAGTAGTGCTTCGGACGGCCGGTGACCTTGGCCTTGACCTTCGCGTCCTTGAGGTCCTGCTCGACCTGGCTGATGACCTGGGCGAGGAACTGGCCACGCGACGGTGCGCGCTCGGCGACCATCCGGACGATCTCGTCGTAGATCTTCGGGTGGAGCGTGGCGAACGCGAGGTCCTCGAGCTCCCACTTGAGGGTGTTCATGCCGAGCCGGTGGGCCAGCGGCGCGAAGATGTCGAGCGTCTCCCGGGCCACCCGCTCCTGGGTCTCCGGCTTCACGTAGCGCAGGGTGCGCATGTTGTGGAGCCGGTCGGCCAGCTTGATGACGAGGACGCGGATGTCCTTGGACATCGCCACGATCATCTTGCGGATCGTCTCGGCCTGCGCGGAGTCGCCGTACTTGACCTTGTCGAGCTTGGTGACGCCGTCGACGAGGTGGGCCACCTCGTCCCCGAAGTCGTCGCGCAGCTGGTCGAGGGTGTACGGCGTGTCCTCGACCGTGTCGTGCAGCAGCGACGCCACCAGCGTCGGCTCCGTCATGCCGATGTCGGCGAGGATGGTGGTGACCGCGAGCGGGTGGGTGATGTAGGGGTCGCCGCTCTTGCGGGTCTGGCCACGGTGGAATCGCTCGGCGGTGACGTAGGCGCGCTCGAGGAGCGCGAGGTCGGCCTTCGGGTGGTTGGCCCGCACCGCCCGGAACAGCGGCTCGAGGACCGGGTTGCCCGGCTGGCTCCGGGAACCCATCCGGGCGAGCCGCGCGCGCATGCCGCGAGCGGACGTCGTCGAGTCCGCGGCCCGGTCCCGGGTCGCGGAGGTGGCCGCCGGTTCGTCGCTCACGGGGACCAGTCTAGGAGTGACGGTCAGATCGTCAGCAGGCTGCGCAGCGGAAGGTCGCCGATCGTGGCCCGACCCGGCAGGAAGCTCAGCTCCATGAGCACCGACACGCCAACCGGGACGCCACCCGCGCGGCGGACCAGCTCGCTGGTCGCGGCGACCGTGCCGCCGGTCGCGAGCACGTCGTCGACGAGCAGCACCCGGTCCCCCGGCTCGACCGCGTCGGCGTGCATCTCCAGCGTCGCCTGGCCGTACTCGAGCGTGTAGGAGACGGCGTGGGTGTCGCGCGGCAGCTTGCCGGACTTGCGGACCGGGACGAAGCCGGTGCCGAGCGCCAGGGCGACCGGGGCCGCGAGGATGAAGCCGCGGGCCTCCATCCCGATGACCTTGTCGACGACGACCGTTCCCGACGAGTCCCGGCCCGAGGCGGCGAGCGCCTCGACCACCGCGGTGAAGCCGGTGTGGTCGGAGAGCAGCGGCGTGATGTCCTTGAAGACCACGCCCGGCTCGGGGAAGTCCTGGACGTCGACCACGAGCCGCTGCAGCGCGTCGCGCGCCGCAGCGGTCACGTCGGCCCCCGACCGGTCGGCCTGGGTCACTTCTTGCCCCGCTTGGACCGCGGCTTCCGTGTGGGCTGGGCCCGCCCGGCCGCGCCGGACTGCTTCATCGGGCCGTGGGCCTGCGGCACGACCCGGCCGCGGCCGGAGGCCTCGGGCGCGGAGGCCGTAGGGGCGGCCACCGGCTGCTCCACGGGACCGTCGTCGTACGGCAGCCGCACCTCGGGCTCGGCCTGCACCGGCATCCCCTCGCTGAACGCCGGGACCGAGGCGTAGCGGTCGGCCTGGGCGCGCCGGCGTGCCTTCTCGCGCTTCTCGGCCATGACGACCTCGGACTCGTTGCTCTTCAGGTGCACCAGCAGCGGCGTGGCGATGAAGACCGACGAGTAGACGCCGGCGGCCATGCCGACGAACAGCGCCAGCGCCAGGTCCTTCATCGAACCCGTGCCGAGCAGGATCGCGCCGGCGTAGAGGATGCAGCCGACCGGGATGAGCGCGACGACCGAGGTGTTGATCGAGCGGACCAGGGTCTGGTTGACCGCGAGGTTGGAGGCCTCGGCGTAGGTCTGGTGGTGCGATCGCATGTCCTTGGTGTTCTCGCGGACCTTGTCGAACACCACGACGGTGTCGTAGAGCGAGAAGCCGAGGATGGTCAGCACACCGGTGACCGTGGCAGGCGTGACCTCGAAGCCGGACAGCGCGTAGACCCCGACGGTGATGATGACGTCGTGGGCCAGCGCGACCAGCGCGGCCACCGACATCTTCCACTGGCGGAAGTAGGCCCAGATGAAGAGGACCACCAGCACCAGGAAGACGGTGAGGCCGATCAGGGCGCGCTCGGCGACCTCCTGGCCCCAGCTGGCGCCGATCTCGGACTGCGACAGCGCGTCGGCCTGGGCCCCGGTCGTCTCGAGGATGACGTCGGCGACGACCGCCGACTCCTCGTCGGTCAGCGGCTCCGTCTGGACGAGGATCGACTCCGTTCCCGAGGTGGTGACCACGGGCGAGGAGGCGTTGTCGACGCCGCTGTCCGCAACGGCGGTGCGGACGTCGTCGGCGGTGTCCTGGGTCACCTGGCTCGACGGCAGGGTGACGCGGTACTCCGCGCCGCCCGTGAACTCGATGCCCCAGTTGAGCCCCTTGACGAGGAGCCCGGAGAGGCACATGACGACCAGGACGGCGGAGGCGGTGTACCAGAGCCACCGCTTGCCGACGAAGTCGATGGACCTCTTGCCGCTGTAGAGGTCGTTTCCGAGACGCGAGAACTTGCCCATCAGGCCCTCCCTCCCACGGGGAGTCGGTCGAGACCCAGGCTCTCGGCGTCGAGGCCGGAGAGCTTGTGCCCCTTGTTGAAGAACTGGAACCGGCCCAGCCAGGACACCATCGGGTGGGTGAACCAGAAGAACACGGCGAGGTCGATCAGCGTGGACAGGCCGAGCGCGAACGCGAAGCCCTTCACCACGCCCGTGGCGAAGATGAACAGGACCACCGCCGCCAGCAGCGACACCGCGTCGGCCGCGAGGCAGGTGTTGCGGGCGCGGGCCCAGCCGCTCTCCGCGGCCACCCGCATCGACTTGCCCTCACGCATCTCGTCACGGATCCGCTCGAAGTAGACGATGAACGAGTCCGCGGTGATGCCGACCCCGACGATGAGGCCGGCAACGCCCGGGAGGCTGAGCGCGAAGCCGGCGGCCTCGCTGAGCAGCAGCACCATCGCGTAGGTCCATGCCGCCGCCACGAAGAGCGAGGCGAGCACCACGATGCCGAGGCCGCGGTAGTAGAGCATGCAGTAGACCATCACCAGGGCGAGGCCGAAGCCGCCGGCGAGCAGGCCCGCCGAGAGCTGGTTGCCCGCGAGCGAGGGGCCGACCAGCTCGACCTGGGTGCTGTTGTCGTCGAAGGTGACGGGAAGCGCACCGAACTTGAGGCTGGTCGCGAGGCTGCCGGCGGTCGCCTCGGTGAAGTTCCCGCTGATCTGCGCCTGCCCGTTGGTGATGATGCCCTCCATCGTGGGGGCCGAGATCACCTGGCCGTCGAGCACGATGGCGAACTGGTTCTGGGTGCCGAACAGGTCGCGCGAGATGTCGGCGAACGTGTCCGTGGCCTCGCGGTTGAAGTCCAGGGTGACGACCCAGTTGACCTGCTGGTCCGGGATGACCGCGTCGGCGGAGTCGAGCTGGGTGCCTTCGATCATCGAGACCGAGAGGAGGTACTTGATGCCGTCCTCGTCACAGGTGACCAGCGGTCGGTCGGGGTTGTCGTCGACGAGCGCGACCTCGCCCGCGGGCGGGCACTCGTACTCGTTGAAGGCGCGGACGCTGGCCGGGTCGGGGTTGTCCATCCAGGTCAGCGGGTCGTCGACGTTCGCGCCGCCCTCGGGCTGGGCCGGCTGGTCCGACTGACCGGCCCCCTCGCCCGACCCGTTGCCGGACTTGTCGCCGCCGGTGCCCTGCGCCTTGGCGTCCTTCTGACCGTCCTTGCTGCCGGCCTTCTTGTCGCCCTTCTTGTCGGCCCACGCGAGGCCGGGGCGCTCGGCGGCCCCGTCGGAGGTCCCGTCGGAGGTCCCGTCGGAGGTCCCGTCGGAGGACTCGGTCTCGGGGATGACGACACCGGAGCCGCCACCCTGGCCGAGATCCTGGCCGGGCTGCTGCTGCGGCGCCTGGACCGGCTGGCCGCCGCAGGTGGGGTCGAAGGAGGTGCAGGCGACGACGCGGAAGCGCAGCTGTGCCTGGCGCTTCACGGTCTCGACGAGCTCGCGTCGCCCCTCGCCGGGGATCTCGACGACGACGATGTTGTCGCCCTGGGTGTTGACCTCGGACTCCGAGACACCGGAGCCGTTGACGCGCTGGTCGATGATCGCCCGCGCCTGGCCGAGGTTCTCCTGGGTGGTCTCGCCCTTGGCGACCAGGGTGATGCGGGTGCCGCCCTGGAGGTCGAGGCCGAGGCGCGGCGTCCACTCGCCCGCGATGGCGACCAGCCCGAAGGCGATGCCGAGGCAGGCGAAGAAGACCGCGACCGTGCGACCCGGCCGGTAGGTCTTGCGGGCCACGTCAGCCCTCCTCGCCGTGCGGGCCGGACTCACCCTCGTAGCCGCGGTCGGCGGCGGGGGGAACGACCTGGGCGACGGCGCCGCGGGCGACCTGCAGGGTCACGCCCGCGGAGACCTCGAGGTGGAGCCGGTCGCCCTCGGTCGAGACGAGGCGTCCGAAGATGCCGGAGGCGAGCATGACCTCGTCGCCCACGCTGAGCGCGTCCTGCATCCGGCGCAGCTCCCGCTGCCGCTTGGCCTGCGGCCGGATGAGGAGCAGCCAGAAGAGGCCGATGATGGCGACGAGAGGCAACAGGGAGACGAGCTCCGGCACGACAAGACCTTCCGAGCGTGGGGTGGGGAGGCGACCGGCACAGGGCGGTCGACCGACCACGAAGTGTAACCGCGGCCACTCCGCGGACCTGAATCAGTCCTCGAAGAGCGTGGCCTCGCCCGCGCCGGGCGGGGGCGGCGGCGCCTCGAGCCCTAGGTGGGTCCACGCGGCAGGGGTCGCGACCCGGCCGCGCGGGGTGCGGGCGAGCAGGCCCGACCGGACGAGGAAGGGCTCGGCGACCTCCTCGACCGTCTCGCGCTCCTCCCCCACGGCGACGGCCAGTGTCGAGACGCCGACCGGCCCGCCGCCGAAGCGGCGGCAGAGCACGTCGAGGACCGCGCGGTCGAGCCGGTCGAGCCCCGACCCGTCGACCTCGTAGAGGTCCAGCGCACGCCGGGCGACGTCGAGGGTGACCAGCCCGTCGGCCCGGACCTGGGCGTAGTCGCGGACCCGGCGGAGCAGCCGGTTGGCGATGCGGGGGGTGCCGCGGGAGCGGGAGGCGATCTCGGCGGAGCCGTCGGGGGTCAGCTCCACGCCGAGCAGCCCGGCGGAGCGGTGGACGATCAGGTCGAGCTCGTCGGGCTCGTAGAACTCGAGGTGGCCGGTGAAGCCGAACCGGTCGCGCAGCGGCCCCGGCAGCAGGCCGGCGCGCGTGGTGGCGCCGACCAGGGTGAACGGCGGGATCTCCAGCGGGATCGCGGTGGCGCCGGGTCCCTTGCCGATGACGACGTCGACCCGGAAGTCCTCCATCGCCATGTAGAGCATCTCCTCGGCCGGCCGCGACATCCGGTGGATCTCGTCGACGAAGAGGACGTCGCCCTCGTTCATGCCGGACAGGATGGCGGCGAGGTCGCCGGCGTGGGTGATGGCCGGACCACTGGTCAGCCGCAGCGGAGCGGTCATCTCGGCGGCGATGATCATCGCCAGGGTCGTCTTGCCGAGGCCGGGCGGGCCGGAGAGGAGCACGTGGTCGGGCGCGCGGCCCCGCTGCCGGGCCGCCTCGAGCACCAGGCCGAGCTGCGCGCGGACCCGCTGCTGGCCCACGACCTCGTCGAGGGTCCGCGGCCGGAGCGCGGCCTCCACCGCACGCTCGTCGCCCTCGGCCTCCGCCGCGGTGAGCGAGCGCAGGTGGGCCTCCTCGGCTGCCTCCAGGTGGTCCATGGTCACGCCTTGCTGAGGGTACGGAGGGCCGCGCGCAGCAGTCCGGCCACGGCGCCGGCGTCGGCGGCCGGTCCCGGCTGCTGCTCGGCGGCAACGGTCTCGATCGCCCGGTCGGCGTCCTTGGCCGACCAGCCGAGGCCGACCAGGCCCTGGCGGACCTGGTCGCGCCAGGCCTCCGCCGGGGCCGGGACCGCCGCCCGGGCGCCGCTGCCGACCGGGGCGCCCAGCCGGTCCTTGAGCTCGAGGATGATCCGCTGCGCCCCCTTCTGGCCGATGCCGGGGACGCGGGTCAGCGTCTTGACGTCGTCGGCGGCCACCGCGACCCGCAGGTCGTCGGGCGAGAGCACCGCGAGCATTGCCTGGGCCAGCTTGGGGCCGACGCCGGACGCGGTCTGGACGAGCTCGAAGGTCGCGCGCTCGTCCTCGTCGACGAAGCCGAAGAGGGTGAGGGAGTCCTCGCGCACCACCATGCTCGTCGGCAGGGTGGCCGGCTGGCCCGGGCGGAGCGTGGCGAGCGTGCCGGGGGTGCACTGCACCTCGAGGCCGATGCCCCCCACCTCCACGACCGCACTGGTGAGACCGACCGCGGCGACGTCGCCGCGCACGAACGAGATCATCTGCTGCTCCTGGGGGTTGCCGGGGTGCCGGGGCGGGTCGCCTGCCGCTGGGCCGCCCGCTGTGCTGATCTCTGGGCGGCGAGCGCCGCCTCGATGCGGGACTGGGCGCCGCCGCGCCAGACGTGGGTGATGGCGAGGGCCAGCGCGTCGGCCGCGTCGGCCGGCTTCGGGGGCGCGTCGAGCCGGAGGATCCGGGTCACCATCGCGCCCACCTGGGCCTTGGCCGCGCGACCGCTGCCGGAGACCGCCGCCTTCACCTCGCTGGGGGTGTGCAGCGCGACCGGCAGGCCCCGGCGGGCGGCGGCGACCAGGGCGATGCCGCTCGCCTGGGCGGTGCCCATGATCGTGCTCGAGTCGGAGCGGGCGAAGACCCGCTCCACGGCGACGGCGTCCGGGGCGTACTCGTCGAGCCAGGCGTCGATGCCCCGCTCGATGGTGACCAGCCGCTCCGCCACCGGCAGGTCGGCGCTGGTCCGCAGCACGTTGACGTCGACGAGGTGGAGCGGTCGACCCACCGAGCCCTCGACCACGCCCATCCCGCAGCGGGTGAGGCCGGGGTCGATCCCGAGCACACGCATCACGACGCCTTCCGTCCGAACACCTGTTCGGAGTCCACGCTAACCGGCCGCGCCGACCGATCGGCGTACGACACGCTCAGGCGTCGAGCTGCTCCATGACCTCGTCGCTCACGTCGTAGTTGGCGTAGAGGTTCTGGACGTCGTCGAGGTCCTCGAGAACGTCGATCAGCCGGAACAGCTTGCCGGCGCCGTCGGCGTCCAGCGCTATCTTGTTGTCGGGGACGAACGACGCCTCGGCAGAGTCGTAGTCGATCCCGGCGGCCTGGAGGGCGCTGCGGACGGCCACGAGGTCGGTGGCCTCGGAGATCACCTCGAAGGACTCACCCAGGTCGGCCACCTCCTCGGCACCGGCGTCGAGGGTGGCCTCGAGGACGTCGTCCTCGGTGACGGTCCGGCCGTCCTGCTCCACCGGGACGACCACGACGCCCTTGCGGTTGAAGAGGAAGGAGACCGACCCCGGGTCGGCCAGCGAGCCGCCGTTGCGGGTCATCGCGGTGCGGACCTCCATGGCGGCCCGGTTCTTGTTGTCGGTGAGGCACTCGATCAGCATCGCCACGCCCGAGGGGCCGTAGCCCTCGTACATGATCGTCTGGTACTCCGCGCCGCCGGTCTCGGCGCCGGAGCCGCGCTTGACCGCGCGGTCGATGTTGTCGTTGGGGACCGAGGCCTTCTTGGCCTTCTGGATGGCGTCGTAGAGCGTGGGGTTGCCCGCGGGGTCTCCCCCGCCCATCCGCGCGGCCACCTCGATGTTCTTGATGAGCTTGGCGAACATCTTGCCGCGCTTGGCGTCGATGACGGCCTTCTTGTGCTTGGTCGTCGCCCACTTGGAGTGCCCAGCCATGCGTCTCTTCTCTTCGTCTCGTCTCGCGCGTACGTCGTCGTCCGGACCTCAGGAGGAGCGGACCAGCTCCACGAACTGCCGGTGCACCCGGTCGTCGCCCCCCACCTCGGGGTGGAAGGAGGTCGCCATCAGCGGCCCCTGCCGGACCGCGACGATCCTACCCGCGGCCGGGCCGCGCTCCACCCGGGCGAGCACCTCGACGTCCGGCCCGGCCTCCTCGACCCACGGCGCCCGGATGAAGACCGCGTGCACCGGGGCGTCGAGGCCGCGGAAGTCGAGGTCGTCCTCGAACGAGTCGACCTGGCGGCCGAAGGCGTTGCGGCGCACGGTGGCGTCGAGGCCGCCGAGCGTCTCCTGGCCCGGGGCGCCGTCGAGGATCCTGTCGGCGAGCATGATCATCCCGGCGCAGGTGCCGAAGACCGGCATGCCGGCGGCGACCCGCTTGCGCAGCGGCTCGAGGAGCTCGAAGGTGCGGGCCAGCTTGGCCATCGTGGTGGACTCGCCGCCCGGCAGCACGAGGCCGTCGCAGGCCTCGAGCTCGGAGGGCCGGCGCACGGGCATGGTCGTCGCGCCGAGGTCGCCGAGCACGCGCAGGTGCTCGCGGACGTCCCCCTGGAGCGCGAAGACGCCGATGGTGCAGGTCACGCCCGGATGGTAGTCCCGGGGCCCGGACGGCCGCGGGCCGGGCCACGTCACCGTGGCCCGGCCCGTCAGTCGCGAGTCGGTCAGGTCACCAGCCGCGCTCGGCGAGCCGGTGCGGGACCGGGATGTCGTCGACGTTGATGCCCACCATGGCCTCACCGAGGCCGCGCGAGACCTTGGCGACCACGTCCGGGTCGTCGTAGAAGGTCGTCGCCTTCACGATGGCCTCGGCGCGCTGGGCGGGGTTGCCGGACTTGAAGATGCCGGAGCCCACGAAGACGCCCTCGGCGCCGAGCTGCATCATCATCGCCGCGTCCGCCGGAGTCGCGATGCCGCCGGCGGTGAACAGCACGACCGGCAGCTTGCCGGCCTCGGCCACCTCCTTGACGAGGTCGTACGGCGCCTGCAGCTCCTTCGCCGCGACGTACAGCTCGTCGGGGCTCAGCGAGGTGAGCCGGCGGATCTCGCCGCCGATGGTGCGCATGTGGGTGACCGCGTTGGACACGTCGCCGGTGCCGGCCTCGCCCTTGGAGCGGATCATCGCCGCGCCCTCGGTGATCCGCCGCAGCGCCTCGCCGAGGTTGGTCGCGCCGCACACGAACGGGACCGTGAAGGCCCACTTGTCGATGTGGTTGGCGTAGTCGGCCGGCGTGAGCACCTCGGACTCGTCGATGTAGTCGACGCCCAGGCTCTGCAGGACCTGCGCCTCGGCGAAGTGGCCGATGCGGGCCTTCGCCATGACGGGGATCGAGACGGCCTCGATGATGCCGTCGATCATGTCCGGGTCGCTCATCCGGGAGACGCCCCCCTGCGCCCGGATGTCGGCCGGAACCCGCTCGAGCGCCATGACGGCGACCGCGCCGGCGTCCTCGGCGATCTTCGCCTGCTCGGGAGTGACGACGTCCATGATGACGCCGCCCTTCAGCATCTCGGCCATGCCGCGCTTGACGCGGGTGGTGCCGGTGCCGGTGGTGGAGCCGCCCTCGGTGGTGGCCGAGGCGTGCTCGTGGGGGTGGTTCTCTGCCATGCGCTCATGGTACGGGCGCGTCCGTGACCGGCCGCATCGGCAGGACACCCTGCGGGCAGCACCGCCCGCGCCCTGTCAGGCGGCGCTGCCGGAGAGGGCCTGGCGGCGGACGACCCAGATCCGCTGGCCGACGGTCACGGTGCTGGCCAGTGCGAGCGCCCACAGCGTGACGTGCAGCAGCACCGGCAGGTCGAGCAGTCCGCTGAAGCCGGTCATGACGAGGATCGCGACGAGGCGGTCGGCCCGCTCGGCGATGCCGACCTTGGCCTCGAAGCCGAGCGACTCGGCGCGTGCGCGCGCGTAGGACACCACGCCGCCCATCACGAGGCAGACGAGGGACAGGGCGAGGTACAGGTCGCTGTCGCCGGGCCCCGCGAAGTAGAGCGCGAGACCGCTGAAGATCGCGGCGTCGCCGATCCGGTCCAGCGTCGAGTCCAGGAACGCCCCGAACGGCGACGTGCGACCGCTGAGCCGGGCCATGTGCCCGTCGATGAGGTCGCTGAACACGAACGCCGTGATGAACAGGACGCCGAGGAGCAGCTCACCGCGGGGGAAGAAGACGAGGGCACCGACCGACACCCCCAGGGTGCCGACCAGGGTGACGACGTCGGGGCTGACCCCCATCCGGAGGAGCAGGCGGGCGATCGGCGAGAAGACCTTCGTCCAGAAGGCCCGGAAGCGTTCCATCATGGTGGCCGCAGGCTACCGGGCATCCCCGCCGCGCCGACGCCGCCTCGCGCAGGCAGCGTCGTCGGGGCTCTACGGAACGGTTCAGACCAGCTCGGGCACCCGCAGGTGAGCCAGCACCAGCTCCATCTCCGCCACGTCGAGGACGTCCACGCCGACCTCGCGGGCGCGGGCCTCGCGGAGCGCCCAGGCCCGGTCCCGGCTCGCCTCCATGGCGTCCCAGGTGTCGTACGTCGCGGTGCTGCAGGCGCGCGCCAGGCCACGGTTGACCAGCAGGCTGGCGTTGACGAACCCGGGCAGCGACTCCATCTCCGGCATCAGGCTGGCGCGGTAGACCGCGATGCCGCTGTCCACGCGGGCGTGGTCGGTGCGCAGCCAGGCCACGCGGCAGCAGGCGCCGTCCTCCACCCGGTGTGCCCGGTGCATGACCGCGACCTCCCACTCCTCGACGAGAGGCATCCCGCCGAGGAGTCGGGCACCGCGGTGACGCAGCGGTGCGAGGTGGAGGTCGCTGGCGCGCATGTCGCCGGCGGTGCGCCAGGAGCTGGTGACGATGCACCGGCCCGTGACACGGTCGACGAGCATCGAGAGCCCGACCCAGCCGGGCCGCTCGGGCATCTCGGGGAGGACCTCGTCCCGGACGTAGGCGATGCCGTCCTCGAGCCGGTCGACGTCGCCCTGGATGGTGATGGATCGTGCGTACACGAGGTCCTTCCTCTCCGTGTGCCGGCCTGTCCGGAGCTGTCCGTCAGACGAGCTCGGGCAGGTGCAGGTGGGCCAGCTCGAGGTCGAACTCGGCGATGTCGAGGAACTCGGCGCCGATGCGGTCGCCGGCGTGGGACCGGATGCCTGCGGCCTTGGTGCGGCTCTCCGCGAGAGCCTCGTGGCTGTCGAACGTGACGGTGGTGGTGAAACGGTTCGTCGACCGGTCGATGAACAGGCTGGCGTTGCAGAAGCCGTTCATACCCTCGGCCTTGGGCAGGACCTCGTCGCGGAAGAAGCCAACGGCGCGGTCGACGTCGGGGACGCGGCCCCAGGTGACGCGGCAGCAGGCGCCGACGCCGGTGTGGTGGTCACGGTGCATCATCGCGACCTCCCACTCGTCGACCTCGGGGGTGCCGCCGAGGATCTCACCGCCACGCGCGCGGACGGGGGCGAGACTGTCGCGGCTCTCGTCGAGGGCCTCCTTGCTGTCCCACGAGCTGGTCGCGATGCCGCGGCCCGACTCGCGGTCGACGACGAGGGACAGGCCGAGACAACCGTCCATGGAGGTGATCATGGGCATGACCTCGTCGCGGACGAAGGCGATCACGGCGTCGACGTTGGCGGGGTCCCCCTTGATGGTGGTGGAACGGGCGTACATGCGCTGCCTCCAGCGGGGTCCGGGCGGCACCCCGGCGGCGCCGCCGCTCGACTCCCACCCTGCTCCGGTGACCGGGCAGGGGCAATGACGCGAAGGGGCTAGCCCGGCCTAGCCGGTGGCGGCTTGCTGCTCCCAGGCCTGGGCCACGAGCACCCGGGTGTCTCCGAGGAGCTCCGGCAGCGTCTTGGTGCGCCCGATGATGGGCATGAAGTTCTGGTCGCCGGGCCAGCGCGGCACGACGTGCTGGTGGAGGTGGGCCGCGATGCCCGCCCCGGCGACGTACCCCTGGTTCATCCCGATGTTGAACCCCTTGGCCGCCGACACCGAGCGGATGACCGTCATCGCCTGTCGGGTGAGGTCGGCCATCTCGGCAGCCTCCTCGTCCGTGGTCTCCGTGTAGTCGGCGATGTGCCGGTAGGGGCAGACCATGAGGTGGCCCGGAGCGTACGGGTAGAGGTTCAGCACGGCGTAGGCGAACCGCCCCCGCCGCACCACCAACCCGTCCTGGTCGTTCTTCCCCGGGATCCGGCAGAAGGGGCACTGGCCCTCGGTGTCGTCGTCCGGCTTGTTCTCGCCGCGGATGTAGGCCATCCGGTGGGGAGTCCAGAGCCGGTCGAGACCGTCGGCGACGCCGATCCCGTCCTGGTGTGCGATCTCCTCCGGCTCGCTCACGACCTCGGTCCCGTTCTCAGACCTGCACGCGGTTCTCGACAGCCTCCACGACGCGCTTGATCGCCTCGTCGACCGGGACGCCGTTCTCCTGGTGTCCGTCGCGGTAGCGGAAGGACACGGCGCCCGCCTCGATGTCCTGGTCGCCGGCGATCACCATGAACGGCACCTTCTGGAGCTGCGCGTTGCGGATCTTCTTCTGCATCCGGTCGTCGGAGTCGTCGACCTCGACGCGCAGCCCAGCCGCCTGCATCCGTCGCGCGACGTCGTACAGGTAGTCGTGGTGGCGCTCCGCGATCGGGATGCCCTGGACCTGGACCGGGGCGAGCCACGGGGGGAAGGCACCGGCGTAGTGCTCGACGAGGACGCCGAAGAAGCGCTCCAGCGAGCCGAACTTCGCCGAGTGGATCATCACCGGCTGCTGCCGGCTGCCGTCGGCAGCCTGGTACTCGAGCCCGAAGCCCTTCGGCTGGTTGAAGTCGTACTGGATGGTCGACATCTGCCAGGTGCGGCCGATCGCGTCCCGGCACTGCACGGAGATCTTGGGGCCGTAGAACGCCGCGCCGCCCGGGTCCGGCACCAGCTCGAGGCCGGAGTCCGTGGCGACCTTCTCGAGGATCGCGGTGGCGGTCGCCCAGTCCTCGTCGGACCCGACGAACTTGTCCTTCTTGCTGTCGTCACGCGTCGACAGCTCGAGGTAGAAGTCGTCGAGCCCGAAGTCCTTGAGCAGGCTCAGCACGAAGTCCAGCAGGTGCTTGATCTCCTCGGGGGCCTGCTCCGGGGTGACGTAGGAGTGGGAGTCGTCCTGGGTCATGCCGCGGACCCGGGTCAGGCCGTGGACGACGCCGGACTTCTCGAAGCGGTAGACCGACCCGAACTCGAAGAACCGCAGCGGCAGCTCGCGGTAGGACCGTCCGCGTGAGCGGAAGATCAGGTTGTGCATCGGGCAGTTCATCGCCTTGAGGAAGTACCGGCTGTTCTCCAGCTCCATCGGCGGGAACATGGTGTCCTCGTAGTACGGCAGGTGCCCGGAGGTGTGGAACAGCCCCTCCTTGGTGATGTGGGGCGTGCCGACGTACTGGAAGCCCTCCTCGATGTGGCGGGCGCGGACGTAGTCCTCCATCACCCGCTTGATCACGCCGCCCTTGGGGTGGAAGACGACCATGCCCGACCCGATCTCGTCGGGGAAGCTGAAGAGGTCGAGGTCGCGACCCAGCTTGCGGTGGTCGCGCCGCTCGGCCTCCTCGAGGCGGTGGAGGTGCTCCTCGAGCGCCTCCTTGCTCTCCCAGGCGGTGCCGTAGATCCGCTGGAGCTGGCGGTTGCTCTCGTCGCCGCGCCAGTACGCCGCCGCCGTGCGCATCAGCTTGAAGGCGGGGATCCGCTTCGTGGTCGGCAGGTGCGGGCCACGGCACAGGTCGCCCCACGCCACGTCGCCGTTGCGGCGGACGTTGTCGTAGATCGTCAGCTCGCCGGCGCCGACCTCGACGCCCGCGCCCTCGGCGGCACCCTCGGCGTGGCCGGAGCCCTTGAGGCCGACGAGCTCGAGCTTGTAGGGCTCGTCCTTCAGCTCGTGGATCGCGTCGTGGTCGCTGACGACGCGGCGCGAGAACCGCTGGCCCTCCTTGATGATCTTCCGCATCGCGGTCTCGATCTTCGCGAGGTCCTCGGGGACGAACGGGGTCTCGACGTCGAAGTCGTAGTAGAAGCCGTTCTCGACCGGCGGGCCGATGCCCAGCTTGGCCTCGGGCCAGATCTGCTGCACGGCCTGCGCCATGACGTGCGCGGTCGAGTGGCGCAGGATGTCGCGGCCGTCGGGGCTGTCGATCGCGACGCCCTCGACCTCGTCGCCGTCGGCGAGCTCGTGGGAGAGGTCCTTGAGCTCGCCACCGATACGCGCCGCGATGACGGCGGGGTCCTCGGCGTACAGCTCCCAGGCCTTGGTGCCCGTCGTGACCGTCCGCTCCTCACGCACATCGGCGTGGACGAGGACGACCTTGATGTCGGACACGAGCTCTCCCTGCGTAGGTGGTCTGTCCGCCCGAGTGGGCGGTCCGGACGATCGTATCCGCCGCGCCACCCTCGGCTCGCCCCGGTTTGCGACGTGCGCCAGCAGACCGAGAGGACCTGGCAAAAGCACGAGGCCGGCCCCGTCGGGGACCGGCCTCTGTCTGGTGGTGGGCGATACTGGGTTCGAACCAGTGACCTCTTCGGTGTGAACGAAGCGCGCTACCACTGCGCCAATCGCCCAGACATGCACCCTGCGGTGCGGTGCGGTGCGAAACCATAGCCTATCGACGGCCGGGACTCACATCGACCCGCGCAGGCCGGCCTCCGCTCCGGCCGGGCACTGGTCCGACGGCGGTCAGAGGCCCAGCAGCTCGGGCTCGCGCTCCTGCCAGACACGGCGTACCTCCTCGGTGACCGGGCCCGGCGCCGGCAGCTCCCGGTCGTTCCACCGCTCGACCGCCTGAACGTCGCGGGTCGTCGAGACGAGGAAGACCTCACTGGCCTCGTCGACCACCCCGATCGGCTCGTCGACCTCGGTCCCGCCGTACCACTCCAGCACGAGCGCCCGGGTCACTCCGGCGAGGCAGCCGCTCGCGAGCGTCGGCGTGCGCAGCTCGCCGTCGACGACGTAGAAGACGTTGGAGCCGGTCCCCTCGCACAGGTGGCCGGCGAGGTTCTCGAAGATCGCCTCCGAGGCGCCGTGGCGCTGGGCCTCGGCGAGCGCGACGACGTTCTCGCCGTACGACGTGGTCTTGAGGCCGGCGAGCGCGCCGCGCTCGTTGCGCGGCCACGGCACGGTGACCACCGCGGTCGACTCGGGCCAGTGGCCCATGGTGTCGGCGACGACCACGAGCGTCGGCGGCGCATCGCCGCGGCCGGAGCCGAGGGGCGCCGGCCCGCCGGTCAGGGTGATCCGGATCCGGCCCAGCGGCAGGACCTGGCCCTCGAGCACCGCGGCGACCCCGCGCCGCACCACCCCGGCCTCGGGGACGTCGAGTCCGAGGCCGCGCGCACTCCGCGCGAGCCGGTCGAGGTGCCGGTCGAGGGCGAACGGCTTGCCGTCCACGACCTTGATCGCCTCGAACACCCCGTCGCCGACGGTGAACCCGTGGTCGGTCACCGAGAGGGCCGGAGCCGTGGCGTCGTCGAGCAGCTGTCCGTTCAACCAGGCGCGCATGGCGTCACTCTAGGGACGAAAAGCCCGGAGTTCCGGGGCTTCAACACGCCCGCAGGGGGTCGATTTTGCACCGGGTGGGGCGTGGGCTAATGTTTCGTCTCGCACCGAGGCCCCCGGGCCGAGGAAGCAAGCGGACGTAGCTCAGTTGGTAGAGCGCAACCTTGCCAAGGTTGAGGTCGCGAGTTCGAGCCTCGTCGTCCGCTCGGAGAGGTCTCTCCCATACGTTGGGCCTCCACGGTGGGTTGGCCGAGAGGCGAGGCAACGGACTGCAAATCCGTGTACACGGGTTCAAATCCCGTACCCACCTCCACCAGCCACCGGATAACTCAAGAACTCGGGCGATTGGCGCAGCGGTAGCGCGCTTCCTTGACACGGAAGAGGTCACTGGTTCAAACCCAGTATCGCCCACCACATCACAGGTCGGAGCCCCTCCTCGGAGGGGCTCCTTCCGTTTTGCCGGCGATCCGGTGCCGAGGTCCCGCGAGACGCACCCCGATGGTCCCTGTCACACCCCGCGCCCCCCGACGACCATGGTGGACGAGCGGGGGCCAGTCGATCGGGGCGATCGGGACGATCGGGAGGCGGTGTGGATCCCACGACGGAGGACCGGGTCGTGCGCGACGAGGGGACCCCCGGGCAGCTCGAGGTCGTCACCATGCCGCCGGGGCAGCCCATGCCCTCGCGCGTCGTGGAAGCGGTCGGGTACGTCGGCGGCGCGCTGGCCGCGCTCGGTGGCGTGATCGTCGTGGGGGCAGCCTGGGAGGACCTGTCGGTGTGGGTCCGGCTGGCACTGCTCGGCGTGGCAGTCGTCGCGCTCATCGGCGGCGGCTTTGTGATGCCCGGCCATCTCGGCGCGACGGCGGGCAGGCTGCGCTCGGCGTTCTGGGCGCTGGGCGTCGTCGCGGCAACCGGGCTCTTCGCCGTGGTCGCGGTGGACCTCCTCCACCGTGAGGACGAGGATGTCTTCCTCCCCGCCTTCGCGCCGGCGGCCGTGGTCGCCGCCGTGCTGTGGTGGCGCTGCCAGCGGGTGCTCCAGCAGGCCGCGATGCTCGCCCTCGTGCTGCTGTCGGCATCGGCCCTCGCCGAGCAGCTCACCCTCACCGACTCAGCCTGGCTCGGGGCGGAGATCTGGGCCCTGGGGACGGCCTGCATGGTGCTGGCCTGGCTGGGCTGGTTCCCGCCGCGTGTGGCGGGGGTGTCGCTGGGTGCCCTCGCCGCCCTCCTCGGCTCCTACGGCATGCTCAACGACCTCGGGTTCGCCCTCGGCTTCCTGACCGCCGCGGCGCTGGTGGTCCTCGCAGTGCGGGAGCGTCGGCTGACCTGGCTGGCCGTCGCGGCCACCGCCGTGATGCTCACCGGGCCCAGCGCGGCCTTCGACTGGTTCCCCGGCCGACTCGGGGCTGCGCTCAGCCTGGTCGTCCCGGGCGGCCTGATCCTGGCCGCGGCGGTGTGGGTCACCCGCCACCGGTCACCGCCCGGCAGGCACGCACGCTGATCACCGAACGGGTGCGCGCGGCGGGGACCTCCCGCCACGCGCACCCTCCCCTTCTCACCGGAAGCGGAACTCCGCGGTTCTCTCGGAGCCGTCCCGGAACCGGAGCACCAGGGTGCGGCACTGTCCGGCCCAGCTCTTCTGGGTCTTCCACACGTAGTGGTAACGGCTCGTTCCGGCGTCCCACGTCAGCCCGCTGGAGCCCGGGGTCGCCGTCGACTCCAGCGCGTCGCTCTCCGCGGTGGAGTCGCACGCGTGCCGCCTCGACGCCGGGAACCCGGCCTCGAAGATCTCCATGCCGCGGTACTCCCCCAGCCCGAACTTCAACGGGACCGACGATCCGGCCTTGACGACGTTCACCACGGGCGGGTTGTCCACCGGGGCGTGGAAGCCGTCGAAGGGCCAGGCCGGCCTCGGCGCCGGCGTCACCGTCACGGTGACGGTCGAGACCGCCGACGTGGCGGCCCCGTCGGTCACCCTCCACGTGAAGGTGTCGGTCCCCGACCAGCCGGGCTCGGGCACGTAGGTCCGTGCCGCCCCCTGACCGGTGACCGCGCCGTGGGCCGGTGCGTCGACCAGCTCGACCGTCAGCGGGTCACCGTCGACGTCCGATCCGGTGAGCTCGACGTCGACCGGGGTGTCCTGCGCGGTCGTGACCTCGAGGTCCGGCCCCGCCGTCGGAGCGTCGTTCACCGGTCGCACCTCGACCGTGACGGTGGCCGTCGCCGACCACTCCTCGCCGTCCGAGACGCGATAGGTGAAGGAGTCGGTCCCGGACCAGTCGGCCACCGGCGCGTAGCTGCGGTCCTGCCCGCCCCCGGTGAGCGTGCCGTGCTGCGGCGCGTCCACCACCTCGTAGGTCAGCGGGTCGCCGTCGGCGTCGGTCCCCTCGAGCCGGATCACGGCTGTCGAGTCCTCGTCCACCTCCGCCGTGACGTCGGCCGCGGCAGGCGCCCGGTTCTCCGGCGGCACGTGGCCGCACTCCGCCTCGGCGCCGAGGTCGAGCAGGAACGAGTCCACCTGCCCCTCGACGTCCCCCGGCACCAGGTCGTCGGCGTCGGACCAGAAGACCACCCAGCGACCGTTGCCCGAGATGACCGGGAAGAAGCTGTCGCCCGTCGCCTCGGCCCCGTCCCGCGCCTCGACACTGAGGCGGCGGGTCCGGGCGGAGTCCCGGAGGAAGACGTCGGTCATGTCGTTGCCGTCGCCCTCCACGAGGTCGCTGGACCAGGACTGGAACACCACGTTGCCGCAGGCGTCCACCGCACGGTTCTGGCCGTAGGTCTGGCCGCCGCGGTGCGGCGAGACGCCCTCCGGCGTCACCGTCACCAGCGCGAGCCGACCGGTACGACGGTCCAGGTGGAACACGTCGGGGAGGTGGCCGTTGGCGTCGTCGGGCACCAGCTGGTCCCCCTCCGAGGTGAACCAGACGTCCTGGCCGTCCTCGGAGATCGAGACGGACTGGATGTCCCACGACGACTCCGTGTCGGCGGCCTTCTCGCGGGTGCCGTCGACCCGGTCCACGACCCAGAGCTTCCCGCCCGCCCCGTAGGCGACGTACCGGCCGTCGGGCGTGACACCCACCTGGTGCTCCACGTACTCGACCGGGGCGCCGTCGGGGCTGCTGACCCGCTGGAGACCCGTCGGGTCAGCCACGTAGAGCTGCATGCAGTTCGACGTGCCGCACCCGATGTCGCGTCCCGCGAGGTTGTCGCTGGTCGAGGTGAACCAGGCGACACCGTCGTCGGTGACCACCTCGGGGAAGGTGTGCCAGGAGGCGAGCTGCCCTGTGGCGTTCCGGGAGACCAGCCTGGTCGTGTCCGCGTCCAGGTCGCGGACGAACGTCTGCGCCGGCGTGCGTCCGTTGACCGGCACCATCGCGTTGAACGCGACCGTGCGCCCGTCGGGCGAGAGCACCGCCGTGCCCGGGTGGTCCACCTCGCTGCCGTCCGGCATCACGGAGACCACCTCGTGCTCGCCCGTCTGCCGGTCCAGCACCGCGAACGGGAACGCCCGCGGCGCCCGGTCCCGCACCTCGTAGAGCACGTAGCGCCCGTCGTCGGAGATGTCCTCGACCCGGATCGGCGACCCGTCCACCAGGATCCGCTGGAGCGCACCCAGCGGCCGGTACGGCGCGACCGTCGCCGTCGCCTCGGCCACCGCGACGTGCCCGGCACGGTCGGTGACCCGGATCCGGGCGGTGCCGTCGAACGCCTCCGCGTAGACGTGGTCGAGGTGCACCAGCACCGACCCGTCCGCCACCTCGGCGTCCCAGGTGCCGTCACCGTCGACGTCGAACTCGACCGTCGCGACGTCGCCGTCCGGGTCGCCCGGCTGGGCGATGAGCCTCGTGACGTAGCCGGCCTCGCCCGTGACCGGACGCAGCGTCGGCACCGGCGCGGTGCCTGCTCCGACGTGGATGGTCTCCCGCAGCGTCGTCGGCGCGTAGCGGTCGGTGCCCCCGAACCGGACCACCAGCTCGGTGTCGCCCGGTGGGACGTCGGCGGGGATGGTCGCCTCGGCCGGCCCGTCGGCCAGCCGCGCCGTCGCGGTGTGGCCGGCGAACTCGAAGGTGACCTCGCCCTCGTGGACCCGCTCCCCGAGCACGTCGCGCAGCGAGACCAGGAAGTGGGTCGGCGAACCTGAGGTGGTCCGGCGGTCCCCCGGCCGGTCGAGCTGCAGCTCGGTGGGAGCGCCGGTCACGGTGATCGACACCGTCGCGGGCTCGCTGTACCGCTGACCGTCGAAGGCCCGCCAGGTGAAGGAGTCGGACCCGACGTACCCGGTGTCCGGCAGGTAGTCGAACACTGGTCCGCTGCCACCCACCCGGCCGTGCTCCGGCTGGTCGACGATCTCGAACTGCAGCGGCTCGCCCTCGGGGTCGCCGGCCTCCACCTCGATCGCCGACGACACCGTGCCGGGCACCGTCACCTCGGACGGCAGCGCCACGGGGGCGTCGTTCCCGGGGCCGTCGACCCCGGCGGTGAGCACGGTCGCCGCCGAGACGGTCCGGTGGAAGCCGGGGTCGTCGGTGGTCACGTCGACCGCCACCGGCCCCTGGGCCAGGTCGGTGAGGACGCCGGACCAGGTGCCGTCGTCGGCCGTCCGGTCGCCGCCGGTGCCGTCGTCGACGAGGGTGACGCCAAAGGTCTCGCCCTCGCGGGTCGTCGTGGTGGCCAGCATCGTGTCGAACGGGCGCTCGAGCGGCGCCCCGGTCAGCCGGGCCGTGACGAGGGCGCGGCCGTTGAGGCCGACCTGCTCGACGTGGGCCTCCAGCCGGGTCTCGTCCCCCTCGACCCATGTGGCGAGCGGCACCGTGACGGGCTTGCTGCCGTGGTTGGTGACGCGTACCGCCCAGCCGCCGCGCGCCGCGTCGGCGACCCGGGCGGTCTGGAACCCGCTGTCCCGGGCCGGGTCGTCCGCGGACGTCGCCGACTGCTCGCCGCGCACCAGGACCACCTCGACCGACGGCGGCGCCAGCGCAGCCGTGCCGATCGCCGGCCGCGCCTGCTGCAGGTAGAAGCCGCTGGTCCCGGTCTCCCCCGGCGCCACGGTCAGCTCGTCGCGGACGAGCAGCTGCGGCGCGGCGGATGTTCCGGACTCACCAGCGGCCCCCTCGGCGGCGTCGCCGTCCAGCCGCGAGGCACCCGCGCCCGCCCCCGCGCCGACCGTGCCGTTCAGCCGCGGCGCGACGTACTCGTCGAACATCTGCTCAGAGCCGGTCATCGAGGTGTGCAGGATCGGGAAGACCGTCCGGTCCTCGATGCCGTGGAAGGCCGACCAGAGGGCGACGACCATGTCGCTCGGCCCCGGCTCGCCGCAGGTGGTCGGCAGCGGGTCACCGGCGCCGATCGAGAACGGCACCCCCCGTCGCTCGGTGACCGAGGCGTTGAAGACGGTCATCACGTCGGTGCGCAGCTCCACGGTCATGGGCGCCGTGAAGAGGTTCGCGCAGTACGACCCGGCGTTGGGCGTGCCGAGCATCACCAGCCTCCTGGCCGGCCGGATCCCGTCGTGCTCCGGCATCAGCCGCGCGATGTAGTAGCGCGAGATGAGCCCGCCCATCGAGTGGGCGACGAGGTCGACCTGCCAGGCGTTCTGGCCGCGCTGCACCTGCTCGACGTACGCCGCGAGCCGGCGGGCGTTCTGGGCCACGGTGTTCGGCACGACCGATGTGGTGTCCATGGTGTCCACCGCGAAGGTGCGCCAGCCCGAGTGGGCTCCCTGCGTGAAGCCGTCGTAGGCGATCCAGGTGGAGGCGTCGGAGTTCATGCCGTGCACCGCCACCACGGGCCGGGGCACGACCTTGAGCTCGAGGGGCCAGTCGGCGACGTCGTTGCCCGCGGCGTCCTCGACCCGCACGTCGAACGGCACGGGGGCGCGCTCGGCGCCGTCCTGCCAGGCGAGGCCGTCGGTGTCCACGTCGCGCGTGACGGCGACCTCCTCGCCCGGTGCGAGGTCCAGGGACTCGGGCTCGCCGAGCCGGCCGTCCGGGCCGGTCACCACGACCCGCAGCGCCTGCGGCTGGGAGGTGTTGTTGCGGACGACGGCCCGCACCCGGGCGGGCGTGCCCTCGACGACCCGGCGGCCGACGTCGACGAACGACTCCGGGTCCGGGAAGGCCGCCTCCTGCAGGTCCGCCTCCACGCAGACGCGGCAGCCCGCTCCCGGCGGCACCAGCACGGCACCGACGCGACCGAGGCCCTGCGAGCCGCCGGCGTAGATGGTCCCCTGCTCGTTGATGTAGAGGGCGTAGAAGAGGTTGGTGGTCTTTCGCACGTCCTTCGGAAGGGCCTGGTTCAGGTCGGTGACCCTGCCGTCCTTCCACAGGGTGGCGCGGCCGCCCCGGGACCCGACCATGTGCCCGGCCGAGTTGACGTCGTGGACGGCCGTGTCGGCACCGAGGTCGGTCAGCGGCGTCCCGGGCCGCCAGGTGAAGCCGTGGCTCGGCCCGTGACCCCACTGGTCGGGGACGTACGCCGTCCCGGCGACCAGGCCGTCGTCGGTGATGTTGACGTCGGAGATGCCCTCCATCCCGTCGACGACGGGCACGTCGTGCACGCGGCCGTTCGCGAGGCGGAGCCAGGCAGTGGTGAGCATCCCGTCGCGCACCACGCCGACCATGTCACCGCGCTCGTTGATGTCGGTGACGCGGCTGCGCGGGCCCATCCCCAGGTCGACCGGGGCGGAGGTGCGGTCGGGCCAGTAGGCAGCCTTGTCGTGCACGGCGCCGCCGATGACGCCGCGGTCGTTGATGACCGTCGGGTCGCCCCCGGCGTCGCCCGGCAGCGGGGTGTCGACGCCGCGGTCGCGGACGCAGAGCCGGTTCCCCTCGCACGCGCCGACCGCGACGTCGAGATCGTTGATGGCGTAGGGCAGGAAGCCGTTGCGGGGCGCGTACCGCTTCCCGTCGCTGATCCGGTAGACCCAGCCGAGCGAGGTCTCCCCCTCGACGAGGTCCACGCCGGTGACCCACGACGTGCCGAGGCCGGTGTCCCAGTGCATGCCCCCGGAGCGGAGCGGCACGGGCTGGTAGCGGTAGTCGAGCGCCTCGTCGTCGTCGATGATCGTCCCGGTCACCTCGGGTCGTGCCAGCCGGGCGCCCTCGGCGGTCAGGGCCAGGGTGAAGGTCTCGTCGTCCTCCTCGATGTCGTCGTCCACGACGGGGATCTCGATGGTGCGGGACATCTCGCCCGGCAGCAGCGTCACCCGGCCGGTGGGCTCGCCCACGAAGTCGTCGTCCCCGGCGCTGCCGTTGACCCGGGTCCAGTGCACCACGGTCATCGCCTCGGCCGGCCGGGGCAGCCGCACATCGAACCTGACCTTCTCGTGGATCTCGACACCGCTGCCCGGGTGCACCGTGACGCAGGACTGCGGCACGAGGGTGACCAGGTTCTCGCCGTAGGAGATCTCCGAGCAGGGGTCGTCGGTCTCGACCTGCACGAACTCACCGGTGCGGCCGGTGGAGGTGACGAGGTCGTGCAGCTCGGTGCGGGGCAGGGCGCCGTCCGCGCGGCCCAGCGCGAGGGTGCCGTCCAGCCACACCCGACCGCTCACCTGGAGCGCCTCGGCCCGCGTGGCGTCGACCCGCAGCCGCAGCTTGCCGTCTGCGGTCTGCGTGTAGCTGCCCTCGGCCCGGATCGTGCCGGTGGGCGAGATCCGGCCCTCGTTGCGCACGCTTCCGAGAAGGGTGCCGTCGCCGGTCAGGGCGCCGGCCACGACGACGTCGGCACCGAGCCCGCCGAGGACGGCGTCCGTCCCCAGCAGCACGTTGCCCTCGCTGCCGATCCGCACCATGGCGTCCAGGCCGGCGCCGAGGTCCTCCTGCAGGATGGCGGGACCGTCGACGACCAGCTCGCCGAACACCCGCGCGGTGCCGCGCTGGGTCAGCGGCCCGTCCTGGTGGAGACGCCCGCCGGCCGCGACCTCCAGCGTCTGCTCGCCGCGGATGTCGAGCATCGCCGAGGACACCGTGTTCCCCTGCACCAGCAGCTCCCCGACCGTCAGCTCGGTCTCGTAGGGGTCGTCGGCGACGATCGAGGCCGCGCCGGCCGTGGTCAGCCTGCCGGCGACCCGGACCCGGCCGCCCTCGGACAGGCTCAGGGCGGCGTCGGCGTCCGGTCCGGCGTCCACGACGAGGTCCCGCGCCGTCAGGGAGGCGTCCGCGACCCGCAGCGACCCGCGCACGGTCAGCCGGCCACCGACGTCGAGGGCGCCCTCGCCCCAGACCTTCGTCACGCCCTCGGCCTCGGCAGCGCCGGTGACGGTGACGTGTCCGGCCAGCTCGGCGTCACGAAGGGTGAGGGTGCCGGCGGTGATGCCCTCGGGCTCGACGAAGAGCTCGCCCCTGAGAACGGCCTCGCTGGCCTGCAGCCGACCGGTCACCAGGGCGACGCCGTCGAGGTCGAGCGTACGGACGTCGGCGTCGCCGCTCAGGCCGACCACCGACCGGGGCTCGCCGGCCACCGTGCCCAGCGTCCCGTGGCCGACCACCCGTGAGGTCTCGGAGAAGCGCACGCCGGTGCCGACGCGCACCGTGCTCTCGACGCCGAGCAGCACCGCGCCGGCGAGGTCGGCCTCCTGGTCCTGCCCGGGCGTGATGAGGACCCGGGCGCCGGCCTCGGTGACCACCTGGCTCTCCGGGCCGGCCAGCATGCCCGTGGCGACGGTCAGGGTGTTGTCGGGTTCGACGACCAGGTGGCCGAGGAGGTCGAGGCCTCCCTCTCCCTCGACCGTGCCGTGGCCGACGACGCGGGACTCGCCCGCCGCCACGACGCGGGCGTCCCGGCCCAGCTCCAGGGTGGTGGCGCCGGCGAGCCGGAGGCCGCGGTCGACCCGCACCGTTCGTCCGCGCAGGTGGAGGTCCTGCCCCCCGCTCAGGTAGGCACCGTGCCCCCCCTCCTGGTCGGCGCCCGTCACCCGGGTCGTGCCGGCCCCGAACTGCTGGCCGCCATACCAGCGGAGCCGGGTGTCGACGGTGATGTCGCCCGAGCCACCGAGGGCGCCGCCACCCTGCTCGACCACGGCGGTGAGCAGGGACGTGTCGACCCGGACGAGGCCGCTCTCGAGGAAGAGCCCCTCGATGTAGGAGTCCATGGCGGTGTGCAGTCCCGCGCCGTCCTCGGCGAGCACCCGGATGGCGGCGTTGCTGCGGATGGCCCGCACCTGCTGCACGTCGGGCCCGTCGACCACCACCGAGTGCCCCACCGCGGCAGCGGAGACGCAGACCACGTCGTCGACGGCCGGGAGCCGGTCCCCGGTCCAGTTGCCGGCGTCCAGCCAGCGGTCGGTGCCGGCGCCGTGGTCCCAGTCGATGGTGCACGGCCCGGGGTCCGCGTCTGCCGCGGTCCCCGACGCGGTCGTCGGGACCAGCACCGGCAGGAGCGTGGCGACGAGGAGGGCGAGCAGCGCGGGGGCGGTCCCGCGGACGGCCAGCAGGCGTGGCAAGGCAGGCATGTAGATGTACTCCCCGGTGAATGGCCGTGGGTGGCGGTGGGTGCAGTGGTCGGGCAGGCGGGCAGGGCCCACCCGCAGGCACCCTCCAGCGCGCCGCTTGGCACCCACTTGTCATCCGCTTGAGGTCTGCGACACCGGGAGGGCCGGTCCGAGGTCCCCCGCAGCGCGGCCGAACGCCCCTGCCCGCCCCACCGCCCGGCCAGCAGGCTGGAGCCGAACGGGTTGTCCGGACATGGACATCCGTCCGAAGGAGGTCCCGTGTCGATCACGACCGGTCGCGGCCCGACCACTCCCCCGCTCGGCGAGCAGCTCGAGCACTGGATGCAGGCCGGGATCATCTCTCCGGACCAGGCGGTCCGGATCCGGGCGTACGAGGCCGGGCGACCGGCACCCCCCGCGCCGTCACCGCCGGCGCCGACCACCGGCCGACCCCCCTCGCTCGTGGTCGAGGCGCTCGGCTACCTCGGGGGCGCCGTCATGCTGGTCGGGTCGGTCATCCTCGTCGGCCTGCTGTGGGGCGACGTGCCCGTATGGGTCCGGCTCCTGCTCGTGGCCGTCACCACGCTGGTCCTCCTCGGCGCCGGGCTCGCCGTACCCGACCGGCTCGGCGCGGCGGCGGCCCGGCTGCACGCGGTGCTGTGGGCGCTGGCGGTCGTCTCCACGGGGACGTTCTTCGCCGTCTTGTCCGTGGACGTGCTCCACGACGGCGGGGACGGCCGGCTCCTCGAGATCTTCCCGCCCACCGCCGCCGTGGCCCTGCTGCTCTGGTGGTGGCGGCGCACCTTCCTCCAGCAGCTCGTGCTGCTCGTGCCCACGCTGGTCTCGGCGGCCGCCGCCGCCAGCGAGCTCGCCGGCGACGAGTCGGCCTGGGTCGGCGGCATCACCTGGGTTGTCGCTGCCGCCTGGACGGCCCTGGCGTGGGCCGGACGGCTCGAGCCCCGCGCCACCGGCGTCGCCTTCGGCGTGGTCGGCGGCGTGTTCGCCTCGCTGGCGATGGTCAACGACCTCGGCATCGCCCTCGGCCTGCTCACAGCAGTGGCCCTCGTCGTCGCCGCGCTGGCCGCACGGAGCCTGCCCTGGCTCGGCGTGGCCGCGTTCGCGGTCCTCTGGACGGCCCCGCGCGCCGCCGTCGAGTGGTTCCCGGGCCGGCTCTCGGCCGCGCTGACCCTCATCGTCACGGGCGGACTGCTGGTCGGTGCCGCGGTCTGGGTCGCCCGGCAGCAGGGCCGGCACCAGGCCGTCGAAGCAGGATCCCGGGAGGGGTCCGGAAATAGGTAGAACCGCTGGCGTCTCGGGTCACCAGCGGTTCTGAGGAGGACAGTAGCGCGGGGTTCCGGGGGACGCACGCCTCTCGGCCGGAATCGTTGAAATCTGTCCGACCGGTCCAGTCCGGTTGTCTCAGCGGGCTCAGAAGGTGACCCAGAGCCCCGCGGCCGTGACCAGAAGGCCCAGGCCGAGCCACGGGGACAGGATCGGCTTCCCGTGGATCCCGCGGGCGGCCGCCACAGCGCCGACCCCGACGAGACCGGCGATGACGTTGAGCCCGACCCGGCCGTCGACCTTGCCCTCGTCGAGGTACGCCGCGGCGATCACCAGGCCCACCGCGAGGTGCAGGATCGTGGTCACCGCCAGCGCGGAGAGGACCCAGCGCTGCACCTGGGTGATGCTCATCCCCTGCTGGTGCCGCGGGCGGGGCGGGTTCGCAGGGTCGATCAGGTGGCGTCGGCGGGGCGGGGGCTGGGTCACGGCAGGACGGTACGGTCACGCCTCGTCGGAGGCGAAGTCCTCGTTGTGGGTGCCGGGGCGCGGCGCCCACGGCAGCTCGCGGGCCGGGCGCACGACGATCAGCCGGTCGCCACGCGCGAGCTGGGTGACGACCGGGTCGAAGTAGCGGTAGACCTTCTCGTCGCGGACCACGGCGATGACCTGGTCGGGCAGCGCCTGCGGCGGCTTGCCGACCTCGGGCACGAGCAGCTCGCGCTCGGCGACCTCGAGCCCCTCGCCGTACGTCAGCAGGTCCTCCATGACCGACCCCAGCGACGGCGACAGCGACGACAGGCCGAGGAGCCGACCGACCGCGTCGGACGAGGTGATCACCGAGTCGGCGCCGGACTGCTTCATGAGCGGCACGTTCTCCTGCTCGCGCACGGCGCAGACGATGAACGCGTCGGGGTTGAGCTGCCGGACGGTGAGGGTGGCGAGCACGTTGGAGTCGTCGCGGTCGGTGGTGATGATGACCTGGTCCGCCTTGGCGACACCGGCCCGGCGCAGCACCTCGCGCCTGGTCGCGTCGCCGGTGACGACGGCGAGGCCGTCGGCGTGCGCGTCCTGAAGGGCGGTGGGCCCGTTGTCGACCACGACGATCGACTCGCGGTCGAGGCCGTTGTTGACGAGCGTGTCGGCGGCGCTGCGCCCCTTGGTGCCGTAGCCGACGACGACGACGTGGTTCCCCATCTTCTTCCTCCACCGGGCGACCCGGAACATCTCGCGTCCCTGCGAGGCGAGGACCTCCAGGGTGGTGCCGATCAGCAGGACCAGGAACCCGATGCGCAGCGGGGTGATCACGAACGCGTTGATCAGGCGGGCATGCGGCGCGACCGGCGCGATGTCGCCGTAGCCGGTCGTGCTGAGCGTGACGGTCGTGTAGTAGATCGCGTCGATCAGGTCGACCCTGCCAGTCGGGTCGGTGTTGTCGCGGTAGCCCTCCCGGTCGAGCCAGACCAGCATCACCGTCGTCACGAGGATGGCGACCGCCAGCAGGACCCGTCGGCCCAGCTCCCACCACGGGGAGCGCTGCACCTCGGGCAGGGCGACCCGGAAGGTGCGGTCGTCGGCGAGGTCGCCGGTCTGGTCAGCCACGGGGGAAACCTACTCGACGTCGTCCGTGTCGGTGTCGGCCGCGACCCTGTGGGCGCCACCGTTGTCCCGGGCCGGGAGCCGCTGCCGCAGCCGCTGCACCAGCTCCCGGCGGGCGCGCGTGGTGTTCTTCTGCGGGAAGACCGTGTCGAAGGCGGCGTTGACGGCTGCGCCGATCAGCACCGCGATCGCGAGCAGGTAGAGCCACAGCAGCACCGCGATCGGCGCGGCCAGCGGGCCGTAGATGGACTTGGAGTCAGCCGCGGTGACGGTGAGGACCCAGCGCAGCACGGCCGAGCCACCCAGCCAGCAGGCGAGCGCGAACGTCGCACCGGGCAGGTTGAAGCTCCAGTTGGTCCGCACCGGCACCGACACGTGGTAGAGCGTGGCCAGGAAGCAGATGCACAGCACCACGACGGCCGGCCAGTAGAACATCATCAGGAAGTCGAGGGTCTCCGGCAGCACGTCGCGCACCAGGCCCGGGCCGGCGACCACCAGCGGCAGCGCGATCACGCCGGTGACCATCGCGAGGATGTACAGCAGGAAGGACAGCGCCCGGGTCTTGATGATCCCTCGGTGGCCGCCGAGGCCGTGCATGATCGTGATGGTGTCGACGAAGACGTTGAGCGCGCGCGACCCCGACCACAACGCCAGCACGAAGCCGATCGAGATCACGTCGAACCGACCGCCGTCGAGGACGTCGTCGATGGTGGGCGTGATGATCCGGTCCACCGCACTGTCGGTCAGCGCCCGCGACGCGAGGTCGATGATGGCCCCGCGCACGTCGGCGACCTGGGCCGGCGTGAAGTAGTCGCTGACGTAGCCGATCGTCCCCGCGAGGGCGAAGATCAGCGGCGGCACCGACACCACCGCGAAGAACGCCGCCTCGGCCGCCAGGCCGGTCACCCGGTGCCGCATGCAGGCGCCGACGGTGGTCACCACCAGGCGCCACGCGACGTGCCGCGCGTGGCGGAGCCATGCCGTCGCCCGGGCCGGCCCCGCGTGGGAGTGGCTCTGGGCGGGCGGCATACGCCCTACGGTAGCCACATGGACACGCCCGAACCGGCAGGCAGCACCCCCGACATCCGCAGCGTCGTGAACCAGGCTCCACCCCTCGTCGGGCACAACACGGTCACCGGCGATCCCGCGCTCGTCGAGGCGGTCACCCGCCACGCCGGCCCGGACGTCGTCGAGGACCTGGCGCCGGTCGGAGCGGAGGCCGCCACGGCCGAGGCGCGCGAGCACGGCATGCTGGCCAACGAGCACCACCCGCGGCTCAGGACCTACGACCGCTACGGCCACCGCATCGACGAGGTCGAGTTCCACCCGTCGTGGCACTGGCTGATGGAGCGCGCGGTCGGGCACGGGCTGGCCGCAACCCCGTGGGAGTCCGACTCCCCCCACGCCCACGTGCGCCGCGCGGCCGGGTTCATGGCCTGGTCACACACCGAGCCCGGGCACGGCTGCCCGATCTCGATGACGTACGCCGCGGTGCCGGCGCTGCGGGCCGACGACGTGCTGGCCAAGGAGTGGACCCCGCTGCTGGCCTCGACGGAGTACGACCCGGGGGTCCGGCTGGCGAGCAGCAAGCGCGGCGCCCTCGCCGGGATGGGGATGACCGAGAAGCAGGGCGGCTCGGACGTGCGCGCCAACGTGACCCGGGCCGTGCCGACGTCCGTCGACGGTGAGTACGCCCTGCACGGCCACAAGTGGTTCACCTCGGCCCCGATGAACGACGTCTTCCTGGTGCTCGCGCAGGCCGACGGCGGCGTCACCTGCTTCGTGGTGCCGCGGGTGCTGCCGGACGGCAGCCGCAACCGGCTCGACGTCGTACGACTCAAGGACAAGCTGGGCAACCGGTCCAACGCCTCCTCGGAGCTCGAGCTCCGGGGCACCCTCGCCCGGCGGCTCGGGGACGAGGGCCGCGGCGTGCGCACCATCATCGAGATGGTCGCGGCGACCCGGCTCGACTGCGTCCTCGGCTCGACGTCGCTGATGCGGCGCGCGCTCAACGAGGCGGCGTGGCACGCCGCCCACCGCTCCGCCTTCGGGTCGCTGCTCCTCGACAAGCCGCTGATGCAGAACGTGCTCGCCGACCTCGCGGTCGAGGTCGAGGCGGCCACCACCCTGGCCATCCGGCTCGCGGCCGCGGTCGACCGCGCCGACGACCCCCACGAGGCGGCGCTGCGACGGATCGCACTGCCGCTGGCGAAGTTCTGGGTCTGCAAGCGGACCCCCGCAGTCGTGGCCGAGGCGCTGGAGTGCCTCGGCGGCAACGGATACGTCGAGGAGTCCGGGCTGCCGCTGCTCTACCGCGAGGCGCCGCTCAACTCGGTGTGGGAGGGCTCCGGCAACGTCAACGCCCTCGACGTGCTCCGGGCGCTCGGGCGCGAGCCGGAGTCCCTCCAGGCGTGGATCACCGAGGTCGGCCGCGCCCGCGGCGTGGACACCCGCCTCGACCGGGCGGTCGACGACACCCTGGCCCTGCTCGGCGACTCGGCGACGCTCGAGGTCACCGCGCGACGGCTCGCCGGCCGGATGGCCGCCTGCCTGCAGGGCGCGCTGCTGGTCCAGCACGCGCCGGCCGAGGTGGCCGACGCCTTCTGCGGCTCCCGGCTCGGCACGTCGTACGACGGCACGTTCGGGACGCTGGGCGTCGGCGACCTGCGATCGATCGTGGACCGGGCGGTCCCGGAGGTCGGCTGAGCGCGGGGCCCGGCCGACCCCGGGACCGGCTCGTCAGGAGAGCTCGAGGCCCGGGTAGAGCGGGTGCTTGTCGAGCATCTCCGCCGACGCGGCGCGGACCTTGTCGGCAACCCCGTCACCCAGCACGTACGACGCCTTCGACGGCCCGCCGGCCTTGGTCGTGCCGGCCTCGGTGCTCGACAGCACGTCGACGATGAGCTCGGCCACGCGGTCGAACTCGTCGTGGCCGAAGCCGCGGGTGGTGAGCGCCGGGGTGCCGAGGCGGATGCCGGAGGTGTACCACGCGCCGTTCGGGTCCGAGGGGACGGAGTTGCGGTTGGTCACGACGCCGGCCTCGAGCAGCGCCGACTCGGCCTGCCGGCCGGTGAGCCCGAACGAGGAGACGTCGAGCAGCACGAGGTGGTTGTCGGTGCCGCCGGTGACGAGGTTGGCCCCCCTCTTGAGGAAGCCGTCCGCCAGCGACTGGGCGTTGTCGGCGACCCGCTGGGCGTAATCGCGGAAGTCCTGGGTGCGGGCCTCGGCCAGCGCCACGGCCTTGGCGGCCATCATGTGTGACAGCGGGCCGCCGAGGACCATCGGGCAGCCGCGGTCGACGTCCCCGGCGAACTCCTCCTGCGCGAGCACGAGGCCGCCGCGCGGGCCGCGCAGCGACTTGTGGGTCGTCGTGGTGACGAGCTGGGCGTGCGGCACCGGGTCCTCGTCGCCGGTGAACACCTTGCCGGCCACCAGGCCCGCGAAGTGGGCCATGTCGACCATGAGGGTGGCGCCGACCTCGTCGGCGATCTCGCGCATCTTGGCGAAGTTCACCCGGCGCGGGTAGGCGGAGTAGCCGGCCACGAGCACCAGCGGCTTGAACTCGCGAGCCTTCGCAGCGACCTGGTCGTAGTCGAGCAGACCGGTCTCGGGGTCGGTGCCGTACTGCTGCTGGTGGAACATCTTGCCGCTGATGTTCGGGCGGAAGCCGTGGGTGAGGTGGCCGCCGGCGTCGAGCGACATGCCGAGCAGCCGCTGGTTGCCGAACTCGCGGCGCAGCGACTCCCAGTCCTCCTCGCTCAGCTCGTTGACGTTCTTGGCGCCGAGCTTCTCGAGGCCGGGGGCCTCGACGCGATGGGCGAGGATCGACCAGTAGGCGACGAGGTTGGCGTCGATGCCGGAGTGCGGCTGCACGTAGGCGTACGGCGCGCCGAAGAGCTCGCGGGCGTGCTCGGCGGCGACGGACTCGACGGTGTCGACGTTCTGGCAGCCGGCGTAGAAGCGGTGGCCGACCGTCCCCTCGGCGTACTTGTCGCTGAACCAGGTGCCCATGGTCAGCAGCACCGCCGGCGAGGCGTAGTTCTCGCTCGCGATCAGCTTGAGCGACGACCGCTGGTCGGCGAGCTCCTGGCGGGTCGCCTCCGCGATCCGGGGTTCGACCGAGGCAATGACCTCGAGGGCCTGGCTGTACGCGCTGCTGATGAGGGCATCCGTCATGGCCTCAGCGTAGTGAGCCACCACAGGCTCGCACGGTCGGGTGCCTGCCTCCGGACACCTCCGGACGCCCCCGAACGCCCTCAGCGTGTGACCTGGACCGCACCCGCAGGCCCTCTCAGGCGGCAGCAGCGCTGCCTGTCCCAGAATTCGGGACGGGCATCTCACTGCATGAGATCTCGACTTGTGGGAGGCCCGTCCGTCCCGTGAGACTCCTCGTCATGATCACTGCTGCGACGCACGCCCACCTCGTGGTTCGACGCCACGTGGACTTCGGGCGCACCCGCAGCATGATGTGTTGGCCCCGCTGAAACCACGCCGCCCCTCGTTCGATTCCCGCGCTCACCGTCGCGCGCGGCACCTCAGCGTCAAGGACCACCTCATGTCTGAACTGCAGACCGCTCCTGCTCGCCGTCCCCGCCCCCGCCGTGGCGAGGGCCAGTGGGCGCTCGGCTACCGCGAGCCCCTGAACAAGAACGAGCAGACCAAGAAGGACGACAACCCGCTCAACGTCCGCGACCGGATCCTCAACATCTACTCGCGGCGCGGGTTCGCCTCGATCGACCCGAGTGACCTGCGCGGCCGGTTCCGCTGGCTGGGCCTGTACACCCAGCGCGCCCCGGGCTTCGACGGCGGCAAGACCGCACTCCTCGAGGAGCACGAGCTCGACGACGAGTTCTTCATGATGCGGGTCCGCACGGACGGCGCGCTGCTGCCCCCGGCCACCGTGCGCGCCCTGGGAAGCATCGGTCGCGAGCTCGCTCGCGACACCGCCGACGTCACCGACCGCGAGAACATCCAGTACCACTGGATCCGCGTCGAGGACGTCCCCACGATCTGGCAGCGGCTCGAGGACGCCGGGCTCAGCACCCTCGAGGCCTGCGGGGACTCGCCCCGACCGTTCCTGGGCTCGCCGGTCGCCGGGGTCGCCGCCGACGAGATCATCGACGGCACCAGCGCGCTGGAGGAGATCAAGCGGCGCTACATCGGCGACCCCGAGCTGGCGAACCTCCCCCGCAAGTTCAAGACCGCGCTCACCGGGCACCCCAGCCACGACGTCTCGCCCGAGACGAACGACGTCGCCTTCGTCGGCACCGTGCACCCCGACCTCGGCCCGGGCTTCGACCTCTGGGTCGGAGGCGGGCTGTCGACCAACCCGATGCTCGCCCAGAAGCTCGGCGTCTGGATCGCCCTCGACGAGGTGCCCGACGTGTGGGCCGCGGTCTGCCGCATCTTCCGCGACTACGGCTACCGCCGGCTGCGCTCCCGCGCCCGGCTGAAGTTCCTGGTGGCCGACTGGGGCGTCGAGAAGTTCCGCGAGGTCCTCGAGACGGAGTACCTCGACCGCAAGCTCGTCTCCACCCCCTCGCCGCCCTCCCCCGTGGGTCACCGCGACCACATCGGCGTGCACGAGCAGAAGGACGGCAAGCGCTACGTCGGCGTCGCCCCGACCGCGGGCCGGGTCTCCGGCACGCTGCTGGAGCAGCTCGCCGACCTCATGGAGGAGCACGGCGTCGAGGGCGCCCGGCTCACGCCGTACCAGAAGATCGTGCTGATCGGCGTCGACGCCGACCGGGTCGACGCCCTGCTCGACGGGCTCGACGGGATCGGGCTGTCGGCGCGCCCGTCGCAGTGGCGGCGCAACACCATGGCCTGCACCGGCATCGAGTTCTGCAAGCTCGCCATCGTCGACACCAAGAACCGCGCCCGCGACCTCGTCGCCGAGCTCGAGCGCCGGTTCCCGGACCTCGACGTGCCGATCACCGTCAACGTCAACGGCTGCCCCAACGCCTGCGCCCGCACCCAGGTCGCCGACATCGGCCTCAAGGGCCAGCTGGTCCTCGATGCCGACGGCCGGCAGGTGGAGGGTTTCCAGGTGCACCTCGGCGGCGCGACCGGGCTCCACGCCAACTTCGGCCGCAAGCTGCGGGCCCACAAGGTCACCAGCACCGGCCTGGACGACTACGTCACCGCCGTCGTCCGCGCCTTCCTGGCGGACCGGGAGGACGACGAGTCGTTCGCGGCCTGGGTCGCCCGCGCGGACGAGGAGCTGCTGCGCGGCGAGCCCGACGAGTCGGAGGGGGCGGCCTGAGATGTCCGAGCGCGCGGTCCCCTTCCACTGCCCCTACTGCGGCGACGAGAACCTCTGGCCGCACGAGGGAGCCCATGGGTCGTGGGAGTGCCGCTCCTGCCTGCGCGCGTTCACGCTGAAGATGCTCGGCCTGGTCCGGCCCACGAGCGGCGCCCCGGAGGACGGGTCATGACCGCAGCGACCACGCGCACCGCGAGCAGCAACCGCGGCAGCCACACCGAGGGGCGCTCCCCCGAGGAGCTGCGCGACCTCGTGTCGCACGTCGGCGCCGAGCTCGAGCTGGCTCCCGCCGAGCACATCATCGAGTGGGCGGTGGCGACGTTCGGCGAACGGTTCTGCATCACCTCGTCGATGGCCGACGCCGTCCTCGCCGACCTGGCGTCCAAGGTCGCGCCGGGCATCGACGTGGTCTTCCTCGACACCGGCTACCACTTCGCCGAGACCATCGGCACGCGTGACGCCGTCGAGGCGACGCTCGACGTCAATCTGCTCACCATCACGCCCGTCCAGAGTGTGGCGGAGCAGGACGCCGAGCACGGCAAGGACCTCTTCCGCACCGACCCGGACCGCTGCTGCGCGCTGCGCAAGGTGCAGCCGCTCGCCGACGCCCTGGCCGGGTACGACGCCTGGGCGACCGGCCTGCGCCGCGCCGAGACCCACCACCGGGTCATCGCGCCCGTCGTCGGCTGGGACGCCCGCAAGGGCAAGGTCAAGGTCTCCCCACTCGCCCGCTGGACCGACGAGCAGGTCGACCGCTACATCGTCGAGAACGGTGTGCTGGTCAACCCGCTCGTCTACGACGGCTACCCCTCCATCGGCTGCTGGCCGTGCACCAGGCGCGTCGCCCCCGGCGACGACCCGCGCAGCGGCCGCTGGGCCGGCACCGGCAAGACCGAGTGCGGGATCCACGCATGACCCCGCACCTCAACCCCCAGACCCCCCAGATCGACAGCGTCGTCGGTCGTCCCTCACCCCGCAACGAAGGGAGGCAGCACTGATGGCTGCTCCTGCACTGGTGGCCCTGGCACACGGCAGCCGGGACCCGCGGTCCGCCGAGACGATCACCGCCCTCATCGACCTCGTCCGCGAGAGCCGGCCCGACCTCCGCGTCGAGGCGGCCTTCCTCGAGCTGTCGAAGCCGTCCTTCCAGACGGTGGTGAACAAGCTCGTCCGCGCCGGCCACGACGAGATCGTCGTCGTCCCGCTGCTGCTCACCGAGGCCTACCACGCCAAGGTCGACGTCCCCCGCGCCGTGGCCGAGGCCACCGAGCGCCACGAGGGTCTCAGGATCAGCACGACCGACGTGCTCGGGCTGCAGCCCACCTTCCTCGAGGTGCTCGACCAGCGGCTCCGCGACGCCCTCAAGGAGCGTCGGGTCCGCGAGCTCGACGCGCTCGTGCTCGCCGCGGCCGGCTCGTCCGACCCACTGGCCAACCAGGCGGTCGCCCGGCTCGCCCGGCTGTGGGGCACCCACCACAAGCTGCCGGTGACCGCGGCGTTCGCCTCGGCGTCCCCGCCGGCCACCGGCGAGGCCGTGCGCGCCTTCCGCGCCCAGGGCCGCCGCCACATCGCGGTCGCCTCCCTCTTCCTCGCGCCCGGCTTCCTGCCGGACCGTGCGGCCGAGCTCGCCTACGAGGCGGGTGCGGTGGCGGTCTCCGCCCCGCTGGGCGTGCACCCCGAGGTCGCCCGCACGATCCTTGCCCGGTACGCCGTCGGCGCGGTCGAGCTCGTCCCCGTCTGACGCCGAGCTGCCACCAGTTGCCGCAGCGCGCGGCAACTGGTGGCAGCTCGTGTGCTCCTGGAGGGGAACTGCTGGCAGCTCGCGCTTCAGCCGACGAGTCGCTCGAGGAGGTGCTCGAGCTGGCGGGCGGGGTCGGTGGTGACGCCGCCGTGCACGGGACCGGGCTGGAGGACCGTGCTGCGCGGGGCCTTGAGGAAGCCGAAGCGGGTGCCGGGCGGCTTGCCGGCGGCCGCTCCCCCGCGCTCGTCACCGGCGCAGACCCCCTCGACGAACCGGAGGGCGTCGCAGAGCTGGTCCAGGTCGAGCCGCTGGTCGAGCGCGCGCAGCCGCTGCTCGTCGACGCTCCAGGCGGCCTGCAGGAACCCGGCCGCCTCGCAGTAGACGACGACGCCGACGTTGAGGAACTCCTCGCGGTCGACGCGCGGGACGCAGCGCAGCACGACGTACTGGTAGGCGAGCCGGGTCATGCGGCACGCTCCCCCGGCAGCCACTGGCGGCTGCCCAGCCGGGCGGTGAGGAAGCGAACGTAGGCCGCCCGCAGAGCGTCGGGCGACTCCGCGCCGGGCACCGGCTCGAGCCAGGCATCCGGCACCTGCGCCACGACCTCCTCGAAGACGGCCGGGTCCAGCCGGTCGCGCAGCTCCGCGTCGACCTCGGCCACCCGATCCGCGCAGCCGCGCAGCACGTGGTCGCCGGCGTCCCAGGGCTGGGCGGCGAACCGCGCCGGGTCGGAGACGCCGCCGCTCCAGGCGTGGTGGAAGTAGAGCGAGGCGCCGTGGTCGATGACCCACAGGTCGCCGTGCCAGCACAGCAGGTTCGGGTTGCGCCACGAGCGGTCGACGTTGGCCGTGAAGGCGTCGAGCCACAGCACCCGGCTGGCCACCGCCGGGTCCGTGCCGAGGTCGCCGTCGTAGCCGAACGCGCCGGGCAGGAAGTCGATGCCGAGGTTGAGCCCCGGGCTGGCGTTCAGCAGGTCCTGGACCTCCTCGTCGGCCTCGTAGCGGGCGATCTCGGGGTCCAGGTCGAGGGCCACCAGCCGCGGCGTGGCGAGCCCGACCCGGCGCGCCAGCTCGCCCACGACGACCTCGGCCACCAGCACCCGCGGTCCCTGGCCGGCGCCGCGGAACTTGCACACGTAGGTGCCGAGGTCGTCGGCCTCCACCAGGCCGGGCAGGCTGCCGCCCTCCCGGAGGGGCGTGACGTAGCGGGTGACCGAGACGGTCGGGATCACGAGGCTTCCCCCTCCTGCCGGAGCAGCCGCAGCTGCTCCTCCACGTCGAAGTCAGCCTCCGGCCACGCCGGCGCCATCCGCTCCAGCGTGTCGTGGAGGAGCCGGCCGACCGCCAGGTTGCGGTACCACTTGCGGTCCGCCGGGACGACGTACCACGGTGCCACCTCCGTGTTGGTGCGCTCGAGGGCGACCTCGTAGGCCTCCCGGAACTGCGGCCACCGCGCGCGGTCCTCGAGGTCGCCGGGGTCGTACTTCCAGTGCTTGTGCGCCTTCTCGAGGCGGGCGACGAGGCGGGCGTGCTGCTCCTCCCGGGAGAGGTGGAGCAGGCACTTGACCACGGTGGTGCCGGAGGCCAGCAGCTCGGCCTCGAACTCGTTGATCGCCTCGTAGCGGCGCTCGATCTCGGCCTCGTCAGCCAGGCGGCGCACGCGCGCCACGAGCACGTCCTCGTAGTGGGAGCGGTCGAAGACGCCGATCAGCCCGGGGCCGGGCAGCGCCTTGCGGATCCGCCACAGGAAGTCCTGCTCGCGCTCCTCGGCGGTCGGAGCCTTGAAGGACGTGATGCGGACCCCCTGCGGGTCGACCAGCCCGACGGTGTGGCGCAGCACCCCGCCCTTGCCGGAGGTGTCCATCCCCTGCAGCACGAGCAGGACGCTGCGGGCGCCGTCCGGCGACGCGACGCCCTCGGCGAACAGCCGCTCCTGCAGGTCCGCGAGGTCGTCGCCGAGCTCGGCCAGCGCCGCCTTGCCCTGGTCCTTGTCGCCGTCGAAGCCCGGCGTGGCGTCCGTCGGGATCGAGGAGAGGTCGACGGGGCCGGGCGGCAGGCGCAGGGTGGGCTCGTCCATGGCGTCATCATGGCGGATCCACGACGGCGGCCCGCACCGCAGACCGGTCGGTTCGGGTCCAGATCCGGCGCAGGGGTGGCCACAGGGGTTTGCGGCAGGCAGCATCGGGCACGGCGCAGGGGCAGACCGCACCACCCTGCACGAACCTGCACCAACCCGGCCTCACGCGCCTGGCCTGCACCAACCTGGGGAGATTCTCATGAGCACCGACCGCGCCTTCGACACCGCCATCCTCGACCTGGACGGAACCCTCGTCGACTCCGTCTACCAGCACGTCGTCGCCTGGCGGTCAGCGTTCCTGGCCGTGGGGATGGAGGTGCCCGCCGCACGGATCCACCGGGCGATCGGCATGGGCGGCGACCGGCTGGTGGCCGAGGTGGCCGGCCAGCCGGCCGAGACCGCCGTCGGCGACGAGGTGCGCTCCCTGCACGGCGAGCGCTTCACCGCGCTGCAGCACCAGGTGACGCCGACGGAGGGGGCGCGTGCCCTGCTCGAGGTGCTGCGTGAGCACGGCCTCAAGGTCGTGGTGGCCAGCTCCGGGGAGCGCGAGCAGACCGAGCAGCTGCTCGAGCTCGTCGGCGCCGAGGAGTCGCTGCACGACTTCGTGTCGGGCTCGGACGCCGACGCCTCGAAGCCGGCCCCGGACCTGATCGACCGGGCGCTGGAGCTCGTCGGCGGCGAGTCGGCCTTCATGGTCGGCGACGCCGTGTGGGACATCGAGACGGCGGCGCAGCGCCACCTGCCCTGCGTGGCCCTGCTGACCGGTGGCCTCTCGGCAGAGGAGCTGCGGCAGGCCGGCGCGGCGGCCGTGGTGGCCGACCCCGCCGCGCTCGCCGACGACCTCGACGACGTGCTTGCGGCCCTCGCCGACCTGGCGCCGCACCGCGAGCCCGCGCTGTCGGGTCAGTCGTCCTCGAACGCCTGATCCGCCTCGGGGTCGGCCCCGAGCTCGTCACGCACCACCGCGAAGGCGAGGCCTGACGGGTAGCCCTTGCGGGCCAGCATGCCGACGAGGCGCCGCGTCGCGGTGGCGTTGTCGACCCGGCTCAGCGAGCGGAGCTTCTTGCGGACGAGGGCGCGGGCCGCCGCCTCCTCGTCGTCGGGGTCGATCTCGTCGAGCGCCTCGCGGGCGACCTCGTCGTCGACGCCCTTGCGGCGCAGCTCCTGTGCCAGCGCGCGGCGCGCCAGCCCCTTGCCGGACTGCCGGGCAGAGACCCAGGTCCGGGCGAAGGCCTCGTCGTCGACGAGCCCGACCTCCTCGAACCGGTCGAGGAGCCGGGTCGCGACGTCGTCCGGCACGTTGCGGGCGGCCAGCTTGTCGGCCAGCTCCTTGCGGCTGCGCGCCCGCCCCGTCAGCTGGTCGAGCAGGATCGTGCGGGCCACCGACTCCGGGTCGGCGTCCGGCCCCTGGCTGACGGGGTCCGCCGGCGGTGGTGGCGGCGCGGACCCGGTCCACGCCGCCACCCCGGCGGCCACGTCACCCTCCCAGGGACGGCCCCCGGCGGGATCAGAAGTCATCGACACCGATCGGGTCGGCCGGTGCCGCCTCGGCGTCGACCGTCGGGCCGACGCCGAGCTTCTCGAGGATCTTCTTCTCGAGCTCGTTGGCGAGGTCGGGGTTGTCGCGCAGGAAGGAGCGGGCGTTCTCCTTGCCCTGGCCGAGCTGGTCGCCCTCGTAGGTGTACCAGGCGCCGGCCTTGCGGACGAGGCCCGACTCGACGCCCACGTCGATGAGGCCGCCCTCGCGGGAGATGCCCTTGCCGTACATGATGTCGAACTCGGCCTGCTTGAACGGCGGGGCGACCTTGTTCTTGACGACCTTGACGCGGGTGCGGTTGCCGACCATCTCCTGGCCGTCCTTGAGGGTCTCGATGCGGCGCACGTCGAGCCGGACCGAGGCGTAGAACTTCAGCGCCCGGCCACCGGTCGTGGTCTCGGGCGAGCCGAACATGACGCCGATCTTCTCGCGGAGCTGGTTGATGAAGATCGCGGTCGTGCCGGCGCCGTTGAGGGCACCGGTCATCTTCCGCAGCGCCTGGCTCATCAGGCGGGCCTGGAGGCCGACGTGGCTGTCGCCCATCTCGCCCTCGATCTCGGCCCGCGGCACGAGCGCGGCCACCGAGTCGATGACGATGAGGTCGAGGGCGCCCGAGCGGATCAGCATGTCGGCGATCTCGAGCGCCTGCTCACCGGAGTCGGGCTGGGAGACGAGCAGGGCGTCGGTGTCGACGCCGAGGGCCTTGGCGTACTCCGGGTCGAGGGCGTGCTCGGCGTCGATGAAGGCGACGATGCCGCCGGCCCGCTGGGCGTTGGCCACCGCGTGCAGGGCGACCGTGGTCTTACCGGAGGACTCCGGACCGTAGATCTCCACGACGCGGCCGCGCGGCAGGCCGCCGAGGCCCAGCGCGACGTCGAGGGAGATCGCCCCGGTCGGGATCACCTCCAGGGGCGCCCGGGTCTCGTCGCCCAGGCGCATGACGGAGCCCTTGCCGAACTGCCGCTCGATGTTGGCGAGCGCGGCGTCGAGGGCCTTGTCGCGGTCTCCACCTGCCATGTCGTTCCGTCCTGTCCGGGCTCCCCGAGCCCCGTTGCCTGAGGTACTGCGAGAGGTCTTGCCTGTCGCCTTGCGTGTCGTCGTCATCGTGGTCAGAACGCTAGACGCGACCTCCGACAGGGTCGTCGGGGATCCCGACCCCTGGGGACGACGTCGACCAGCGCGTCACCTGTGGTCACCACGGTAACCCGAACACGTGTTCGAGATCGGCACCGGGTGCGGCGTGTCGGGCTTGTCACCGTCAGGCTGTCGCGGCAGGCAGCAGCACCCGGAACCGGCAGCCGTGGTCGACGTTCTCGACGTCCACCCGGCCCCGGTGGGCCTCGACGATGCCCTTCACGATGGCCAGCCCCAGTCCCCCGCCCCGCCCGGCACCGCTCCCGGCACCGCTCCCGGCACCGTCCGGGCCGTCGAGCCCGGTGTCGGGCGTCCGCGCAGCCTCCCCCTGCCAGGCGACGTCGAAGACGCGCGCCCGGACGTCGTCCGGGATCCCGCCGCAGCCGTCGGTGACGCTGAGCTCGATCTCGCCCGGCGCGCCGGGCTGCACGGGCAGCGCCCGACCGTGGATCTCCACGACGCCGTCGGCGGGCGTGTGCCTGATGGCGTTCATGACGAGGTTGGTCAGCACCCGCGACAGTCCCGCCGGGTCCGCACTGACCTCGACCGCGCCGTCGACCGAGCCGCCGAGGTGCACCCGGCGGGCCCGGGCCACCGGGTCGGCCCCGGCGATGGTCTCGCTCACGACGTCGCCGAGCAGCACCGGCTCGGGGCTCAGCCGCAGCACGCCCGCGTGGATCCGGGACAGCTCGAAGAGGTCGTCGACCATCCGGACCGTCCGGTCGACCTCGGCGCGGATCTGGCGGTGGTACCGCGCCGGGTCCGCGGCCAGGCCGTCCTCCAGCGCCTCGGTCATCGCGCGCAGCCCGGCCAGCGGGGTGCGCAGGTCGTGCGAGACCCACGAGACGAGCTCCCGGCGCGACCCCTCCAGCCGCCGCTCCCGCGCCTGCGCCTCCTCCAGCCGGGTGCGGGCCAGAGCCAGCTCCTCGGACAGGTCCCGGAACTCGCGGGGGCCCAGCTCGTCGCCGCCCGCACCGTCGCCGCCCGGGCCGTACGCCGACCGGGTGCCGACCCGGCGTACCTCCTCGCGCAGCGCGTGGGACCACCGCACGATGGCGCCGCCGAGCGCCAGCGCCACCAGCAGCGCGACGGCACCGGCCGCGACGGCGACCAGCGTGACGACCTGCAGGTCGTGGTCGGAGATCAGCATCAGCCGGGCGATCGCCAGCACCCCGGCCAGCACCGCCACCACCCCGGTGACCGCGACCAGCCCGAGCTGCCAGCGCACCGAGCGGTGCCGCAGCAGCCAGCCGGCGCCGAGGCCGAGCGCACCGACGAGGAGCGCCGCGACCGCGGCGACCAGGACGACCTGGACCTGCTCGCCGGTCATGCCGCCGTCCTCATGTCGCGGCCTCCCACCGGTAGCCGACGCCCCAGACGGTCACCAGCCGGGAGGGCCGGGTCGGGTCGCGCTCGACCTTCTCCCGCAGCCGCCGCACGTGCACCGTCACGGTCGACCGGTCCCCGATCGACCAGCCCCACACCTGCTGCAGCAGGTCCTCGCGGGTGAAGGCGCGCCCGGGGTGGGCGGCGAGGAAGTGCAGCAGGTCGAACTCGCGTGCCGTGAGCGACAGCTCCTCGCCGGCGAGGGTGGCGCGGTGCGCGGGGGCGTCGACCACCAGGTCGCCGTCGGTGACCACCGGCGGCGAGTCCTGGTCCGGCCCGCTGGTGCGGCGCAGCACCGAGTCGACCCGGAGTGCGAGCTCGCGCGGGCTGAACGGCTTCGTGACGTAGTCGTCGGCGCCGGTCTCGAGGCCGACGACGCGGTCGGTCTCGGCGCCGAGAGCGGTGAGCATGATGACCGGGACGTCGTTCTGGGCGCGGAGCCGGCGGCACACCTCGAGCCCGTCGATCCCGGGGAGCATCAGGTCGAGCACGACGAGGTCGGCCGGCCGCTCCCCCATCAGCCGCAGCGCACCCTCACCGTCACCGGCCTCGGTGACCTCGTGGCGGTGGGCCCGCAGGTAGGACACGACCACCTCGCGCACGGTGGGGTCGTCGTCGACGACCATCACGCGGGCCATCTCAGCCCTCCTCCCGGGCGGCACGCCCCTGTCGCGAGCGTACGACGGCGAGGCCCACCGCACCCGCCACCGCGGCCGCGGTCAGGACCACCAGCAGCGCCCACCCGGCCCAGTAGGGCCGGTCCAAGAGGCTCGGGTTGTCGGCGCGGGCCCCGAAACGGCCCAGCACCGGCACGGCCAGCAGCGTCACCGACCCGAGGACCACCGCCCCGACCGCGACCGCGCCACGGGCCACCGGCGGCACCAGTCGCGCCACGCCGAGACCCACCAGCACCACGAGCGGCGCCAGCACGAGGTCGTGGAGCACCACGCCGACCGCCAGCCACACCGCCACGCCCACCAGCCGGTCGAGGTCCTGGCGGCTGAGCAGCAACCCCACGCCGTACGCCGCCAGCGCGACGCCGGCGGCGCCGGTCACCCAGCGGGCGTCGAGACCCTCGCCGAGCGCCGCGATCCTCGGGCGCCTCACGCCTGCACCTCCAGCCGGTGCACCCACTTCGTCTGCAGCACCCCGGGGCGGTTGGGGGCGATCAGCCGGCACGGGAAGCCGTGGTCGAGGTCGAGGGTCTCGCCGTTCAGCGCCAGCGCCATCAGGGTGCGGTCGTCCTCGGCGAAGTTGTCCTGCAGGATCGTGCGCCGGAAGGGCCCGGACTCCTGCAGCGAGACCACCAGCACCTCGCTGTCGGCGGGGGCGTCGACGAGCGCCAGCAGGTCCCGCACCCGTACGCCGGTCCAGGTGCCGGAGGCGCTCCACCCCTCCACGCAGGCGATCGGCAGCTCCTCGGTCCGCTGCGGCAGCGCCAGCAGGTCCTCGCGGGTGAGGCCGACCTCGCGGTCACCGTTCGCCACGACCAGCCGGAACGCCGGGCTGGTGGCGGAGTCCGTGACGCCCGCGGCCGCCGCCGACTTGTTCACCGGGACCCCCTGCGGGCCGTCGCCCGAGCGCACGCCGAGCACCGAGACCCGGCGCAGCGCGGGCACCGCGCTGCCGGCGGTGGCGAGCACGGCGACGCCGGCGGCGAGCCAGGTGGCGCGCAGCAGGCCGCGCCGGGAGAGCGCACCCTCCCGGTCGGCCTCGGGTCGGCCGTGGCCCTGGTCGACGGCCGGGTCGTCGACGTCGCGGCCGAGCGCGTCGCGGATCACCGGCAGCTTCACGGCGACGTGGACCAGCAGCGCGCCGATCGCCACCCAGGCGACGGCGTAGTGGGAGGCGCGGAAGGAGAACGACCACGGGTACCACTGGGCCGAGTTGGCCAGGCCGGTGGCGAGCTGGAAGACCGCGGCGGCGACGAGCACCCCGATGGACGCCCGCTCGAGGCCGTGGCGGACCACCGGGCCGAGCGGCTTGGTCGGCGGCCGCTCGAAGAGCCGCGGGTAGACCGCCCACAGCTTCACGAGCAGCAGCGGGACCGCGGCGGTGCCGCTGACGACGTGCAGGCCCTGGGTGACGCGGTAGCCCCAGGCGGGGCTGGTCGGGAACGGCACCGGCTGGTCGGGGTTCTGCGCGTAGTGGCTCACCAGGCCGGTGAGGAAGCAGATCCCGAACGTGATCCCCAGCCACAGCCCCACCCGGGCGGCGACCGCCGGGCTGCGCAGCCGCGACCGGAAGTCCGACGGCGCGGGCACCGGCGGCGACGGCAGGGACTTCCGGAGCGGCTTCACGTCGCCGTCTCCAGCACCGCGCACCAGCGGCCGTCCCACGTGTGGACCGCGACGGCGGCCAGCCCGACAGCGGCGGCGAGCGCGGCCACGGCGTCCACCCCGACGACGGACCAACGGAACGGCCGGCTGCGCAGGCCGGCGCACTCGAGGACCGCCCAGCCGGTGGCCGTGCCGGTGCCGGGGCCGGCGAGCTCGACGACCACGCGACCGCGCGGGTCCAGCAGCTGCCTCACGCGGGCGAGCAGCGCGCCCGGGTCGCCGCCGATCCCGATGTTGCCGTCGGCGAGCAGCGCCGTCCCCCACCGCCCCTCGCCGGGCACGGGCCCGAACACGTCCCGGTGCAGCGCGGCGCCGCCTCGCCGGCGGGCCAGGCCCACCGCCTCGGGGACGACGTCGATGCCCAGCACCAGGTGGCCGAGCGCGGCGAGCGCCGCGGTGAGCCGGCCGGGGCCGCAGCCGATGTCGATCGTCGGGCCGTCGCACTGCTCGAGCAGCAGCGCGTCGGAGTCGTCCGCCTCGCGGGTCCACTCGGCGACCGGCAGCGCCCGGGTGCCGCCGGGCCCGACCATCGGCCCGACCACGGCGCAGGGCTCGCCGCGCAGCGCCCGCGCGAAGACGGTCGTGAAGGGGGCGTCGACGGGGGTCACGGCGAGGCCTCCCAGCGCCGGGCGAAGCGTGTGCCCGGGGCGGTGCGTGCCACCGCCTCGGCGTCGGCCGCGGTGTCGACGTCGCGCAGCGTCGGGGCCGTCCCCACCCGCAGCCCGCGGGCCTCGAGCGCCGCCCGCGTCGCGGCGTACGTCTCCGGCGTCGACATCGGTACGCCGGCCAGCGCGGCGGCGTGGGCCGGGTCGCGCAGCGCCAGCACCCACCAGCCGCCGTCCTCGGCGGGCCCGAGGACCGCGTCGTGGCCGGCCAGTCCGGCACAGACCTCGGCGAGCAGGGCCGGGGTGACCTGCGGCGTGTCCATGCCGACCTGCAGCACCGCGCCCGGGCCGGCGTCGGCGTGGGCGTGGACGAGCCGCTCGGCGAGGCCGTCGCCGTGCTGCGGCACGACCGCCCAGCCGGCGAGTGCGTCCTGCAGGCCTGCCCCGTCGCTGGCGCGGGCGAGGTCGCCGTGCAGCGCGAGCACGCAGTCCGCGGCCCCGGCGGTGGCGGCGCAGGCCTCGAGCGTGTCGAGCAGCGCGGCGGCGGCGAGCCCGGCAGCCACCTCGTCCCCGACGACGCGGGCCAGCCGCGTCTTGGCCTCCCCGGGGACCGGGGCGCGGGCGACGACCAGCAGCCGGGTCACGACAGCACCCGCCAGAAGTCGCGGGCGGTGCGGACGGTCCCCCGCACGGAGCCGGACACCTTGGAGCGGGTGCCCTCGGCGCGCGGGTGATAGGCCACGTCGTGCTCGCTGACCCGCCAGCCGGCGCGGGTCGCCCGCTGCAGCAGCTCGACCGGGTAGCCGAAGCGCCGGTCCTCGACGCCGAGGTCGAGCAGCGCCTGCCGGCGGCAGACCCGCATCGGCGCGATGTCGTGGGCGGGCAGGTCGATGCGGCGCCGCAGCCAGCCCACCACCAGCGCGTTGCCGAGCCGGGCGTGCCACGGCCAGACCCCGGTGCGTACCGGTCGACGCCGGCCCACCGCGAGGTCGGCCCGCCCGGAGCGGACGTCGCGCAGCAGCGGCAGCAGGTCGGCGGGGTCGAAGGAGCCGTCGCCGTCCATGAACGCGACGTGCTCGTGGGTCGCGGCGAGCAGCCCGGCGTGGACGGCGGCCCCGTAGCCGGGCCGGTCCTCGGTGACGACGCGTGCCCCGTGGGCGCAGGCGACGTCGGCGGTGCCGTCGGTCGAGCCGTTGTCGACGACCACCACGGCGAACCCGGACGGCACCCGCGGCAGCAGCGCGGTCAGGGCCGGGGCCTCGTCGCGGCACGGCAGGACCAGGTCGCAGTCCGGGTCTCGGGCCGGGTCGTCTCCCGCGTCGCGGGCCGGGTCGGACAGGTGGCCGTCCATACCGCCAACCTAGGGACGGCCGGAGCCGCACGGCACCGGTTCGGGCTTACGAACGTGTGACGTCGCCGCCGTGGGAGCGCCGCGCACGCCGCGCTCCCCCTAGGCTCGCGAGCATGGCGGAGGCCCACCGGACGCCGACGACGACCGGGCCCGCAGGGACGACGAAACGCGCGGCCGGGTCGCGCGGTGCCGCCCTGGGGCTGGCTGCCGCGATCGCGCTCGTGCTGGTCGCCGCCATCGTGCCGCCGCTCACCGGCTGGGACGTCAACGCCCGCTCCCCCCGCGCCAGCGCCAGCGGAGAGCTGGCGCCGACGCACGGGTTCTGGGACCCGCGGGTCGGCGTCGGCAGCGTCCCGGCTGTGCTGCTCGCGCTGCTCGGCTGGCGGTACGCCGCGGCGTACGCCGGGAGGCTGGCGTGGCGGCCGCTGCTGCTCACGGCGTACGGCGTGGCGCTGGCGTGGCTGCTCTCGCTCGCGCTGGTCGACGGCGAGGCGGGGATCTCGCGGGTGCTGGCGCACGGCTACGAGTACCTCGAGACCGCGCGCGAGGTCGACGACGTGCGCGCGCTGCTCGAGGGGTTCGTGCCGCGGATCTCCCCGGACCACCCCGACAACTGGGTCACCCACGTCGCCGGCCACCCGCCCGGGGCGCTGCTGCTCTTCGTCGGACTCGTCCGCGTCGGCCTCGGCGGCGACCTGGCGGCCGGGCTGGTGGTGACCGGTGCCGCCGCCTCGGTCGCGCCGGCGGTGCTGGTGACGCTCCGCGCCCTCGGTGCCGAGGCCGCGGCCCGGCGGGCGGCGCCGTTCCTGGTGCTGGGGCCGGCGGCGGTCTTCATGGCGGTGTCGGCCGACGCCGTCTTCGCCGCGTTCGCGGCGTGGGGGCTGGCCGCCCTGGCGGTCGCCGCCACCCGGTCCGGCCGGGGCGCCGCGGTGGGCTGGTCGGTGGCCGCCGGGCTGCTGCTGGGCTCCTGCGTGATGCTCTCCTACGGCCTGCCGCTGCTGGGCTTCCTGGCCCTCGCCGTGCTCGCCGTCGCCCGGTCGTGGCGGCCGCTGCCGGTCGCCGCCGCGGCGGCCTCCGCGGTCGTGCTGGCGTTCGCGGCCGCCGGGTTCGCCTGGTGGGAGGGGCTGCCGGCGGTCCACGAGCGCTACTGGCGCGGGCTCGCGGCGGACCGCCCCGCGGCGTACTGGATGTGGGCCAACCTGGCCGCCCTCGTCGTGAGCGCCGGACCCGCCCTGGGCGCCGGACTCGGCCGGCTCGTCGAGCTCGGCCGCCGCGCAGAGCGGAGCGTGCTGCTGCTCGTCGCCGGTGCCGCCGCGGCGGTCGTGGTGGCCGACCTGTCGCGGATGAGCAAGGCCGAGGTGGAGCGCATCTGGCTGCCGTTCGTGCCGTGGCTGCTGCTGGCGACGGCGCTGCTGCCCGAGCGCTGGCGGCGACCGCTGCTGGCGCTGCAGGTCACCGTCGCGGTCGTGATGGAGCACCTGCTCTACACGACCTGGTGATCTCCTCAGTCGCGCAGCGGCGCGTGCGCGAACTCCGCCAGCCCCACCTCGGGACTGACCGCCGCGCTGAAGCCGAGCTCCTCGCGGGCGAGCTCCGGCGAGGCCACCACGTGGCGCACGTCGCCGGGGCGGTGGTCGCCCGTCACCACCGGCGCGATCCCGCTGCCGTGGCCGGCCGCCACCAGCCGCGCGACGTCGCCGACGCTGACCGGGTGGCCGGAGCAGACGTTGTAGGCGTCGACCGCCCCCGCGGGACGGTCCGCGACCGCCTCGACGGCGCGCAGGTTGGCGCGGGCAACGTCGGCGACGTGGACGAAGTCGCGCATCTGCCGGCCGTCCTCGTAGACCGTCGGTGGTGCGCCACGCTCCAGCGCGGAGCGGAACAGCGCCGCCACGCCGGAGTACGGCGTGTCCCGCGGCATGCCCGGCCCGTAGACGTTGTGGTAGCGCAGCGCGACGACCGCGCCCCCGGCGTGCCGGGCCCAGGCAGCGGCGTAGTGCTCCTGCGCGACCTTGCTGGCGGCGTAGGCGCTGCGCGGGTCGAGGCGCGCGTCCTCGGTGACCAGCTCCCAGTCCAGCGGCCCGCCGCAGGCAGGGCAGCAGGGGTCGAACCGGCCGGTCGCGAGGTCCGCCGCCGCGCGCGGCGGCGGCACCACCACGCCGTGTTCGGCGCAGGCGTAGCGGCCCTCGCCGTAGACCACCATCGAGGAGGCCAGCACCAGCCGGTCGACCTCGGCGTCGTGCATGGCGGCGAGCAGCGCTGCGGTGCCGAGGTCGTTGTGCGCGGCGTACAGCGGCAGGTCGCCGACCTTCACGCCCGCCCCGACCACGGCCGCCTGGTGGCAGACGACGTCGACGCCGCGCAGGAGCGCCGGCCACGACTCGGCGTCGCGGACGTCGAGCTGCTGGATGCCGACCGGCGGGCCGGTCTCGCCGTGCGCCATCGGGAGCATGGCGTCGATGCCCACCACGTCGTGGCCGGCCTCGCCGAGGATCGCCGCGGTGGCGGACCCGATGAAGCCGGCGGCTCCGGTGAGCAGGACCCTCACGTCGGCTCGCCCGGGGTCTCGTAGCTCAGCTCGAGGTCGTCGGCCCAGCTGCTGCAGGTGCAGCCGTCGGGGTCCGGCAGGTCGCCGATCACCGCCGTCAGCAGGCTGCGCAGCCGGTCGAGGTTCTCCGCGAAGCGGGCGAAGACCTCCTCCTGCCCGACCCCCTCGCCCGTGGCGACGCCGGCGTCCATGTCGGTGACGAGGGCGATCGCGGCGTAGCACTGCCGCAGCTCGCGGGCGAGCACCGCCTCGGGGTGGCCGGTCATGTTGACCAGGCTCCAGCCCTGCGCGGCGTAGTGCTGCGACTCGGCGCGCGTGGAGAAGCGCGGGCCCTCGACGACGACCATGGTGCCGCCCCGGCGCACGCCGGGGTCGGCGGCGGCGACCGCGGCGCCGAGCCGGTCGCAGTAGGGGTCCGCGAACGGCACGTGCACCGCGCCGGACTCGACGTAGCTCTGCACCCGGCGGTGGGTGCGGTCGACGAGCTGGTCCGGCACCACCACGTCGCCGGGGGCGACGTCGTCGCGCAGCCCGCCGACGGCGCACGGCGCCAGGACCTGGCGCACCCCCAGGGAGCGCAGCGCCCACAGGTTGGCGCGGTAGTTGATGGCGTGGGGCGGGTGCTCGTGGTGCGGGCCGTGCCGCGGCACGAACGCCACCCTGCGCCCGGCGACCGTGCCGACGCTGATCGGCCCCGACGGCTCGCCGTACGGCGTGCTGACGGCGCGCTCCTCCGCGTCCTCGAGGAAGGCGTAGAAGCCGCTCCCCCCGATGACCGCCACCTCGGCCCCCATCGACGTCACGGGACCAGAGTGCCAGTCCTCGTCCAGCGGTGCCCCGCGATCGCCGCCACGACGACCAGACCGGCGAGCGCGACCGCCGCCGTCGCGAGGACGGGGTAGCCCCAGGCGCCGACCACGACACCGGCCAGCGCGCCGGCCGCGGCCGCCGTCAGCCCCATGACGAGGTCGGCGGCCCCCTGCACGTCGGTGCGGACCTCCAGCGGGGCGTGGTCGGCGATCATCGTCGAGGCGGCCACGGTCGCGAACGACCAGCCGAGGCCGAGCAGGAAGAGGCCGCTGAGGATCTGCCAGGAGTGACCCTCGGGCGACCAGGCCGCCAGCCCGAGCGACGCGAGCAGCACCAGGCCGCCGATGCCGAGCACCGGCTCGCGGCCGACACGGTCGGCCAGCATGCCCACCAGCGGGGAGAACGCGAACATCCCCAGCACGTGGACGCTGATGACGAAGCCGATGACCTGGAGCTCCGCGCCGCCGTGCTCCATGTGCAGCGGCGTCATCACCATCACGGCGACCATGGCGGCGTGGGCGCCGGCGAGCCCGGCGACCGCGGCGCCGAGCACGGGCCGGGAGCGAACAGCCGCACCGACCCGGCGCCACGACGTGCCGGTCGGGACGGCGACCGGCTCACCGGCCGCCTCCTCGGCGAGCACGCGGGCGAGCAGCAGCGGGTCGGGCCTCAGCCGGACGGCGATCACGGCGGCGGCCACGAGCATGCCCACGCTGCCGATCACGAAGGGACCGGCGAGGTCGGGGACGCCGAGCGTTCGGGCCACCGACGTGGACAGGCCGGTCAGGTTCGGCCCGGCGACGGCGCCGATGGTGGTCGCCCAGACCACGAGCGACAGCGAGCGCCCGCGATGGGCGGGCTCCGCGAGGTCGGTGGCGGCGTACCGCGCCCCGTTGTTGGCGGCGGTCGTGGAGCCGAGCAGGGTGGCCCCGACGAGGAGCAGCAGCATCGAGCCGACCACCGCGGCGAGCACGGCGAGCATCGCGCCGCTCGCACCGAGCAGGTAGCCGGTGGCGAGGCCGATCCGCCGGCCGCGGCGCCCCATCAGCCGGGCCAGCACGTAGGCGGCCAGCGCGGCGCCGAGGACCTGGCAGGTCTGGGCGAGGCCGGCGAGCGACTCCGAGCCGGACAGGTCCCGGGCCAGCAGCGAGGCGGTGGCGATGCCGATCGTGATGCCGACGGCGCCGACCGCCTGGCCGACCACGAGCGTGCCGAGGGTGCGTCGCTGCGCCGCCGCGACGTCGGGCCCGCTGCCGACAGTCGTCACCGGTCCACCGGCGGCAGGTCGAGCGCGGACCAGACCGCGCGCCACACCTCCTTGGGCGACGCCCCGGAGGCGAGCGCCTCCTCGACGGTGCGCCCGCCGAGGTCGGCGAGGACGTACTGGCTGGCCCACGAGCGCGCGTACGCCGGTCCGAGCGCGTGCTCCATCCGCTCCCAGAACTCGGTGTGCCGCATGGCGCCCATCCTGTCAGCCGGGCCGCGGATCGGCACCGCGGTATCCCGGTGGGAGACTCCCGCCATGCTGATCCGGCCCGCCCTCGCCGACGACCTCGCCCGGGTCGCCGCGGTCTACGACCGCGAGGTCTCGTCGGGCACCGCCACCTTCGACCTCGAGCCGCGCCCGCTGGCAGCGTGGGAGGAGCGGCTGGCGAGCAGCGCGCCGGGCGACCACCTGCTGGTGGCGGTCGACGGGGACGGCGGTCCGGACGGCGCCCTCGCGGGCTACGCCACCTCGTCCCCGTTCCGGCCCAAGGCCGGCTACCGGTTCACCCGCGAGACGACCATCTACCTCGCTCCCCACGCCCAGGGCCGCGGCCTGGGCCGACGGCTGTACGACGAGCTGCTGGCGCGGCTGGCGGCCGACGGGATGCACCTCGCGCTCGCGGCGGTCGCGCTGCCCAACCCGGCGAGCCTGGCCCTGCACCGTGCGTGCGGCTTCGAGGAGGTCGGGGTGATGCGGGAGGTCGGCCACAAGCACGACCGGTGGCTCGACGTGATGTGGCTGCAGAAGCGGCTCGACGGGGCGGCTGGCTAGAGCTGCACCGGTGCGGTGCCGAAGGCGGTGTTGAAGCGGTCGCACCAGATGACGACCGACCGCAGCCCCGCGAGGTCGGCGTCGTCGGGGATCGCGTAGTTCTGGTTGCCGTGGGTGGCCTTGAGGTTGCCGAGCCGGACGTAGCGGCCGTCGTCGTAGGACCCGTGGTCCCCGCCGCTGGGCTGGTCGGTGATCCAGACGTGGACGTCCGGGCCGTCGGAGCCGGCCAGGTCCTCGAGACGCAGCACGCGGCTGCCGTCGCCGAGCTCGAGCACGACGGCACGGCCCGTGGTGGTCTTCGAGCCGTCCTCGAAGGTGCCGCTCGCGAGCACGGAGCCATCGGTCGCGCCGGCGGGCGCGGCCTCGTCGACCGTGGAGCTCGTGAACAGCCGCCACGGCTGGAACGCCCACAGCCCCACGGCGAGCGCCACCACGACCACCGGGACGACGACCCACATCCAGCGCTTCAGCATGTTCTCCACGCTAGGCGCGGCCGGCCGTCAACGGGCCCTGCAGTTGTGACCATTCGCTGACGGGCCGGCGTCGTGCGCGGCGCGGTCGGCTCAGGTGAGCAGCAGCCGGTCGAGGCGGCGCCGCACGATCCAGAGCCCCGCGAGGCCCATCAGCACGAGGTAGACCACCGAGATCGCCGACGCGGACGACAGGGTGCCGGTGGTGAGCTCGCGGCAGAGCACGACGCCGCGGTAGAGCGGGCTGGCCTCCACGATCCACCGCAGCGCGCCGTCGCCGTACTCGCTGATCGGGAAGAACGTCGCGGAGAACAGGAAGAGCGGCAGCTGCGCGAGCGTGATCTTGTCGAAGTCCTGCCAGCTCTTCATCCAGGTCGTCAGCGCCATGCCGACGGCGGCGAAGGCGAAGCCGATGAGCAGCGCGGCGGGCAGCGCCAGCAGCGCCCACCACGAGCTCACGAGCCCCATCGCGACCATCACCACGAGGAACGCCGCCGAGTACGTGCCGCCGCGGAGCTGGCCCCACACGATCTCGCCGCGGGCGATGTCGGACGTGCTCAGCGGGGTGGCCAGCATCTGGTCGTAGAGCTTCTCGTAGCGCAGCTTGAAGAAGACGTTGTAGGTGCTGTCGATGATCGCGCCGTTCATCGCGGAGGCGGCGAGCATCGCGGGCGCGACGAACTCGGCGTACGGGATGAGCTGGCCGTTGAACTCGAAGTCGTCGATCAGCGCGCCGACGCCGATGCCGATCGAGAAGAGGTAGAAGACCGGCTCGAGGAAGCCTGTCAGAAACAGCTTCCAGGCCTGCCTGTAGACGATGTAGTTGCGCAGCACGAGCAGCCGCAGCGCCTGCCACGACGAGAGCGGGCTGACCTGCGAGTCGCCGGTCGGGGGGGACGACGTGGGGACGGACATCAGCTCACCAGCCTCTTCGTCAGCCCGGTCACCGACCACACCCAGCCGGCGGCCGCGAGCGCCACGAGCACGAGGACGTTGACCGCGGCCAGGGACCAGTCGACCTGGTCGATGCAGAACATGCGGGACAGGTTGACGCCGTGCCACAGCGGGGTCAGCCGGGCCGCCCAGGCGCCGATCTCGCCGAGGTTGGTGATCGGGAAGAACGCCCCGGAGAAGAGGAACAGCGGGAAGACGACGAGCCGGAAGAGGACGCCGTACCCCTGCTCGGAGCGCAGCCGCGCGCTGAAGCCGTAGATCAGCGTCGCGAACGCCATCCCGACGAGGATCTGGCACAGCCACGCCAGCACCGGCCCCCACCAGGTGGCGAAGACGCCGAACGGGGCGAGCACCAGCATGAAGACGCCGCAGGTCGTGGCGAGCCGGAAGCCGACGAAGAGCAGGTGGGCGGCGACGAGGTGCCGGATCTGCAGCGGCGTGGCGATCATCGAGTCGTAGACCTTCTGCCACTTGATCATGCTCATGACCGGGTAGGTGGTCTCCCCCACCGCGACCTGCATGGCGTGGGCGGCGACGAGGCCGGGAACGACGAAGGTGAGGTACGACGTGGCGCCCTCGAGCCGTTCGGGGTCGGCCTCGATGAAGCCGCCGAGCAGCACTCCCATCGCGACGACGTAGAAGATCGGGGACAGGAAGGACGAGATGACGCTGCCGCGCCAGGTGCGGCGGTAGACGGTGAACCAGTAGTCGACCTGGCGGCCGATGCCCTCCCCGATCGGCAGGCCGCGCCGGTCGACCGGCAGCTTGTCGGGGGTCGCGGAGCTCGTGGTCGCCATCAGTCGACCAGCGTCCGGCCGGTGAGGCGGAGGAAGACGTCCTCGAGCGTGGAGCGGCGCACCAGGACCGCGACCGGCTCGAGCCCGCGCTCGTGGACCTTGGCGATGACCTCCTCGCCGTCGTGGCTGTAGACCAGCAGCCGGTCGGGCAGCACCTCGACCCGGTCCCCGAGGTCCGCGACCTTGTCGGCCAGCGCCTCGTGGCCCTCGCCCTCCTGCGCGACGCCGAACCGCAGCTCGGCCACCTCGCGCGTGGAGTGCTGCGCGATCAGCGCGAGCGGGGACCCCTCGGCCACGATGAGGCCCTTGTCCATGACGACGAGCCGGTCGCACAGCTGCTCGGCCTCGTCCATGTAGTGGGTGGTGATCACCAGCGTCACGCCGGCCTGCTTCAGCCGGAACAGCTGGTCCCACAGGATGTGGCGCGCCTGCGGGTCGAGGCCGGTCGTCGGCTCGTCGAGCAGCAGCAGGTCGGGGCGGTTGACCAGGGACCGGGCGATGGTGAGCCGGCGCTTCATGCCGCCGGAAAGGTCCTCGACCTTCGACTTCGCCTTGTCCTGGAGCTGCACGAACTCCAGCAGCTCGTCGACCCGGCTGTTGACCTCGGCGCGCGGGATGCCGAAGTAGCGGCCGTAGATGACGAGGTTGTCGCGGACGTTGAGCTCGCTGTCGAGCGTGTCCTCCTGGGGGCAGACCCCCAGCCGGCCGCGGATCGCGGGCCCGTCGGTCTCCGGGTCCATGCCGAGGATCCTCAGCTCGCCCCCGCTGATCGGCGAGACCGCCGCGACCATCCGCATCGTCGAGCTCTTGCCCGCGCCGTTGGGCCCGAGGAAGCCGAACGCCTCGCCCTTCCGGACGTCGACGTCGATCCCCTTCACCGCCTCGAAGTCACCGAACGACTTGCGCAGCCCGCGGGCGTGGATCATCGACTCCGTCACATGAAGAGACCCTAGGGGAACCGACCGACAGGGTTCACCCGAGATAGCGGGCGGAACCCGGGGTCGTGAGAGGATCCGGCCGTCTTCTCGGGGGTGCACCGTTCCGCACGGACGGCCGCGAGCCCGGCCCGCTGATCCGCTAGGAACCGTCATGCCCCGCCCGACCGTCGGCGCGTTCGCGCTCGCCGCCTCCCTGCTCCTCTCCGTCCTGGCCGTCCCGGCGCCCGCCCACGCCGAGCCGGTGGGCCACACGTCCTGGCAGATGCGCAGCGACGGGCACTACGTCAGCAGCGGTGAGCGCTCCTACACGCCGGAGACCGCATCGATCTCTGCCTCGGGCACGCCCTCCAGGGTCACCGTGAACGTCGCCGGCGGCGGCGAGTGGTGGGATGCCGACTTCGCTGCCCCCGAGGGGCAGCAGCTCACGGCCGGCACGACGTACGCCGGTGCACGCCGCTTCCCGTTCCAGGCACCGGGCGAGCCGGGGCTGGACGTCTCGGGCAGCGGCCGCGGCTGCAACCAGGTGTGGGGCGACTTCACCGTGCACGAGGCGACGTACGACGAGGCCGGGGCGCTCACGGCCTTCGCGGTGACGTTCGAGCACCGGTGCGAGAGCGAGAGCTCGACGCCGCTCTACGGCTCGATCGCGTGGCAGGCCACCAGCCCCGCCCGTCCCGCCCAGCCGCTGGTGTCGATCGAGGCGCTAGGCCGGAAGCACGCCTTCATGGACCGGGTCGTCGTGGAGGCCAGGGTGTCCCACGACTCCCCGATCCGCGAGCTGTCCATCTACGCCGAGCCCCACGGCCAGGAGCGCCGGCTGGTCAGGGTCGACACGGTCGCCAGCAACGGGCGCATGAGCGTGAGGATCAGGGTCACCCGTGCGACCACGTTCACCGCGGAGCTCGACGGCCAGGACCACTACGACGACGTCAGCGCCTCCACCGCCCTGACGGTTGCCGCCAAGGTGACCGCCACCATGCAGGACCCCAACCGCCGGGACCGGCGCTTCGCCTACTACCGGGCAGACAGGCGCGCGGTGCTGCTCGGCAAGGTGGGCCCGAACCACGCCGGCGACTGCCTCTACTTCCAGATCGAGTTCAAGGTAGGCGGCCGCTGGCGCTACCGCAGCGAGACCGACTGCGTCCGGATGTCGAGCGAGAGCCGTGCGGGCGCCTACCTCGACGGCAACCCCGACCTGGTCGACCGGAAGATCCGCAACCGGGCCGTGTGGCGGGGCGACGCCGCCAACACCCCCGACAAGAGCCGGTGGCGCTACTTCAAGTTCTACGCCGTTCGCGGCAGCCGCCCCGCAGCCCGCCCGGCCACGTCGGCATCGTTGGCCGAGCACCACGCCCCTTCTGCCTTGCGCTGACGGGGCCTGTGGAGACCCACTGAGACGGGCACCACCGCAACCCACGCCGGTCGAGCCCGTCGAGACCCACCGACACGGGCACCACCGCAACCCACGCCGGTCGAGCCCGTCGAGACCATCTCGTCTGCACAGGTCTTGCGCCGCGGATCCCAGTCCACAGTCGACGCGCACGGGCACCCGCGCAGGGCGGCCCATACCCGACGGTGTCCGGCATGCCATTCACCTACATGCTCCAGTGCTCGGACGGCACCTACTACGTGGGCAGCACGTTCGACCTCGACCGTCGGGTCGCGCAGCACCAGAACGGCGAAGGGGCGGCATACACACGGACGCGACGTCCCGTGCGACTGGTCTGGGTTGCGGAGTACGACAGCATCCGCGAGGCATATCTCGCCGAGAAGCAGATCCAGGGCTGGAATCACGACAAGCGGCGCGCGCTCGTCGAGGGCCGATACGCCGACCTGCCGCAGCTGGCACGAACGTCCCGAAATCGCCGTGACGGACGCATGCCTGGCGACTAGTCCCGCTCTCGCCTCACCGGGTCTCGACGAGCTCGACCGGCGTACGGTCACCGCCCTGCCCACCTCACCCGGGTCTCGACGAGCTCGACCGGCGTACGGTCACCGCCCTGCCTACGTCACCCGGGTCTCGACGAGCTCGACCGGCGTACGGTCACCGCCCTGCCTACGTCACCCGGGTCTCGACGGGCTCGACCGGCGTACGGTCACCGCCCTGCCTACGTCACCCGGGTCTCGACGGGCTCGACCGGCGTACGGTCACCGCCCTGCCTACGTCACCCGGGTCTCGACGGGCTCGACCGGCGTAGGGTCACCGCCCTGCCTACGTCCCCCGGGTCTCGACGGGCTCGACCGGCGTAGGGTCACCGCCCTGCCTACGTCACCCGGGTCTCGACGGGCTCGACCGGCGTAGGGTCACCGCCCTGCCTACGTCCCCCGGGTCTCGACGGGCTCGACCGGCGTACGGTCACCGCCCTGCCCACCTCACCCGGGTCTCGACGGGCTCGACCGGCGTACGGTCACCGCCCTGCCCACCTCACCCGGGTCTCGACGAGCTCGACCGGCGTACGGTCACCGCCCTGCCCACCTCACCCGGGTCTCGACGAGCTCGACCGGCGTACGGTCACC
>NZ_JBHSSS010000009.1:0-9810 GCF_042659625.1 Nocardioides sp. GCM10027114
CGCCATCGAGCTCAACAACCGACCCCGCAAGACCCTCGACTGGCGCACCCCGGCCGAGGCCCTGGACAAGCTACTGTCCGAACACGACAACAAGACCGGTGTTGCGAACGCAGGTTGAAACCGCCCAAGGCCTGAGCCTCGAAACCCCCGCACCTACGCAGGGCGGTGGGCACGGCCCTGCGCACCTCACCGGGTTTCGAGGCTCGGCGCCGGAGCGCCTCGCACCTCAACCACCGGCCGGCAGTCGCTTCTGGAGCTCCCCCACCCGCTCCAGGGGCTTGAAGCCGAGCGCCTCGTTGACCTCCACCATGTGCGTGTTGACCTCGGCGTTCCAGGTCAGCAGCCGGGTCGCGGACGGGGCCGACGACTGCAGGAGCCGGAGGTTGGCGACCTTGACCGCCAGGCCGAGCCGGTGGCCGCGGTGGTCCGGGCGCACGAGCGTGCCCCACTGGAAGGCCTTGTCCGGGTCGTGCGCGCTCACCACGAGGTCGGTGTAGGCCACCAGCTCCCCCGCGGCGTCGAGCGCGACGGTGTTGAGCTTCGTGCGCCCCTGCGCCTCGATCACGGCCTCGTACCGCCGCAGCTCGTCGACGTCGGCCGACTCCGCCTCCCGCTCGAGGTCGCCCGTGGGCGCCTCGACCATCAGGGTCGCCTCGAGCTCGGCCCAGCCCTGCGCGAGCTCGTCGGGGACGGGCCCCACGAACGACCGCAGCGTGTACGCCGCGTGGTGCGGCGCCGCCTCGGCGGCGAGGGCGGCCAGCCGGGCGTCGTCGACCGGCAGGTCCACGGAGCGCATCACGTCGACGAGCCCGAGCCGGAAGCCGTGGCGGCGCAGGAACTCCAGGCCCGGCGTCCCGGCGCCGTCGGCCGGCCCGTCGTACGGCCAGCGGGCCGCGGTCTCGAGCAGGCTCCGCCCGTGGCCGCGGGCGACGACCTCGAGCTGTTCGAGCATCCGGCTGCCGTGGCCGCGGCGCCGGTGCTCGGGGTGGACGAACACCTCGATGACCGCCAGGTCCCGCGAGTGGGTCAGCGGCATGTGGACCTGGCCGGCCACCACCATGGTCCGGCCGTCCTCGATCCCGCCGAGCACGAGCTTGACCGCGTCGGTCTGGTCGGCGAGGTCGGCCTGCACCTCCGGCAGCTGCCAGGGCGTCGCGGTCGCCTCGCGGCCGTGGGTGTCGGCGGCGACGACCGTGGCGTGCCAGGCGGCGAGCGCCGCGACGTTGCGGGGGTTGATCTGCTCGATGTCCGCCGTCACGCCAGCACCTTCTGGACGTCGAGGCACTCCTCGACGACCCGGTAGCCCATCTGGTCGTTCACCGCACCCATCGCCGCGTTGACGCCGGCGTTGCCGGTCTCGACGTAGGCGCACTCGGGGAAGAGCTCGCTGATCCGCCGGTGGGTCGCCAGCTTCATCGCGAGGCCCAGCCGGTGGCCGCGGTGGGCCGGCAGGACCAGCGTGCCGCCGACGCCGGCGTGCCGCGGGTCGTGGCGGTCCACGCGCACGTCGGAGAAGCCGCACACCTCGCCGTCGGGGGCGACGGCCAGGGCCACCACCTGGCAGCGGCCGACGGCGACCGCCCGGTCCTCGCCGTCGCGCAGCCGCTCCTTGGTCCAGACGGCACGCTGCAGGTCGAGCTCCCCGAGCGGGACCTCGCCCAGGAACGCCTCGAGCAGCCGGCAGAACCCGTCGACGTACTCGTCGGCGACGTGCTCCTCGGAGACGACGATGCGGTAGCCGCCGAGCGCGGCCGCGACCTCGGCGTCGAGGGGCGCCCACGCCGGCGGGGCCTCGTGGAGGTCCAGCGTCTTCGTCAGCTCGTGGTTGCCCACCGAGAAGCCGACCTCGGCGGCGAAGAGCGAGCCCGCGCTGTCCGCCCCGACGGGGGTGAAGGCGCTGGCAATGAGCGTGGTTCGGCCGTGGGCGCGGGAGATCCGCTCCAGCTCGGCCAGCAGCGCCCGCCCGGCCCCACGACGGCGGTGGTCGGGGTGGACGTAGACCTCGACCTCGGCGAGGTGGGTGTTGTCGTGCCGGAACAGGAAGGCCATCCCCGCGCCGACCGTCCGGCCGTCCGCGGCGAGGGCGGAGACCAGCACGTGCCGGCCGTCCGTGCGCGGCAGCGGCAGCGCCCGGCGGGCCGACTCCCAGGTGGTGAAGCCGTCGACCGCACGCTCGCGGGTGGCGGCCTCGCCGACCTCCCACCAGGCGCGCAGCAGGGCCTCGTCCGCCGGGTCGATCACCCGGATCTCGTACGTCGTCACGTCGGTCGAGCCTAGGCGCGCGGCACCCCGCGGGGCGAACGGTTTACGGCGCTCCCGAGCGGGCGGGCGAGGCTCAGAGCGCGAGCTGGGTGCGGACCACCTTGGCCAGCCGCTCGGCGATGTCGCCGGCCTCCTGCTCGGTCTGCGCCTCCACCATGACCCGCACGATCGGCTCGGTGCCGGAGGGCCGCAGCAGGATCCGGCCGCGCTCCCCGAGCACCGCCTCCTCCTCGGCGACGGCGGCGGCCACGACGGCGTCCTCGTCGGCGCGGCTCTTGTCGACGTCGGGGACGTTGAGCAGCACCTGCGGCAGCCGGGTCATGACCGACGCGAGCTGCTTGAGGCTCTGGCCGGTGGTGGCCATCCGCTCCAGGACGTGGAGGGCGGTGAGGGTGCCGTCGCCGGTGGTGGCGTGGTCGCTCATGATCACGTGGCCGGACTGCTCGCCCCCGAGCGAGTAGCCGGAGACCCGCATCGCCTCGAGGACGTAGCGGTCGCCGACCTTCGTCTGGCGCACGCCCACCCCGGCGGCCTTCATGGCCTGCACGAAGCCGAGGTTGCTCATCACGGTGGCGACGACGGTGTCCTTCGCGAGCCGGCCGGCCTGCCGGAGGCTCAGCGCGAGGATGGCGAGGATCTGGTCGCCGTCGACGACGGTGCCCTCGTGGTCGACGGCGAGGCAGCGGTCGGCGTCGCCGTCGAGCGCGAAGCCCACGTGCGCGCCGTGCTCGACCACTGCCCGCTGCAGCGGCTCGAGGTGGGTGGAGCCGCAGCCGTCGTTGATGTTCAGGCCGTCGGGCTTGGCGTTGATGGCCACGACGGTGGCGCCGGCGTCGGTCAGCGCCCGCGGCGCGGAGTCGGAGGCGGCCCCGTGGGCGCAGTCGAGGACGACCTTGAGCCCGACGAGCGGGTGGTCGATCGTGCGCACCAGGTGGGCGGCGTACTCGCCGACGGAGGTGGGGTACGGCGTGACGCGACCGACCGCGCCGCCGGTGGGGCGGTCCCAGGGCCTGCCGAGCCGCTGCTCGATCGCGATCTCGACGGCGTCGTCGAGCTTCTGGCCGCCACGGGCCAGGAACTTGATGCCGTTGTCGGGCATCGGGTTGTGCGAGGCCGACAGCACGACCCCGAGGTCGGCGCCCAGCGTCCCGGTGAGGTGGGCGACGCCGGGCGTCGGCAGCACCCCGAGCAGCTTGACGTCCACACCCGCGGACGCGAGGCCGGCGACGACCGCGGCCTCCAGGAACTGCCCGGAGATCCGCGTGTCCCGGCCGACCACGGCGAGGGGCCGATGGCCCTCGAACTCGCCCCGGTCGGCCAGGACCTGTGCGGCTGCGACGGAAAGGTCCAGGGCCAGCTCCGCGGTCAGCTGACCGTTCGCCAGGCCCCGGACCCCGTCCGTGCCGAAGAGTCGACTCATGCGACCCGACCGTAGTTGATCAGCGCTTGCTGAACTGCGGCGCCTTGCGGGCCTTCTTGAGACCGGCCTTCTTGCGCTCGATGACGCGGGCGTCGCGGGTCAGCAGACCGGCCTTCTTCAGGGCCGGGCGGTTGGCGTCGACGTCGACGGCGTTGAGCGCGCGGGCCACGCCGAGGCGCAGGGCGCCGGCCTGACCGGTGATGCCACCGCCGTGGATGCGGGCGATGACGTCGAAGCGGCCCTCGAGCTGGGTCGTCACGAAGGGCTCGTTGACGACCTGCTGGTGCAGCTTGTTCGGGAAGTAGGAGTCGAGCGTGCGGCCGTTGACGGTCCACTGGCCGGTGCCGGGCACCAGGCGGACGCGGGCGACGGCCTCCTTGCGGCGGCCGGTGGCCGCGGCGGGGGCGATGGTCGCCGCGCGCTCCGGGGCGTCGGCGGACGGGGCGCTCTCCGAGCTGTAGGCGATGCCCTGCTCGTTGGTCTCGTAGGTCTCCTCGACCTCGGTGCTGTTCTCAGTCACGGTGTTCCTCACTGGTCCTTCGGGCCGGGCTTACTGGGAGACCTGGGTGATCTCGTAGGGGGTGGCCTTCTGGGCCTGGTGCGGGTGGTTCGGGCCGGAGTAGACCTTGAGCTTCTTCAGCATCTGGCGGCCGAGCTTGTTCTTCGGCAGCATGCCCCACACGGCCTTCTCGATGGCCTTGCGGGCGTCCTTCTCGAGGAGCTCGCCGAAGGGCGTGGCCGAGAGGCCGCCCGGGTAGCCGGAGTGGCGGTAGGCCATCTTGGTGGTCTTCTTGGTGCCCGACAGGGCGACCTTGTCCGCGTTGACGACGATGACGAAGTCACCCATGTCCATGTGCGGCGCGAAGGTGGGCTTGTGCTTGCCCCGCAGGAGGTTGGCGGCGGTGACGGCGAGGCGACCGAGGACGACGTCCTCGGCGTCGATCACGAGCCACTCGCGCTGGATGTCAGCGGGCTTGGGGCTGTACGTACGCACGGCTGTTCTGACCTTCTTCGTTCGTAGGTCCCGACCGGATGCCCCGGCCGGGTTGGTGCTGCGACGACTTCTGACGAACACGGCCCGGCTCGCCGCCCTGAACCGCCCTCGCGGGAGGATCGGGGCTGCACGTCCGGATCTGCATCCCGACCGCACAGCGGTGGTCGGAACGCGGCAGGAGTCGCGACCGTCAAGAGTACGGGCGCCCCGCGAAGCGGGTCAAAACCCCGCGTCCGCTCTCCGGGGACCGGATTAGCCCAGCGCGGGACTCACGGCTAGGTTGGGCGGGTGACTGATTCTCTCACCGTCCGCGACAACCGCACCGGGCAGGAGTACGACGTCCCGATCACCGACGGCACCATCAAGGCCGCGGACCTGGGCAAGATCAGGACGGGCGACGACGAGCCGGGTATCGCCGTCTACGACCCGGGGTTCGTGAACACCGCGTCGTGCCGCAGCTCCGTCACCTACATCGACGGGGAGAAGGGCATCCTCGAGTACCGCGGCTACCCGATCGAGCAGCTGGCCGAGAAGTCGAACTTCCTCGAGGTCGCCTACCTGCTGATCCACGGCAGCCTGCCCAGCAAGGCCGAGTACGAGGCCTGGGTGCACGAGATCACCTACCACACGTTCGTCCACGAGAACGTGAAGCGCTTCATGCACGGCTTCCGCTACGACGCCCACCCCATGGGCATGCTGATGGCCTCGGTGGGCGCGCTCTCGACGTTCTACCCCGACGCCCGCAACATCTCCGACGCCGACAACCGGCACATGCAGATCGTGCGGATGATCGCCAAGATGCCGACGCTGGGCGCCTGGTCGTTCCGGCACGCGCAGGGCAAGCCGTTCGTCTACCCCGACAACGAGCTGGGCTACACCGAGAACTTCCTGTCGATGCTCTTCAAGATGAGCGAGCGGAAGTTCGAGGCCGACGAGCGCCTGGTGAAGGCCCTCGACGTGCTCTTCATCCTGCACGCCGACCACGAGCAGAACTGCTCCACCAACGCGGTGCGCTCGGTCGGCTCCTCGCAGGTCGACCCCTACTCCGCGGTCGCCGCCGGCGTCGGCGCGCTCTACGGCCCGCTCCACGGCGGCGCCAACGAGGCCGTGCTGCGCATGCTCAAGCGCATCGGCTCCAAGGAGAACATCCCGGACTTCATCCAGGGTGTGAAGGACGGCAACGAGCGGCTGATGGGCTTCGGCCACCGGGTCTACAAGAACTACGACCCGCGCGCCAAGATCATCAAGAAGGCCTGCGACGACGTCTTCGAGGTCACCGGGGTCAACCCGCTCCTCGAGATCGCCCAGGAGCTCGAGAAGATCGCGCTCGAGGACGAGTACTTCGTCAAGCGCAAGCTCTACCCGAACGTCGACTTCTACTCCGGGCTCATCTACGAGGCGTTCCAGTTCCCGCCGGAGATGTTCACGGTCCTGTTCGCGATCGGCCGCACCCCGGGCTGGCTGGCCCAGTGGCTCGAGCTGGTCCAGGACAAGGAGCAGAAGATCGCCCGTCCGAAGCAGATCTACACCGGCGACCGCCAGCTCGACTTCGTGGCGGCCTCCGAGCGCTGGGCGTGAGTCGCTGAGCGACTCCCGCCAGAACGACGGCAGCGGCCCCTCCCCCTCCGCCGGACCCGACACGGTCCGGCGGGTGCGCGGGACGGGGCCGCTCGTCGTCTACTCGGTCACCGGCTTCGCCGGGTATGCCGTGCTGCTCCCCGTCGCGCCCCTGTGGGCGGTCGAGGGCGGTTCGGGCGCGGCGGGCGCCGGTCTGGTCAACGGCGTGCTGCTGGCGGCCACAGTGCTGGTGCAGCTGGCCGTGCCGAGGCTGCTCGACCGGTTCGGCCACGCCCGCACCATGGCGGCCGGCCTCGTGCTGATGGGCGGTGGGGCCGTCCTCCACGTGGCCTCCGCCGCGATCGCCTGGACCCTGGCCGCCTCCGCGGTCCGCGGCGCCGGCTTCGGCGTCCTCACCGTCACCGGCAGCGCCGTCGTCGGCCACCTTGCGCCACCGCGGCTCCGCGGCCGGATGATCGGGCTCTACGGGCTCGCCGTCGCGCTGCCCAACCTGCTGCTGCTCCCGACCGGGGTGGCCGCCGTCGACCTCGTCGGCTTCGCCCCGGTGCTGCTCGTCGGCGCGACCCCGCTGCTGGGCCTCCTCGCGGCGGTCCGGCTCGGCCGGCTGGTCGACGACACCCTGGCCGCCCGGTCCACCGCGCCGGCCTCTCCCACGGCAGCGCCCGGTGGCGAGGTGGGGGCGGGGCTGCTGCGGGCCGTCGCGGCGCCGACCGCCGTGCTGCTCGCGGCCACCCTCGCCGGCGGCGCCCTGATCACGTTCCTGCCGCAGGTGACCACCTCGGGGGTCGCCAGCCTGGCGCTGCTGCTCATGGGCGCCGCGGCCGCGCTGTCACGCTACGGCGCCGGCCACCTCGCCGACCTCGCCCCCGCCGGGGGCGCGGCCTGGCTGGGCCCGCTGCTGCTGGTGACGGCAGCGGGCACGCTCGCCTGCGCCTGGGGCGCCCGGGAGGACGCCGCGGGCGCTGCGGCCTCGCTCCTGCTCGGCGCCCTGGCCTGCGGGCTCGGCTACGGCTCGCTGCAGAACCTCACCCTGGTCTCCGCCTTCCACCGCGCCGGCCCCGACCGGGTGGCCGGGGCCAGCATGGTGTGGAACATCGGCTTCGACGGCGGCACCGCCCTCGGCTCGGTCCTCGTCGGCGCACTGGCCGCGGGCTGGGGCTTCCCGCCCGCGTTCGCCGTCGCCGCCGGGGCCTGCGTGCTCGCGCTCGGCGCGGCGTACGCCGCCCGTGGGCGCGTGGCCGCGGCTACCGCCGGGTGAGGTCCACGGTCACGGGCGCGGTGAGCGCGCGGGCGCGGTTGCCGGTCCCGTCCTCGACCACCAGCCGGAGCCGGTAGCGCCCCGCGGGCACCAGCGCACCACCGTCCGTGCGCCCGTCCCAGGCGGCGCCGCGCAGGTCGCCGTCGACGACGCGCACCGGGTCGAGTGTCCGGACCACGTGGCCCTTGCGGTCGAGGACCTCGACGCCCACGTGTCGCCACGAGTCGCGCGGGGTCGCCAGCAGCCGCACCGACCCGGGGAGCCCACCGGGGCGGGGGTGCACCCGGGCGCGGCTGGTGGCGACGCGGCCGGTGGCCGGCGGAGTCGTGTCGACGACGAGCGGCACGTCGAGGTCGCGCGCGAAGTGGTGGCCGTCCACGTCCCGGGTGAGGTGGAGCCGCAGGGTGTAGCGGCCACTCGGCATGGTGGCGCCCGTCCTGGGCCACGGGTCCACGACGACCACCTTGTCGTGGGGGCCGGGCGGGAAGTGACCGCCGAGGAAGGGTCCGGCCGCCGTCTCCCCCGCGCCGTCCAGGATCGACCAGGTGGCCGTCTGCCCGACGTACCCGTCGAGGTCGAGCACCACGGACGTCTCGTCCTGCCGGCCGTCGTCGTTCGGTGAGATCCGGACGTCGGAGACCGCGACGACCGCACCGTGCAGCTCCTCGCGGACCACGAGGTCGGGCCCCGCAGCGGCGGCTCCGGAGCAGACGTCGGGGAGAACCGGGTTGCACCACCAGGCGTAGACCCGCCCCTGGCTGCCGCGGCTCCAGGGAGCCAGGGAGAGGTCGAGCCGCGCCTCCTCGCCCGGGGCGATCCTCGTGGGCGCCCGGTCGAGGTACCTCACGGCCGCTACCGGCCCGACCCCCGACACCCGGACCGGGAGCGGCCCGTCGACCGACGGCTTGACGACCCGCGGCTGCGCCGGGTCGACGATCGTCGGGGGCTCGTTGGTCGCGGTGACCCACAGCGGGTCCGCGGCGACCACGGTGCAGGTCTCCGGCTCGGGACCCGCACACGGCTCGGCCGCCAGCGAGAAGGAGAAGAAGCCCCAGGTGGGGAGGTCGACCGTCGCCGTTCCCGAGTCGTCCACCGGCACAGGACCGAGCCAACGGTCGTTGGGACCGGGGAGGCTGGCGGTCACCCTGAGCCGAGCGTGCGTCGCCCCGGCGACCTGCATGGTCACGGGGACGGTGCCGCCCATCCGGTCGCCGTCGGACGGCGACACCACCGACGCGGTGGGTTCGCCCGCCGTCGCCGTCGGTCCGCTCACGACGAGTCCGGACGAGAGCAGCAGGAAGCCGAGCAGAAGCCGCATGAGAGTCCCCCGAGGGCGTGGTGAGCCAGTTCCGGAGACCCGGTGCGACTCAAAGATATCCCCCGGAGGAACGGCCCCACCCACCGGGCGGCGTCGCGAGCCGCCCGGTGGGGTGGTTCAGCGCTCCAGCACCGCCGTGGTGCGCGCCGGCACGGTGACCTCGCCGGCACCCGCGGTGGTGCCCTTGACGACCTCGTCGCCCCCGGCCGCCTGCACGTCGTGCAGCGTCCAGCCGTCGCCGGTACCGGTCACCGTCTGGGCCTCGGGGGTGGCGTTGACGACCACCAGGATGCCGTCGCGGTCGGCGTCGGCGTCCTCCCCCTCGGTGTCGTTGATGAGCATCGCGATCACGCCGTCGGGGGCGTCGAGGAAGGACACCTTGGCCTGGACCTGCTGAAGGGAGCCGAGCCGGAACAGCTCCGACGAGGTCCGGATCCGCAGCAGGTCGAGCGCCTGCTCGTGGGCGGCGGCCATCGCGGCCGGGCCGGGCTTCAGGGCCGGGTCGGCGAGCAGCGGGCGCATGTAGTCCCACTTGGCCTCGTTGTCGCCCTTCGGCGGCAGCCCGGAGCCGAACGTGCTCTCCTGCCCGGTCCAGTCGATCCGGTTGAACCAGTCGCCCGAGTCGTAGGAGTTCCGGTCGAGGCTCTTGGACCGGAGCAGGTCGACGCCGGCGTGCCAGAACGCGACGCCCTGGCCGAGCGCCACCGTGGAGAGCGACACGGTGCTCATGCGTGCCCGGTCGGCCATCGAGGTCGCCTGCGGCAGCTTGAGCTGCAGCGAGTCGAACAGCGTCTCGTTGTCGTGGGCGTCGACGTAGGTGACCGTCTCGCTCGGATCGGCGGCGTACCCGGCCGGGGAGCCGTTGTAGTCCACGTCCCTGCCGGCGACCGGTGCACCGGTCTCCGACGAGGTGAAGGTGTAGTCGGCCAGGTTGCCGGCCATGCCGAGCTTCACGAGGTCCTCGGCGTGGGCGAGCCGGG
>NZ_JBHSSS010000009.1:9879-198241 GCF_042659625.1 Nocardioides sp. GCM10027114
CGGCCTGCTGGTCCGGGGTGCCGTTGACGCCGTCGCCGTTCGGGTCGGTCGCGAGGCCGGAGCCGAAGCCCTGGATCCGCGGGTTCTCGTCGAACGGCCCGCCGCCGCGCACGGCGTCGCGGAGCCGGTCGCTGAAGGAGCCGATGCCGGTGCCGGCCAGGTTCGGCTGGGTGGCCTGGACGAAGCGCCGGTCGTCGGCGACCTCGCCGAAGTTCCAGCCCTCGCCGTAGACGTAGACCGACTCGCCGTCGACGCCGTCCTCCTCGAGGGTGAGCCCGTCGAGGGCCTCGCGGAGGTTCTGCATGTTCTCCAGCGAGTGGTGGCCCATCAGGTCGAACCGGAAGCCGTCGACCTTGTAGTCCCGCGCCCAGGTGAGCACGGAGTCGATCATCAGCTTCTCCATCATGGCGTGCTCGGTCGCGGTGTTCTCGCAGCACGTCGACCGCTCGATGCGGCCCTGGCCGTCGAGCCGGTGGTAGTAGCCGGGGACGACCTTGTCGAGCACCGACTTCTCGGCCTGCCCGCTCGCGGCGGTGTGGTTGTAGACCACGTCCATCACGACCTGCAGGCCCGTGCGGTGCAGCCCCTGGACCATGCGGCGGAACTCCAGGGTCCGCCGCGCCCCGTCGGGGTCGGTGGCGTAGGAGCCCTCCGGGGCCGTGTAGTGGAACGGGTCGTAGCCCCAGTTGAAGCCGTCACGGGTGCGCACCTGCTCGACGCACTCCTGCTGCTCCTCGGAGGCCGGGCCGAACGAGCGCAGGTCGCACGGCGGCGCCGCCTGCTCGGAGCGTCGCTCGCGCACCGTGGCGATGTCGAACGCCGGCAGCAGGTGGACGGTGTTGAGGCCCGCGTCGGCCAGCTCGCGGAGGTGGGCCATGCCGTCGGTGCCGGGCCGAGCGAACGCGAGGTAGGTGCCGCGCTCCTCCTCCGGCACCGTGGTGTCGCCGATCGAGAAGTCGCGGACGTGCAGCTCGTAGACCACCCGGTCCTCGGGCTGCGCCACGGCCGGCGCGGCCGACGAGGCCCAGCCGGCCGGCACCAGCGCCCGGTCGTCGAGGTCGACGACCAGCGAGCGGGTCGAGTCGGCGGTGAGCGCCACCGAGTAGGGGTCCGTCACGAGGTTCTCCACGAACTCGCCCGCCGCCGGGGACAAAACCTTCACGGCGTACCGGTACTCGGCGCCGCGCCAGCCGCGGTCGCCCCGCACCGTCCAGGTCCCGTCGGCGCCGCGGCGCATCGGGACGCGCGAGCCGTCGACGACGGCGTCGACGTCCTGCGCCGTGGGCGCCCACACCGCGAGGCGGGGGCGACCGCCGCGCCAGCTCACGCCCAGCTCGCGGTCGGCGGCCTCGTCGGCGTACAGGTCGTCGAGGACTCCGGGCAGCTGGACGCCGGTGGCGTCGTGCAGCGTGCCGTCCGGGGAGTACGCCGCCACCGCGACCTGGCCGGTCAGGATCTCCGGCACCAGCCGCAGGTCGCGGTCGGCCAGCCGGAAGGCCGCGTAGCCGGCGAGGTGCGGGAAGTCGGCGACGACGTCGTCGGGCAGCCCCGCCGGGTCGTGCACGAGCCGCACCGACCTGCCTCCGGTGACCGCCTCGGCGTCAACGCCGAGGCCACCGTCGGCCGCCCAGTGGAGCCGGAAGAGGCGCTCGTCGGCGCCGTCCACGTCCCAGGCGAGCAGCCCCTCACGAAGCCAGTGGGCGCGCGCCTTCGACAGGTCGGGCGACCCGCCGGCCGCCCGGGTGGAGACGGTCAGCTGGTGGCTGGCCAGGTCGTAGCTGAAGACGACCTGCGCGTTCGCCGGGACGTCGAAGCCGATGTCGGCGCCGCCCGGCGCCCCGCCCTCGCCGTAGTTCTCGTCCCAGCTCTGGCCGTGGGTGACCTTGGTGGCGTAGCTGCCGGCCGGGATGGCGGAGGTGACGAAGGTGTAGGTGCCGTCGCCGTCGGGGTCCTGCAGCCAGCTGCGCAGGCAGTCGGGCTGCCAGTCGCCGGGGCAGCCGAGCTCGGACTGGAAGCTGCCCGCCGCGGTCACGACCGGACCGTTGGCGTCGGTGGTGATCCAGTGCGTGCCGTGGTCGTAGTAGAAGGTGACCTCGCGGGTGCTGTCGAGCTTCAGCCCGAGGTTGGGGCCGTTGGCGGCGCCGCCCTGGCCGTAGTTCTCGTCCCACGATCCGTCGATGGCGGCCTTGTACTCGTAGTCACCGGCGGGCAGGGTCACGGTCCGCTTCCAGACCTGGTCCTCGGGGTCGAGGACCAGCTGGGCCTCGGCGCAGTCGGGCTGCCAGTCGCCGGGGCAGCCGAGCTCGGAGTTGTGGCTGCCCGGCATGGAGACGGCGCCGGGCTGCGTCACCGGGCCGCCACCGCCGCCGCCGGGGTCGCCCGGCGCGGCGGCCGACTGGCCGACCGTGCCGTACGTCGAGGCCACCGAGCGGTTCCCGCTGCTGTCGGTGAGGACCGCGCGGTACTCCAGCAGCGACCCCTTCGCCAGGCCGCGGACGTCGTGGAAGACGCGGTAGGGCGCGTTGTCGTCGGTGCCGAGCACGGTCCAGTCGCGGGCGCCGACGTGGCGCCAGGCGAGCGTGACCTGGTTCAGCCCGCCCTCCGGGACGCCGACGGCGATCGGGGCGCGGCCGCCGACGGTGCCGCCCGGCGTCGGGCTCTCGAAGTGGAGGGCCGGGGCGTCGTCGCGACCGGCGAGCCGGCCGTCGGCCCGCCACACCACGGCCGACAGCGCCGGCACGGTGACCGTGGTGCGACCCTCGGCGTCGGCCTTCAGGCGCGCGTCCCGGGCGCCGCCGGCCGGCCACACCTGTCGGAAACCGGCTCGCGGCTGCAGCGTCTGCAGGGTCACGGTCTTCTCGGTGGGCGCGTTGTTGAGGGCGACCACGAACTCGCGGCGCTCGCGCCGGTCGATGCGGCTGAACGCGTAGACCCCGGCCTCGTTGCTGCTGTAGCGGTGCAGCTGCGCGCCGTCGGCGAGGGCCGGGTAGCGCTCACGCAGTGAGGCGAGGTCGCGCAGCGACCGGTAGAGCGGGTGGCTGCGGTCGAAGTTGGCCTGCGCCGTGGTGGCGTCGGTGCCGATGAGGTCGTCGTCGTTGTAGCTGGCGACGCTGCTGGCGAACATGTCCTGACGGGCGTCCTTGTCACCGCCGTCGCCGGTGAAGCCCTGCTCGTCGCCGTAGTAGACGACCGGCTGGCCGCGGGTGAGGTACATGAGCGCATGGGCCAGCCGGTCGCGCGCGAGCAGCTCGTCGCCGGAGAACTGGTCGTCGAGGAAGCCGCCGATGCGGCCCATGTCGTGGTTGCCCAGGAAGGTCGGCAGGGAGTAGGCGTTCGAGTCGGCGTCGGTGTACCAGTCGTCGGCGGCGAAGAAGTCGCGCAGCCGGGTGGTCGGCGCGCCCTTGGCGAAGCCCGTCCCGGCCCCCTGGAAGCCGAAGTCGAGAGTGGCGTCCATGCGACCCTCGGTCGTGTACTGCGACATGAAGGCGGCGCTGGAGTCGTAGACCTCGCCGAAGGCGAAGAAGTCGTCGTTGCCGACCTTGAGGGCGTGGTCGCGGATCGCCGGGGCGAACTCCTGCCAGAACTCCATGTCGACGTGCTTCACGGTGTCGATCCGGAAGCCGTCGATGCCGAAGTCGACCCAGGCGTTGTAGATGTCGACCATGCCGTCGACGACGTCGGGCTGCTCGGTGAAGAGGTCGTCGAGGCCGACGAAGTCGCCGTACGTCGACGACTCGCCGGCGAAGGTCGAGTCGCCGCGGTTGTGGTAGTTCGTCGGGTCGTTGAGCCAGGCCGGGACCTTGACCTGCTCGTCCGCCTCGCTGCGGAAGACCGGCGTGTAGGGGAACGACGTGGCCGGGTCGAGCTCGGGGAACTCGTCGGTGCCGGCGTAGTCGCGGTCGTCGAAGACGTTGCCGTCGGCGTCGCGGTAGGGGGCCTCGTCCTTGGAGACGTAGCCGTACCGCTGCTCCTCGTAGTCGATGACGTCCGCGGTGTGGTTGGTGATGATGTCGAAGAAGACCTTGATGCCGCGGGAGTGGGCGGCGTCGATGAAGGCCTCGAGCTCGGCGTTGGTTCCGAAGTGCGGGTCGATGCGGGTGAAGTCGGTGACCCAGTAGCCGTGGTAGCCGGCGCTGGCGTCCTGCCCCGCGCCCTGGACCGGTCGGTTCTTGAAGCTGGGGGTGAGCCAGATCGCGGTGGTGCCGAGGCCCTCGATGTAGTCGAGCCGGTCGGTGAGCCCGGCGATGTCGCCGCCGTGGAAGAAGCCCTTGTCGGCCGGGTCGAAGCCGTGCTCCATCCGGCCGCCGGTCACCCCGCCGCGATCGTTGGACGGGTCGCCGTTGGCGAACCGGTCGGCCATGACGAAGTAGAACCGCTCCCGGGTGAGCGGCGTGCGCAGCGAGCTCCCGGCCAGCGCCCGGTCGGCACCGGTCACGTCGCCGGACGGCAGCTCGGCCGGCGCGACGGCGACCCGGTGGGACTCGTCGTCGTAGCTGAGGGTCAGCCGGGCGTCGTGCTCGAGGTGGAGCGGGATGTCCGCGCCGCCGCCATCGGCACCGTAGGACTCGTCCCAGCTGCCGTCGAGCGCCACCTTCCAGGCGTAGCTGCCCGCCGGCACGGTGAAGGTGCCGGCCCAGGTGGTCCCGCCGTCGACCTGCTCGAGGTGGGTGGCCTCGCAGGGGGGTGACCAGTCCTCGGTGCAGCCGAGCTCCGACTGCAGGCTCCCGACCAGGGTGACCGAGGAGGGGGCGCCGCTGCCGGTGTGGTCCGCGTGCGCGGCCGGGACGAGGGCGGGGCTGACGAGGCTGCTGAGGGCCGTGGCGAGCGCGGCCATCAGGCCGGTCGCCGCGAGTGCGGACGTGCGCAAGCGTGTTCTCCCGAGATAGTGGCGCCACCGGAAAGGGGTGACGGGCGTCACCGTAGAGGGTCTGCAAGGCGCTTGGCCAGATCTGCAAGATCTTTCAATGGCCTCGCGCGGAGCGGGTGCCTGATCTTGCAGGCCGAGGCCGACGTCACACCCGGTTCTGAGCGCTCTCCCAGACCCGTCTCAGCCGCGTCACAGACCCGTCGGTCACTCTGGTGGACATGGACGACACGCGCATCGACCCGTTCGCCCCGCGCCCGCAGCAGCCGCAGGGAGGCGAGCAGTCCCCCCAACCGTTCAGCCAGCCGTTCAGCCAGCCGTTCACCCAGCCCCCCGCCCAGCCCCCGGCCGGCCCGGCGGGCCCCCGCCCGCAGCGGCGTGGCCCCTTCGTGGCCGCCGTGCTCTCGGCCTCGCTGCTCGTCGGAGGTGCCGCCGGCTTCGGCGGCGCCGCCGCCTGGGAGCAGTGGGGATCCTCCGACCCCGCGGTGGGCGGCGAGCCGACCCGCTCCCCCGTCGTCACGAGCGACGACACCCCCGCCGAGGAGGGCTCCGTCGAGGCCGTGGCCGCCGCGGTCCTGCCGTCGGTGGTCAAGATCAACGTCTCCGGCCCGCAGGGCAGCGGCTCCGGGTCGGGGATCATCCTCAGCTCCGACGGCGAGATCCTCACCAACGAGCACGTCGTGGGCGGCGCCGACGACGGCAGCCGGATCTCGGTGTCCTTCAACGACGGCAGCCGCGCCGCCGCCACCGTGGTCGGCAGCGACCCGCTCACCGACACCGCGGTGATCAGGGCCGAGGACGTCACCGGGCTGACCCCGGCGACGATCGGCAGCTCCGGCGCACTCGACGTCGGCCAGGAGGTCGTCGCCATCGGATCGCCGTTCGGGCTGGAGTCGACCGTCACCAGCGGCATCGTCAGCGCGCTGGACCGCCCGGTCAACGTGGGCCGCGGCAGCGACGGCAGCAGCACGACGTACCCCGCCATCCAGACGGACGCGGCCATCAACCCCGGCAACAGCGGTGGCCCGCTGGTCAACACCGCCGGCGAGGTCGTGGGCATCAACTCCTCGATCCGCACCGCGAGCAGCGGCCCGACCAGCGCCGGCTCGATCGGGCTCGGCTTCGCCATCCCGATCGACGACGTGCTGCCGATCGTGGAGCAGATGCGGGCCGGCGAGGAGCCGACGCACGCCCGCCTCGGCGTGACCGTCTCCGACGCGGTGCCGACCGGCGACGACCTCGGCGCCGAGGGCGCGCGCATCGAGGAGGTCGGCTCCGGCTCGACGGCCGAGGCCGCGGGCCTCGAGGCCGGCGACATCGTGACCCGCGTCGACGACCAGCCGGTCACCGGCGCGGACTCGCTGGTGGCGACCATCCGCTCCTACCGACCCGGCGACGAGGTCACGCTGACCTTCGTGCGCGGCGGCGAGGAGCGCGAGACGACGCTGGTCCTCGACTCGGACGCCGAGTGACCGGCAGCTGACCCCCAGGACACAGGACGTGCCCGCCCGCGCAGTGCGCGGACGGGCACGTCTCCCTGGAAGGTGCCGGCCCCAGGTCCCCCGACCCCGGGGCCGGCCGTCAGTGGCGGGTCAGCGGCGGCTGCCCTTCTTGCCGCCCTTCTTGCCCTTCTTGCCCTTCTTCCCCTTCTTGCCCTCGGTGCTCGTGCCGGGCTCGGTCGTGGGGGCGGTCGCCACCACGGGGCCGAAGACCTGCAGCTCCGCGATGCGGACCTGGTCGTACGGCGGCGAGAGCACCGCACGGTCGGGCGTCATCGACATGCTGTCGCAGTCGGGGTTGGAGAACACCGGGTCGTTGGACGGGTTCTTCTCACCCTGGTAGTCCGGGCCACCGGTGCACTGGCTGTTCCGCACCCGGATCCGGATGTGGGTCGCCTGCACGTCCTTGATGTCGAACCCGCGCAGGGTCAGGTCCGGCGCCGCCGGCCGCGGCCGGACGCCCGGGAAGGCGTCGGCGGCACTGCGGTAGACGATGTCGAACTCGGCCTCGTCGTCGGAGCAGCTGTTGCCCTCCTCCGTGATGTCGCAGGCCAGGATCTCGAACGAGCGCAGCGCCGAGAAGCGGCTCTGGCTGCCCGAGTCCTCGTTGGTGGCGTCCGTCGGACGGAGCGCCGCGCTGACCTGGACGTCGGTGACCATGATCGGGGTCTCGGACAGCTGCACCGTGACCTGGCGACCCTTGACCTGCTGACCCTCGCCGCGACCCTCGCTCGCGGTGCCGTCGGACTCCAGCGAGGCCCAGTTCGTGGTCTCGGTGTCGTCGATCAGGCTGGCGAGGTTGATGCCGTCGCCAGAGGCGGTGGCACCGTTGGCGGCCGACGCGAGGTTCTTGCGCATCGGCACGCTCACCACGCGGTTCTCACCGGGGGCGAACGTCTCGGTGAGACGCACGGCGCCGTAGCCGGGGGCCGTCACGAGGAAGTCGTACTTGCCCGGCACGAACTGCACCTTGTCGCCGGTGGCCGTCTCCGGGTCGGTGTCGGCGGTCGGGGTGACCCGAGCCTCGTAGACGCCGGTGTAGACGGTCATCTTCTCCGGCACGCCGCCGCCGACGTCCTTGGCGGCGAAGGTGACGGTGGCCTCGTCGCTCGACAGCGGCGAGGACCAGCCCGGGATCGGGTCACGGTCGTCGACGCCGTTGGAGGAGGCGTTCTCGCCCATGCCCCGCTTGGCGAACACGCGCCACATCTCGGCCTGGTTGGCGCCGTTGAAGCGCAGCCGGTCGGCGGCCAGCATGGCGTCGCGCGAGTCGAGCATCGTCGACCCGGCCGGCGTCAGCAGGAAGCCGTCGAACATGATCTGCGCCCAGCGGCGGTTGCCCGGGCACTGCTCGGCGGGCAGCACGCCCTCGGCGCACTTCAGCTGCAGCGCGGCGTCCGAGGACGGGAACTGCGCGTCGTACTTGGCGTTCAGAGCCTCGGAGATGTCGAAGTTGGTCGCACTCCAGATCTCACCGTCGGCGTGCGGCGAGGTGGAGCCGTTGCCGTCATAGCCGAGGTTCGAGTAGTTGAGCGGGCTCTTGTTCATCCCGTAGTTGCGGATGCCGCGCTCCTTGTTGCCGGAGACGTACGGCGCCAGCGCGTAGGGGTTGGCCCCCTCGCCGGTGCTGATCCCGTAGCCGCGGAAGTACTCCGCGAAGATCAGGTCCGACCAGCTCTCCGACTGGCCCTGGGTGCTGCCGGTGCCGGTGTCGGGACCGGCCACCATCCGGTTGCTGATGGCGTGGCCGTACTCGTGGGCGACCACGGCCATGTCGTAGGCACCGTCGGTGCAGGCGGCGTAGAAGGCGCCGGCGAGCGGCTGCCAGAGGTACTGGTTGGTGATCGGCGCGATGCCGTCCTGCAGCGTGATCTGGTTGGCGTTGTCACGGCCGTTGAAGGTGCGGCGACCCGCCTGGGCGTTGCCGACCTCCGGGTCGTTCTCGCGCGCCGGACCGGTGTTGCCGAAGTTCGACACCTGCAGGTTGGAGTTCCGCTCGGTGAAGCCGAGGAAGTAGCTCCAGTCGTGCATGCGGTTGTGCATCACGAACAGGTTGGCCGTCGAGGCGTCGTCGTCGTTGCCGCCCGGCTTGTCGAACGACGTGGGGTCGCAGCTGGACTTGTACCAGGTGTTCTGCCACGGGTAGTCGTAGCGACGGTCGGCGCTGAAGGGCCGCTGCACCACGGTGTCGGGGGTCAGGTAGCTGACCTCGGAGATCGCGGTGGTGGCGTTGTTGCCCATCGTGGTGAACGTCGGGAGGTTCGGCACGAGGACGTCCCACGGCACCCGCGAGGCGGTGTTGGCCTGCTCCTCGTCGCAGTCCTCCGCGTCGGAGAACCAGCACCACAGCTGACGGGTGTCGGCGTCGGGCGCGGCCGAGTCGGTGAAGTTCGGGTTGGCCGGGAAGACCATCCACCGCGGCATCTGCACCTCGGTGCCGGCCGCGGGACCCGTCGCGAACGCGCCCGCGTAGCCGATGGAGCCGGCCGCCGGCGTGAACTCGCAGACCTCGACGAAGTAGTCGCCGGCCGGCACGCCGCCGCCCGGGGACCAGGTGAGCACCTCGGGGCTGGCGAGCAGGTCCTGGGAGGCCACGGGCGAGGCCTTGCCGGCCCGGTAGAGGTTGACGGTGATGTCGTCGTCCACCCCGTTCGGCATGGTCGCCGCGACGCTGACCGTGATCTGGCCGGTGCCGCCGGAGACGGCGTACGGGCCGTGGCGGTCGGCCTGCGGGGTGCAGGCGCCGGCGTCGGCGGTCGATCCGGAGAAGGTCTGGCCGCCCGGGGCCGCCGCCTTCGGCGCCGCGGTGGGCATCGTCATCCCCGAGGCGAGGTGGTCGACGCGGTTGTCGCGCACCCACACCTTGCCGGTCTCGGCGTCGACGAAGCTGATGAACGCAGCGGGGTGGCCGTGCCCACCCTCATCCGCGTGGTCGTCGGTGTGGTCGGCCTTGAGCAGCGTGGTCTCCCAGACCAGGCGGACGCCGTCGTTCGGCGTCGGCAGCGCCATCAGGCGTGCGCGCTGCACGTCGTGGCTGCCGACGGCCTCGAACGTGGCCCACGGGCCCTCGGTGCCGGCCGCGGTGAGCTTGCCGAGGTCGAGCCCGACGTCCTTGGCGGCCGCGGTGAGCGCGGCGACGGCGTCGAGCTTCTGCGACCCGGAGACGGTCTCGTCACCGGTCACCGACGAGGACACCCAGGCGACGCGGCCGTCGCGCTGGACGCCGACGGTCAGCAGGCCGTCGTTGCCGGCGACCAGGTCGCCGAAGGTCTGGCGGAACGTGACGACGTGGGCGACGTCGGGGTTCTGGACGGACTTGCCGTCGCGGGCGCGGACCAGGTCCGGCGTGTCGTAGAGCGGGGAGTCGCCCACGACCTCGAGCGAGGCGATGGCGTCCGACGAGAGCCGGAACAGGTCGGCGTGGTCCTGCACGAAGCCGCGCGCGACGTCGACGGCCTTCCCCTGCCGGGCCTCGGAGAGGTAGCCCTGGCGGTTGAATAGCACGTGCGGCGTGCCGAACTTGGTCCAGCGGACGGCGTCCGCACCGAGGTCGGCGGCGAGCGCGCGCTGCGCGGCGGTCGGCTCGACGAGGCCCTCGCGGGCGTCGAGGTTCCCGACCCGCTCCTCACCCTCACCCTGGAAGGAGAAGGTGACGCCGTCGAGGTTCGGCTGGGTGGGCTCCTCGCCGGAGGCGGGCAGCCCCACGGCGAGCATGCTCAGGCCGAGCGCGGAGCCGACGAGGAGGGAGGCCCTCCGTCGGCGGGATGGTGTCCCGAGGGGTGGTAGCACGGAGGTTCCTCCTTGACGCCGACGATCCGCCGGCGCGTCCTTGCGGCGGGGGTACGCCGCGTCACTGGGGGTCTGACCACGCACGACAGGACGCGGGTACGCCGAGTCGCACGACCGGCACAACGAGTCGACGTGTTCCGGGTCACGCCCTGGTCTGCACCACTCCTGCCGGGGCGCGTGCGCTACAGGGGGCGCGAAGGGAGACAGTTCGTGACGTTCGGGTCGTGAATCCGCGCGCCGGACGACCCGAACGTCACGAGCTATCCGTGTCGGGCACCGCTGGACGTCGGGCCGGGGCCGCGCCACGATGCGGTCGTGACCGTCCGCATCGTTCCCGCCGCGCCCGGCACCTGGCCCCACGTCCGCCGTGTCCTGGAGACGCCCGGCGACCCCGAGGTGTGCTGGTGCCAGGTCTTCCGCGTTCGCCGCGACGACTGGGACGCGAGGCCGGTCGAGCGGAACCGGGCCGACCTCGAGGCCCTGGTCGGCGGTCCGCACACCCCGGGCCTGCTGGCGTACCTCGACGACGCGCCGGTTGCCTGGTGCGGCGTGGCGCCGGTCGCCGAGCTGGCGCGCACGACGACCGCCGAGAACTTCCTCGCGGCCAGGCCCGCAGGCGAGGACCTGACCGGACGCTGGGCGGTGACCTGCTTCGTCGTACGACCCGAGGCGCGCGGCCGCGGCCTGCTGCCGCTGCTGCTGGCAACCGCGGTGGATCACGCACGCGCCGAGGGCGCGACCAGCCTCGAGGGCTACCCGCTCGACCCGCAGCGGGCCGACGAGGTCGGACCGACCGAGCTCTTCGCCGGGACCCTCCGGCACTTCGAGGAGGCCGGGTTCAGGGCCGTCGCGCCACTGGGGCCGCTCCGCACGCTCGTGGTCCGGGACCTCTGAGGACGCGACGAGGAAGCGAGGTCAGCGGGCGCGGGCGACCCGGCCCTCGTCCCAGACCGGCTGGGGCGTCTCGTACACGGTGCCGTCGGCGCCGTAGACGAGGAACCGGTCGAAGCCTCGGGCGAACCAGCGGTCGTGGGTGACGGCGACGACCGTCCCCTCGAACGCCTCGAGCCCCTCCTCGAGCGCCTCGGCCGACTGCACGTCGAGGTTGTCCGTCGGCTCGTCGAGCAGCAGCAGCGTCGCGCCCGACAGCTCGAGCAGCAGGATCTGGAAACGGGCCTGCTGCCCGCCGGACAGCGACTCGAACCGCTGCTCGGCGGCGTGCGCCAGCTCGTAGCGGTCGAGCACGCGGCTCGCCTGCTCGCGGCCCATGCCGTCGCGGTGCTCGTCCCCCCGGTGCAGGATCTCGACGAGGGTGCGCCCGATGAGCTCTGGGTGCTCGTGGGTCTGCACGAACCAGCCGGGGCGGACCCGGGCGCCGAGCTTGGCCCTGCCGGTGTGGCGGACCGGCTCGATCGCCACCTCCCCCACGGGCTGGTGCTCGACGTCGGGGTCGCTGCCGCCGGCCGCGAGCAGCCGCAGGAAGTGCGACTTGCCGGAGCCGTTGCTGCCGAGCACCGCGACCCGCTCGCCGTACCAGACCTCGAGGTCGAAGGGCAGCATCAGCCCGGTGAGCTCGAGCTGCTCGCACACGACGGCCCGCTTCCCGGTGCGGCCGCCCTTGAGCCGCATCCGCACCTGCTGCTCGCGCGGCTGCTCGGTCGGCGGCCCCGCCTCCTCGAACTTCCGCAACCGGGTCTGGGCCGCCTGGTAGCGGCTGGCGAGGCCGTCGTTGTAGGCCGCCTTCTGCTTGAGCATCAGCACCAGCGCCTTGAGCTTGGCGTGCTCCTCGTCCCAGCGGCGGCGCAGCTCCTCGAAGCGCAGGAACCGCTCCTTGCGCGCCTCGTGGTACGACGCGAACCCGCCGGGGTGCGTCCACACCAGGTTGCCGGCGCTGCCGAGCTCGACCGTGACCACGCGGGTCGCGGTGTTGGCGAGCAGCTCGCGGTCGTGGCTGATGTACAGAATCGTCTTGGCGGACTCCCGGATCCGCTCCTCGAGCCAGACCTTGCCGGGGACGTCGAGGAAGTTGTCGGGCTCGTCGAGCAGCAGCACCTCGTCGGGTCCGCGCAGCAGGTACTCCAGCACCAGCCGCTTCTGCTCGCCGCCGGAGAGGGTGCGCAGCTCGCGGTACTTCGCGCGCTCGAAGGGCACGCCCAGCCCGGCCATGGTGCACACGTCCCAGGTGACCTCGAGGTCGTAGCCGCCGGCGTCGGCGTACTCGGCCAGCGCCTCGGCGTACCGCATCTGCGACTTCTCGTCGTCGGTCTCCATGAGGACGCGCTCGCAGCGGTCGACGTCGGCGGCCGCGGCCCGCACCCTGGGCGGTGACACCGACAGCAGCAGGTCGGCGACCGTCGGCGCCTCACCGAGGCCGGCGCCGACCATCTGCCGCATCACGCCGAGCCCGCCGGAGCGGGTGACGACACCCGCGTGCGGCTGGAGCTCGCCGGTGACGATGCGCAGCAGGGTCGTCTTGCCGGCGCCGTTGGCGCCGACGAGCGCGACCTTGGCACCCTCGCCGACCCGGAACGAGACGTCGTCGAGCAGCACCCGACCGTCGGGCAGCTCGTACCTCACACCGGCAACGTCCACGTGTCCCACGAACGACGATTGTCCGCCACCCACCCCGTCCGCCGCATCCGGGTTTAGCTCAGCGCAGGTTGCCCCAGGGTGAGCCGAGCAGCTCGAGCAGCCGGTCCGTCGGCTGGTGGTAGGTCACCCCACCGGTGGCCGCCGTCATCACGTGGTGCTCGCCGCACCGGCCGTTGCGGACCCGCGCGTACTCGCCGCCGTCGGCCAGCAGCAGGATGACCTCGGAGTCGGGCTCGTGGCAACGCAGGAGCGCGCCGCGGCCGCGCGGCGCAGCCTCGACCGCCCGGCGCACCGCGTCCGACCCGGCCGCCGAGAGGTCACGCGACTCGGCGAGCCAGTAGGACGCCTCCGAGCCGAGCGGGGCCGACGCGTACCGGCAGATCGTGAGCGGCCCGTCGACCTGGTCCGGTCCGGAGAGGTCGGTGTTCGCACGGATCGCGGTGAGGCAGCCCCGGCTGTCGACGTCCAGGCCGTCGCGGACGGAGGCGAGGACCTCCTCGGCGAGCGCCTTCGTCGGGGCGACGACCTCGACCCCGACGTGCTCGCCGACGAACGTCCCGGCCCAGGATCCCGCCGGGTAGCGGTCCGACCCCTTCGGCACCTCACGTGGCTCGACGGACCAGGGATCCTCGACGCCCGGCTCGAAGAACCGGGCGCCGGCGCCACGATGCGGGTTGCACAGGATCAGGGCCCGGATGCCCTCGGGCCGCTCGACGACCGGGTCGCGAGGGTCGGCGCCCCTGGCCATGCACCACGGGCTGGGCGGGTCCAGCTCCCACGCGGCGGGCACGAGGACCTCGAGGTCGCGCCAGGACTCCGCCCGCCACCCGTCGGCAACCTCACGCGCTTCAGCCGCCGGGCCGCGCGCCACGGCCGGGTCGTCGCCCACGGCCGGGTCGTCCCTGCAGCCCGTCAGCATCAGGGTCAGCGGCAGCAGCACCGCCGCAACGACACCCATCCGGCCACGCACGCGCTCTCCCCCGTCCTCCATGCCGGTCCGACGTCCCCCGCGACCGCGTGGTTCCCGAGGCTCAGTCCTGGGTCTGCTTCGCCCAGAGGTTGATGCCCGCCTCGACGGCGTCCTCGTCGATCGCCCGCAGCTCGTCGTCGGTGAACGCGGGCCCGGAGATCGCGTCGAGGTTGGTGTCGAGCTGCTCCACGGAGGAGGCACCGATGACCGCCGAGGTCACCCGCGGGTCGCGCAGCACCCACTGCAGCGCCATCTGCGCGAGCTTCTGACCGCGGCCCTGGGCGATCTCGTTGAGGCGACGCACGTGGCGCAGCGTCTGCTCGCCGAGGTGGTCGCCCGGGATGGTCGAGTCCGACCGCGCCGCCCGGGAGTCCTGCGGGACGCCGTCGAGGTAGCGGTCGGTCAGCAGCCCCTGCGCCAGCGCGGTGAAGACGATGCAGCCCATCCCCTGCTGCTCGAGCTCGTCGAGGAGGTCCTCCTCGATCCAGCGGTTGAGCAGGGAGTACGACGGCTGGTGGATGAGCAGCGGGGTGCCGAGGTCGCGGGCGATGGTGGCGGCCTCGCGGGTCTTCGCCGCGGAGTACGACGAGATGCCGGCGTACAGAGCCTTGCCCTGCCGCACGGCGTGGTCGAGCGCCATCATCGTCTCCTCGACGGGCGTCTCGGGGTCGAAGCGGTGGCTGTAGAAGATGTCGACGTAGTCGAGCCCCATGCGCGCCAGTGACTGGTCGAGCGAGGCGAGCACGTACTTCCGCGAGCCGCCGCCCTGCCCGTAGGGGCCGGGCCACATGTCCCAGCCGGCCTTCGTCGAGATGATCAGCTCGTCCCGGTAGGGCTTGAAGTCGTCGGCGAGGTAGCGTCCGTAGTTCTCCTCCGCGCGGCCGTAGGGCGGTCCGTAGTTGTTGGCGAGGTCGAAGTGCGTGACCCCGCGGTCGAAGGCGCGGCGCAGGATCGCGCGCTGGGTCTCCTCCGGGCGGTCGTCGCCGAAGTTCTGCCACAGGCCCAGCGACAGGACCGGCAGCTTCAGCCCGCTCCGGCCGGTGAAGCGATACTCCATGCCTCCCGCGTCGGTGCTGCGGTAGCGGTCGGCGGCGGCCTCGTACGTCGTCATGGCGACAGCCTGCCACCCGGCGGGTAGCGCGCCCGCGCGGGCGTCAGTCCGTGAGCAGCTCGCCCAGCAGCTTCTCGACCCGGCCCCGGATCTCGTCCCGGATGGGGCGCACCGTCTCGATGCCCTGGCCCGCCGGGTCGGACAGCTGCCAGTCCTCGTAGCGCTTGCCGGGGAAGACCGGGCAGGCGTCGCCGCAGCCCATGGTGACGACGACGTCCGACTCCTGGACGGCCTCGGTGGTGAGCACCGTCGGGACGGCCGCGGTGATGTCGATGCCTTCCTCCGCCATCGCCTCGACAGCCACGGGGTTGATCGTGTCGGCGGGCGCCGAGCCGGCGGAGAGCACCTCGACGCGGTCGCCGCCGAGGTGGCGCAGGAAGCCGGCGGCCATCTGGGAGCGGCCGGCGTTGTGGACGCAGACGAACAGGACGGTGGGGCGGGCAGCGGAGCTGGCGGAGGGGGTGGTCACCGGTCGGCCTTTCGGGGGCTGGCTGTGTGGCTGGCGGCCTGGCTGGGGGTGTGGCCGGGGACGAGGACGGGGTAGAGCAGCCGGACGAGCCCGAGGGCGAGCACGCCGCCGACGAGCTGCATGAGAAGGAAGGCCGGCGCCGAGCCGGGCGCGATGCCGGCGAAGGTGTCCGACAGGGTGCGGGCGACGGTCACGGCCGGGTTGGCGAAGCTGGTCGAGCTGGTGAACCAGTACGCCGCGGCGATGTAGCCGCCGACGGCGTACGCCACCGTGTCGACGCGGCCGGACCGGATGGTGCCGAAGACGACCAGCACCAGGCCGAGCGTGGCCACCGCCTCGGCGAGCCACAGGTGGCTCCCGCTGCGCTGGGTGGTGGCGAGCGACACCGCATCGAGGTCGAACATCAGGTTGGCCAGGACGGCGCCCACGCACCCGCCCACCACCTGCGCCGGCACGAGGGTGACGAGGTCCCGCGTGGTGATCAGTCCCAGCGCCCGCTCGACCAGCGTGACCACGGGGTTGAACGACGCCGACACCGGCTGCAGCGCGAGGATCAGCGCGACCAGCACGGCCCCGGTGACGAGGCTGTTCTGCAGCAGCTGCAGACCCACGTCGTCCGGGGACAGCCGGGTGGCGGCGATGCCGGAGCCGACGACGGCCATGACGAGGAACGCGGTGCCGACCAGCTCGGCTCCCGCGCGGCGCGCGACGGTCACCTCGCGACCGACCCGAGCAGGCTGGAGATGTCCTCGAGCACCCGGGGAGCCACGCGGTAGTAGACCCACACGCCCCGCTTTTCACGGTCGAGCAGGCCGACCTCGTGCAGCACCTTGAGGTGGTGGCTGATGGTCGGCTGCGACAGCTCGAACGCGTCGTTGAGGTCGCAGACGCAGGCCTCGCCGCCGGCGTGCGAGGCGACCATCGAGAGGAGCCGCAGCCGCACCGGGTCCGCGAGCGCCTTGAGCAGCGGCGCGATCCGCTCGGCGGTGGCGGCGTCCATCGGCGCGGCGGTCAGCGGCGTGCAGCAGGCCACCGCCTCCACCGGCGTCAGCTCGATCCAAGACTTCGACATACGTCGATATTGACAGAGTCCGATGTCTCGCGCCATCTACGACATAGATGTCTGTCCATATCTACTCATTGGGTCCCCCGAGGTCGGCAACCAGGCCGCTCCGGCCTGCTGCTGACCGGCGACAGACCGACCCGCGTCCGGCCGTGACCCGGGGCCCCCTCCGTCGTTTGGAGCGCGGGCAGGCACAGGACCTGCCCGCGACCACGACGAGAAGGGGGCCGGGTGCGTTTCGGACGGGCAGGACTTCAGCGAGGACTCGGGACGGCGCTGACGGGCGCACTGGCTGCGGCAGTGGCGGCGATCGTCCTGACACCCACCTCGGCGACCGGGGTCGGTGACGACCCCGAGGTCAGCGGCGAGGCGAGCGCGTGCATGGCGCCGCAGCCGGGGCGGTTCATCGATGAGGCACCTGCGGCAGCAGCACCCGAGGTCCCGGTGATCGCCGAGGAGACGTCGATCCACTGGACCCGCGCGACTCGGTCCCTCACCTACGGCCAGGGCGGGCTGCTCGAGGGCCAGGTCGTGACGGACGACGGCGCGGTCCCGGACGCCGCGGTGGACCTCTACGCCCGCCCGGTCGGCAAGAAGCGGTGGACGCTGATCGCGTCCACGCGTTCCGACGACGAGGACGCCGTCTTCCGCTTCGAGTGCCTGCGGCCGGAGAAGACCACCAGCTACAAGGTCGTGCACGAGTCCAGCGGTCTCTACGGCCGCTCCGCGGCCGAGCGCCGGATCTCGGTGCGCCGCCACCTCCCGGACGAGATGCGGCAGGTCGGCCCGACGGTCTTCACGCTGCGGGGCCGCGTCCTGCCGGGCTACGACGGCAGGGTCCGGCTGCAGCGGCGCGACTGCGAGGAGTGCGCGTGGTCGACGGTGCTCCGCACCGCCACCCGCAACGGGACCTCGTGGCAGTTCACGTTCGACGTCGCCGCGCGTCGCGGCGCGATGTGGTTCCGAGCGATGGTCCCGGCGGGCGACGGCTACGCCCGCAGCTTCGGCGACCACGTCTGGCCGATCACGGTCGAGTGAGCCCCGACGCGGCGGCCCGACGGGCTCAGTCCCCGGGCCGCCGCGTCTCCAGCACCCGGAACCCCTTGGCGCTGGCCAGCCGGGTCGTCGGGTAGCCCTGCTCGCCCAGCCAGCGCTGCAGCGAGTCGCCGCCGAGGTACTTCCCCACGACCATGACGGCCCGACCGCCGGGCACCAGCCTCGGCAGCCACCGCAGCAGCAGGTCGTGGAGCGCCTCCTTGCCGATCCGGATCGGCGGGTTCGACCAGATCTCGTCGTACGTCGCGTCGGCGGCGACCGCGCCGGGGGTCGCCGCGCGGAACCGGTCGGCGAGCCCGAGGGCGGCGGCGTTCTCGTTGGCGAGCAGCACCGCGCGCTCGTTGACGTCGACGCCCGTGACGTCGGCCGCTCCGGCGCGGGCGATGGCCAGGCCGATGACGCCGTAGCCGCAGCCGAGGTCCAGGATCCGCCCGGACGCCGGCGGCTCGGTCTCGCGGAAGAGCACCGACGTGCCGATGTCGAGCCGCCCCTTGCTGTAGACGCCGGAGCCGCTCACCAGGTCCAGCCGGTTCCCCCACACCTCGCAGGTGAAGGGCTCGCGCGAGAACGGCGCCGCGGGGTCGGCGCTGAAGTAGTGGTCAGACATCGGCGTCCCTCCGGGCGCGGGTGCGGTCGGCCCGCGCGGCGAGCTCGTCGTCGGCGGGGTAGGCGACCTCCTCGAGCGTCAGCCCGTGGGCGTGCACGACCGTCACCGACGGGTCGCGGGTCTCGGCGCGCAGGATCTCCCCCGCCCAGGAAGGCGGACGACGGCCCTCCCCCACGGCGAGCAGGCAGCCGACCAGCGCCCGGACCATGCTGTGGCAGAACGCGTCGGCCCGCACCCGGGCGACCGCGAGGCCGGCGTCGTCGCGCGTCCACGAGAGCTCCTCGAGGGTGCGGATGGTGGTCGCGCCCTCGCGCCGCTTGCAGAAGGACGCGAAGTCGTGCTGCCCGACGAGCGCCGTCGCCGCCTCGTTCATGGCGTCGAGGTCGAGCGGGCGGGACCACGCCAGCACGTGGCGCCGGACCAGCGGGTCGACGGTGGCGGGCCGGTCGGCGACCCGGTAGGCGTAGCGCCGCCACAGCGCGGAGAAGCGGGCGTCGAACCCGTCCGGTGCCTCGACAGCACGGCGTACCCGGACGTCGGGCGGGAGGATGCCGTTGAGCCGGCGCAGCAGCGCCTCGAGCGGCGGGTCCGTGGACCGCCCGGCCGAGGCGGCCAGCGCCTCCGGCTCAACGTCCGCGTGCACCACCTGGCCGCGCGCGTGCACGCCGGTGTCGGTGCGGCCGGCGCACACGACGCCCACCCCGGGGACCCGCAGTGCCGTGGCCAACGCGGTCGCGAGGGTGCCCTCGACGGTGCGCAGCCCCGGCTGGGCCGCCCATCCGTGGAAGTCGGTGCCGTCGTAGGCGAGGTCGATCCGGAGCCGCACGGACGACCATTGTTCCAGCAGCGGCTCAGGGGAGCTCGTGGCGGTACGGCGGGTCCGCGCCCGGCCGCGACACGGTGACGGCCGCAGCCCGGGCCGCGTGGTGGAGGAAGCCCTCGATCTCGTCGCGGGTGAGGTCGCGCAGCGCCTCCCGCCGGTCGGCACCCAGGTAGCCGGCCTCCCACAGCGCGTCGATGAGCGCGGCGCCGAAGGTGTCGCCGGCGCCGATGGTGTCGGCGACCTCGACGGGTCGCGACGCCACCTCGACCGAGTGGCTGTCGGCGACCCAGAACGCGCCCTCACCGCCGCGCGTGACGACGACCGCCACGGGGCCCAGCGTCAGCAGCCGCTGGGCGGCGGTGACGAGGTCGAGCTGCGGGTAGAGGGCCTCGAGGTCCTCGTCGGAGGCCCTGACCAGGTCGGCGACGCCGGCCATCCGCTCGACCCGGTCGAGCAGGTCGGGCCCGGTTCCGGTGATCGCCGGGCGGGCGTTGATGTCGTAGGTGACGGTCGCGGACTCGCGCAGCCGCTGCAGCAGGTCGTGCACGTCGTCGGCGCCGGGCATCAGCACCGCGCCCAAGGAGCATGTGTGCACGACGACCGGCGCGGGATCGGTCCCGACCGGGTTGAGCCGCCACTCGAGGTCGAACTCGTAGTCCGCGGCACCGTCGACCCCGATCGTCGCCTCGGCCGTCGACGTCCGCTCGATCGCGCCCGGGTCGGTGGCCAGCTCCACCCCCGCCGACTCCAGGTGGTCCGCGATGAGGCGCCCCCGCTCGTCGTCGGCGTAGCTGGTCGCGAACCGCACGGTGCGCCCCAGCCGGGCCAGCGCGACGGCCACGTTGGCGGCGCTCCCCCCGGCGTACTCCTTGATGTCGCCGTCGGCGGGGTTGACGATGTCGACGAGCGACTCGCCGACGACGAGGGCGACGGGATCCTGTGGGGCTGCCATGGGAAGTCTCTACCGCATCCGGCCAAGCGGCGGTACCGCCGCTAGGGTCCGTCTCATGGACGTGCGCCTCGACCCCGTCGACCCGACCTCGTCCGTGCCGCCGTTCGAGCAGCTGCGCGCCCAGGTCGCCGGCAAGGTGGCCGACGGCGTGCTGGCGCCCGGCACCCGGCTCCCCACGGTCCGGGCCCTCGCCACCGAGCTCGGCCTGGCCACCAACACCGTGGCGCGCGTCTACCGCGAGCTCGAGGCCGACGGCGTCGTGGTGACGGAGGGCCGCCGCGGCACCTTCGTCGCGTCCACCTCCGCGGCGACGTCGAGCGACGCGACCGGCGCCGCCGCCACGTACGTCGCCACCGCCCGCCGGCTCGGCCTCTCCCTGCCCGAGGCCGTCGGGCTGGTCGAGCGGGCCTGGCCGCGCTGAGCGCGCGGTCCGGGGGCTAGAAGTCGTCGTCGCTCTCGTGGGAGCGATCACCCTGGCCGCGGCTGCGCAGGTGAACCCGCCGGGCCAGCCTGATGGTCGGGCGGATGGCCAGCTGGGCGCTGCCCACCACGAAGAGCCAGGTGCCGGCGTACGCGGTGGACTCCTGGAAGAACAGGATGCTCCCGACAAGGAACCACAGTGCGATCAGCAGGTCGTTCGTGATGCTCGCGACCTCGTACCGGTTGCGCAGGACCACCTCGTCGGTGGTTCCGGGCAGGTCCAACTCCATCTCTCCTCCTCACTTGCGTCTCCTCCACGCGATCTCGCCAGGTCTACGTGGTTCCACCTAACTCTGCGGGACGTGGCTGCCACACGCTGTGGGGACCGATCCCGCAGAGACAGGAGAAGCACCATGGCACTCTTCATGGACGTCCACGAGCACGTCGAGGGACTCACCGCCGAGGCAGTGGCGGGAGCCCACCAGAGGGACCTCGAGGTCCAGCAGCAGTACGGCGTGGAGTACCTCCGCTACTGGTTCGACGAGGGCTCCGGCAAGGTGTTCTGCCTGGTCGAGGCCCCCGACGCGGAGACCGCGTCGCGGGTTCACAGGGAGGCCCACGGCCTCGTCGCCGAACAGGTAGTGCCGGTCCGCGAGGGCAGCTGAGGATGACCCGTCCGGGCCGGTGCCACCGGCCCGGACGAGCCCCATAATCAACGAGTATGAGCTCGACGGTCCCGGCGTCCCCGCGGCGCGCCACCAGCCGCCGACTGATCGGCCGTGACGTGACGCTGGCTCGACTCGAGCAGGCGTACGCGAAGGCGACCTGCACCGACCGCGCTGTCACCGTCCTGGTCGACGGTCCGGCCGGCATCGGCAAGAGCCGGGTGGTCGACGAGCTCGGACGGCGCGTGACCGACCAGGGGGCTCAGGTGCTCGTCGGCCACTGCGTCCCACTCGGCGAGGAGGTCTTCCCCTACGCCCCCGTCGCGGAGCTGTTGCGCGGCCTGGTCGCGGGCGTCGGCACCGACGCCGTCCGCGCCTGGGCCGGACCCTCGTCGGCCGAGCTGGCCCGGCTGGTTCCGGCGCTCGGCGCCCACAGCGCCCCACCTCACGTGACCACGGCCAGCGTGGGCAGGCTCCTCCAGGCATGCTGCTCGTTGTTCGAGGCGATGAGCGCCGAGCAGCCGGTGGTGCTGGTCGTCGAGGACCTGCACTGGGCCGACCGGTCCACCCGCGACCTGTTGTCGTTGCTGACGCAGCAGCTCCGCGGGAACCTGTTGCTGGTGCTGACCCTGCGCACCGACGAGTCCCCACGGGACGCGGGCGTGGGGCGGCTGGTTGCGGAGCTCGGGCGTCGCACGGCCGATCACATCGGGCTCCCGCCCTTGACGCGACCGGAGCAGGCGCGCCAGCTCAGCGACATCCTCGGGGTCCCGCCCACCACCGCCCTCCTCGACGAGGTGTACTCGCGCGCAGAGGGCAACCCCTTCTTCGCCGAGGAGCTGCTTGCCCTGAACCGCGGCGGGGACCTGCCGCCGACGGTCCGCGACCTCCTCCTCGCCCGGCTGGACTCACTGGGCCCCGTGACTCGTCAGGTGCTGCGCGCTGGAGCCGTCATCGGTCGCTCGTTCCCGCACCCACTGATCGAGGCGGTGGCGGGGCTCGGCCGAGCCCAGCTCGAGGCTTCCCTTCGTCAGGCGGTCGAGGCCCATGTCCTCGTGACGGTTCCCGGGTCCTCGGCTTACGAGTTCAGGCACGCGCTCCTCCAGGAGGCCGTGGCCCACACGCTGCTACCCGGGGAGTCGGTCCGGATCCACCGCCAGGTCGCAGAGGCGCTGGAAGCTCACCCCGACCTGGCGGGTGACGTTCGCTTCGCTTCGGCGCGGATCGCCCGCCACTGGCTCGCCGCCGGAGACGGGCCCGGCGCCCTGGTCGCCTCCCTGGCTGCCGCTCGCGAGGCGAAGCGGGCACTTCTGTTCAGCGAGGCACTGGCCCACCACGAACGTGTGCTGGACCTGCTCGGCACTGTGCCCGACGGCGACCAGCTCATCGACGAGCCACGACACCAGCTCCTGCGCAGCGCGGCCGAGTCGGCCCACCTCGCTGCGGAGCCCCGCCGCGCAGCCGAGCTCATCCGTGACGCGATCGCCGAGGTCGACCCGTCGGACGCCCTCGTCCTGGCCCACCTCCATGAGCGACTCGGGCGCTACCTGTGGATGTCGGCCGACGGGCGGGGCTGCCTGGCAGCCTGCGAGCGGGCGGTCTCCCTCCTCCCGGACGGTAGCGAGACGCATCAGCACGCCTCGGTGCTCAGCGGCTACGCGCAGATCCTCATGCTCTGCGGCAGGTACCCGGAGGCCGAGGCGTACGCCACGAGGGCGATCGAGATCGCCGAGTCGCTGCCCGGCGCACGCTCGGTGGAGGGACACGCGCGCAACAACCTCGGGGTGGCACTGGCCCGCCAGGGACGGCTCGAGGACGGGATCGCCGAGCTTGTCGCCGCACGGCGGATCGCCGAGGACGAGCTCGACGATGTCGACGACATTGCGCGCGCCGTGGCCAACCTGGCCTCGATCCTCGGCGACGCCGGCCGGGTCGCCGAGTGGGCGGAGGTGTCCCGCGAGGCGATCGGGATCGTCGACCGGCTCGGGCTCGGCCGCCGCAAGGGCGTCTGGTGCCGCTGTGACGGGGCGACGGCGCTGGTGCTGCTCGGGCGGTGCGACGAGGCAGCCGCGCTCCTCGAGGAGGCGCGGTCACTGGTCCCCTCAGGGGTCGACGCGTTCCGGACCCATCTCGTCAGCGGCCAGATGCTGCTCCGGCTCGGCTCCTTCACCTCCGCCGCCGACGAGCTGCGCACTGCACACTCGGCCGCCTCCCACCTCGTCGACGGCCAGCTCATCGGGCCGCTGCTCGCAGGTCTGGTGGAGGTGGCGACGTGGCAGGGAGACCACGTCGAGGCCCGTCGCCGGTCGTGTGAGGCGGCGGACCGCCTCCACCCCGAGGAGGACCCGGTCCACGTGTTCCCGGCGTACAGCGCAGCCGTTGCGGCTGCCGTCGAGGAGCACCTCTCCGGGCGGCGGACCCGGCCCCACCTCGACCTCAGCCCGTGGTTCGACCGCATCGAGGCATCTCGCCGCGGCCCGGGACACACGAGCCCGTTGGCGGCGGCCCACGAGGCTACGGCCCGCTGCGAAGCCGCACGCGCGACGGGGACGGACCCGGCCTCGCAGTGGCTGTTCGTCGTGGACGCCTGGGAGGACGTCGGCGACCCCTACCGTGCGTCCTACGCCAGGGCACGGGCGGCGGCCGCGATGCTTCGCGACGGAGGAGACCGGGCCCAGGCGGCCCACCTGCTCGGCCGTGCCCACGGCGACGCCCAGCGGATCGGCGCCTCCCACCTCGTCGACCTGGCCGCGGACCTCGCCCGGAGGGCACGCCTGCGGGCCGTGGGAGAACCGGCGCGCAATCCGTTCCGCCTGACGGCCAGGGAACGCGAGGTGCTGGCACTGGTTGCCGACGGCCTTGCCGACCGCGACATCGGGGCCCGCCTCTTCATCAGCCACCGCACGGTCGAGCGCCACGTCTCGAACCTGCTCGCGAAGCTCGACGCCTCACGACGGGCGGAGCTCACCTCCCTCGCCCACCGTCTGGACCTGGTCGGAGCCGATGCCGTCCCCCGCCCGGCGACCAGCAGCAGCGGTGGGGGGCCGGACATGCACGAGGGCCCGCCACCCAGTGGGTGACGGGCCCTCGACGACCGTTGAGGTCAGGCCTTGTCCTCGGTCTCCTCGGTAGCGGCCTCGGCGGCCGGCTCCTCGGTCTCCTCGGCAGCAGCCTCGGTGGTCTCCTCGGCGGGAGCCTCCTCGGCAGGCTCGGCGGCCGGGGTCTCCTCGACCTCAGCCTCGTCGGCGGGGGCCTCGGTCTTGGCGGGCTCAGCCTTGACCGGCTTCGCCGCCTTCGGCGACGGCGAGTAGGCCTCGGTCACCAGCTCGATGACCGCCATGGGGGCGTTGTCGCCCTTGCGGGGGCCGATCTTGGTGATCCGGGTGTAGCCACCGGGACGCTCCGAGAAGGTCGGGGCGATCTCGGTGAAGAGGGTGTGCACGACCGACTTGTCGCGGATGGTCTTGAGGACCTCGCGACGGTTGTGCAGGTCACCCTTCTTCGCCTTGGTGATCAGCTTCTCGGCGTGCGGGCGCAGCGCGCGCGCCTTGGCCTCGGTGGTCGTGATCCGGCCGTGCTCGAAGAGCTGCGTGGCCAGGTTCGACAGGATCAGCCGCTGGTGGGACGGGCTGCCGCCGAGGCGGGTTCCCTTGGTGGGCTTGGGCATGGTCTCTCTCTCTTCTCCCCGGCCGTACGAGGTACCGGGGTAGACGCCCGGGACCAGCTGGTCCCGGTCGATTTACAGGGTCAGTACTGCTCGTCCTCGACGAACGCGTCGTCGTCGTCGTCGCCGTACGCCGCCAGGGCAGCGTGCGGGTCGAAGCCGGGCGCGCTGTCCTTGAGGGACAGGCCCATCTCGACCAGCTTGGCCTTGACCTCGTCGATCGACTTCGCACCGAAGTTGCGGATGTCGAGCAGGTCCTGCTCCGAGCGGCTGATGAGCTCACCCACGGTGTGGATGCCCTCGCGCTTGAGGCAGTTGTAGGACCGGACGGTCAGCTGCAGGTCCTCGACCGGGAGGGCGAGGTCCGCGGCGAGCTGCTCGTCGACCGGAGACGGGCCGATGTCGATGCCCTCGGCCTCGACGTTGAGCTCACGGGCGAGGCCGAACAGCTCGACGAGGGTCTTGCCGGCCGAGGCGATCGCGTCGCGGGGACGGATCGACGGCTTGGTCTCGACGTCGATGACGAGCTTGTCGAAGTCGGTGCGCTGCTCGACTCGGGTGGCCTCGACCTTGTAGGTCACCTTGAGGACCGGGCTGTAGATCGAGTCGACCGGCATCCGGCCGATCTCGTTGTCGGCGCCCTTGTTCTGGACGGCCGAGACGTAGCCACGGCCGCGCTCGACGACGAGCTCCATCTCCAGCTTGCCCTTGTCGGACAGGGTGGCGATCTTCAGGTCGGGGTTGTGCACCTCGACACCGGCCGGGGGCGCGATGTCGGCCGCGGTGACGTCACCGGCACCGGACTTGCGGAGGTACATGGTGACCGGCTCGTCGTGCTCCGAGGAGACGACCAGGCCCTTGAGGTTCAAGATGACCTCGGTGACGTCCTCCTTGACGCCCTCGATGGTCGAGAACTCGTGGAGGACGTTGTCGATCTTGATGCTGGTGACGGACGCACCGGGGATCGACGACAGGAGGGTACGGCGCAGCGAGTTGCCGAGCGTGTAGCCGAAGCCGGGCTCCAGCGGCTCGATCACGAACCGCGAGCGGAACTCGTCGACGACCTCTTCCGACAGGGTGGGGCGCTGTGCGATGAGCACTGATTCTTTCCTTTCCGGGCCCGACCGCCATTTGACGGGCCCGAACGGCGGCGATGAAGGAAGCGGGTGGTGGTTGCCGAGGATGGTGCGGGGGGCCGGAGCCCCCCGCGCCGGATCACTTCTTCGAGTAGTACTCGACGATCAGCTGCTCCTGGACCGGGATGTCGATCTGGGCCCGGACCGGGAGCTGGTGGACGAGGATCCGCATCCGCGACGGGATCGCCTCGAGCCACGCCGGGACGACGCGCTCGCCGTGGGTCTCGCGAGCCACGATGAACGGGGTCATCTCGAGCGACTTCTCGCGGACGTCGATGACGTCGTGCGCGCTGACCTGGAAGGACGGGATGTCGACCTTCTTGCCGTTCACCTTGAAGTGACCGTGCACCACGAGCTGACGCGCGTGGCGGCGGGTCCGGGCGAAGCCGGCGCGGTAGACGACGTTGTCGAGACGGCACTCGAGCAGCTGGACCAGGTTGTCACCGGTCTTGCCGGAGCGACGCGAAGCCTCCACGTAGTACTTGTGGAACTGCTTCTCCAGGACGCCGTAGGTGAAGCGGGCCTTCTGCTTCTCACGAAGCTGGAGGAGGTACTCGCTCTCCTTGATGCGGCCGCGGCCGTGCTGGCCGGGCGGGTAGGGACGGCGCTCGAACGCAGCGTCGCCGCCGACGAGGTCGACACCGAGACGGCGCGACTTCTTGGTCATGGGGCCGGTGTAGCGGGCCATTCTTCAAAGTCTCCTTCGTACTCGGTCGGTCAGACGCGGCGGCGCTTGGGGGGGCGGCAGCCGTTGTGGGGCGTCGGCGTGACGTCCTGGATGGTGCCGACCTCGAGGCCGATCGCACCCAGCGAACGGATCGCCGTCTCGCGGCCCGAGCCCGGGCCCTTCACGAAGACGTCGATCTTCTTCATGCCGTGCTCCATCGCCCGACGACCGGCGGCCTCGGCGGCCATCTGCGCGGCGTACGGGGTGGACTTGCGGGAGCCCTTGAAGCCGACGGTGCCGGCCGAGGCCCACGAGATCACCGCACCGGTCGGGTCGGTGATCGTGACGATCGTGTTGTTGAACGTGCTCTTGATGTGGGCCTCGCCCTGGGCGACGTTCTTCTTCTCCTTGCGGCGCACCTTCTTGGCGCCGGCCGCTGCGCGGCTCTTGGGAGGCATTCAGTTTCTCCTGAGGTAGCTGGTCTGAGGTGTTCAGTGACGGCGGATCACGCCGGCCGAGCGCGTCGAGGTGCCTCGACGACCCGGCCGTGGATCACTTGGCCTTCTTCTTGCCGGCAACCGTGCGCTTGGGGCCCTTGCGGGTGCGCGCGTTGGTCTTGGTGCGCTGACCGCGGACCGGGAGGCCCTGGCGGTGGCGGCGACCCTGGTAGCTGCCGATCTCGATCTTGCGGCGGATGTCCGCCTGCACCTCACGACGGAGGTCACCCTCGATCTTGAGGTCGCGGCCCTCGATCTCGTCACGGAGCTTGACCAGCTCCTCGTCACCCAGCTGGTGGACGCGCAGGTCGGGGTTGACCCCGGTGGCGGCCAGGAGCTGCTGGGCGCGGGTACGGCCGATGCCGTAGATGTAGGTGAGTGCGACCTCGATGCGCTTGTCGCGCGGGAGGTCCACACCAACGAGGCGTGCCATGGTCTGGCGGTTTCCCTTCGGTTCACGGTGGTCTGGTCGTGTCGCATCCCGGTGTCCTCGACCCGGGCTCCGGCCATCCGTTCCGGAGGTGGTTCAGCACGAGTGCCTAAGCGATCACGTCGTCGTTCGGTGTTCAGTTGTGTTCAGACACGGAGCATCGCTCCGGTGCGCAGCCGGGGCTGCGCGGGCTCAACCCTGGCGCTGCTTGTGGCGCGGGTTGTCGCAGATCACCATGACGCGGCCGTGGCGACGGATCACCTGGCACTTGTCACAGATCCTCTTGACGCTGGGCTTGACCTTCACGTTGTGTCCTTTAGCGGCTTGGTGTCGTCGTGAGCACGCGGGAGCGGGCTCACTTGTACCGGTAGACGATCCGACCCCGGGTGAGGTCGTACGGCGACAGCTCCACCACCACGCGGTCCTCGGGGAGGATCCGGATGTAGTGCTGGCGCATCTTGCCGCTGATGTGGGCGAGCACCTTGTGTCCGTTGGTCAGCTCGACCCGGAACATGGCGTTGGGAAGGGCCTCCACGACGGTGCCCTCGATCTCGATCACGCCTTCTTTCTTCGGCATGTCCTCCGCAATCTGTCGGTCGGTTGTCTACCGTTTGGTGCGCCTGCCGCGGGCCGGTCCCGCGTCAGGTGGCCCGGGAACCTCCGCCGGCTCCGGGGAGCCGGCGTGGACCTCGTGCAGCCGCTCGTGCACCTCGACCCGGGCGCGCACCCGACCGCTCCTGGGAGCGGGTCGGGCGAGTTTCCGGGCAGCCGCGAGGCAGCACGAAGCAGACCCACGTTGGGCCGACACGCCAGTCTAGGGGCACCGCCTCGCGAATCCCTAATCCGGGCGTCTCCGCGAGGCCCGGCCGGGGTAGGCGGCGAGGCCGCGCGGCGTGCCTGGGTCAGTCGTCGGAGAACTCTCGACGGGGCCCGGTCTTGGCGTCGACCTCCTCGCGCGACATCCGCCGCGAGGCCGCCAGGCTCAGGACCGCGGTGATGGCGAGGGTGCCGATGATGACGGTGAGGGACAGCCAGATCGGGATCTCCGGAGCCCACTTGATGTGCTCGCCGCCGTTGATGAAGGGCAGCTCGTTCTCGTGCATGGCGTGCAGGATCAGCTTCACGCCGATGAAGGCGAGCAGGAACGCCAGGCCGTAGGACAGGTAGACCAGTCGCTGCAGCAGGCCGCCGATGAGGAAGTAGAGCTGGCGCAGGCCCATCAGCGCGAACACGTTGGCCGTGAACACGAGGTACGGGTCGCGGGTCAGGCCGTAGATCGCCGGGATGGAGTCGAGCGCGAACAGCAGGTCGGTGGTGCCGAGCGCGAGCACCACGAAGAACATCGGGGTGATCAGGCGCTTGCCGTTCTCCTTGGTGAACAGCGACGTGCCGTGCCACTCGCTGGTCGCAGGGAGGTGCGTCTCGGCGTACTTCACGAGGCGGTTCTCCTCGTAGTCGTCCTCGTCCTCGCTCCCCTCCTTGGCGAGCTTCGCGGCGGTCCACAGCAGGAACGCACCGAAGACGTAGAACACCCAGCTGAACTCGTTGATCGCCGCGGCGCCGACGACGATGAAGATCGCCCGCATGATGAGTGCGAGCACGATGCCGATCATCAGCGCCGTCTGCTGGTACTGCCGCGGGACCGCGAACTTGCTCATGATGATGATGAAGATGAACAGGTTGTCGATCGACAGCGAGTACTCCGTCAGCCAGCCGGCGAAGAACTCGGGCCCGGGGTTCGGGGACAGCTCGCTCGGCTGGGCGAAGACCCACAGCGCGATCCCGAAGAGGATGGCCAGTCCGACGAAGAACGCCAGGTGGCGGCTCACCTCGGCCATGCTCGGCTCGTGGGGCCGGCGCGCGATGATCAGCAGGTCGACCATGATGATGCCGACGGTCACCACGACCGTGACGAGCCAGATGGTGGGCGAGGCGACCGAGTTGCCCAGGATGGCGTTCATGTAGGGGCTGCTCCTCCGGAGGGGCGAGGGGGCGTCAGCGCACCACGGTACGCCGACGCGTCGGAACTCCGGAGGTCTCTTCCGTCACACCGGCACGATGCGACCGGGTGACCGGCGGCACCGGGTGCGGACCGTGGTCCGCGCCGTACTGACGACACCGCCGAGAAGGAATACTCCCCTCCGGGGACCATGCTTCCACGGTCACAGCGGCGACCGCGAATCGGACTACCGGACGGACGGTTCAGTCCCCACCGTAGGGGACGCCGAGCTCGGCCAGCCGTGCCTTGCCGCCGTCGAGGGCGGTGAGGACCCACGCCCCGGTCGGGGTGAGGGTGAAGGTGTGCTCGAAGTGGGCGGCGTGGCTGCCGTCGGTGGTGACGACGGTCCAGTCGTCCTCGAGGACGACCGTCTCGTTGGTGCCGAGGGTGATCATCGGCTCCACGGCGAGCGCGAGGCCGCGGACCAGCTTCGGCCCGCGACCGGGCCGGCCGTAGTTCGGCACGTTCGGCGGCTGGTGCATCTGCGAGCCGATTCCGTGGCCGACGTAGTCCTCGAGGATGCCGTAGTCGCCGCTGCCGCGGACGTGGCTCTCCACGGCGTGGGAGATGTCGGTGACCCGGCCGCCGAGGCGGGCCGCGGCGATGCCGCGCCACAGCGCGTCCTCGGTGACCCGCATCAGCTCGGTCACCTCGGGGGCCACCTCCCCCACCGCCACAGTGATGGCCGCGTCGCCGTGCCAGCCGTCGACGATGGCGCCGCAGTCGATCGAGATCACGTCGCCGTCGGCGAGCACCCGGTCGCCGGGGATGCCGTGGACGACCTCCTCGTTGACCGAGGCGCAGATCGACCCGGTGAACCCGTGGTAGCCCTTGAACGACGGCGTCGCGCCGGAGGAACGGATGTTGTCCTCGGCGAGCGCGTCGAGCTCACCGGTGGAGATGCCGGCACGGACCTGGCCGCGCAGCATCTCGAGGGTCTCGCCGACCACGAGGCCGGCACGGCGCATCGCCTCGATCTGCTCGGGCGTCTTGATCTCGACACCGCGGTCAAGCAGTCCCACAGTCGCTCCTCAGGACCGCGCCACGGCCTCGAGGGCACCGAAGATGCGCTCGGTCACGTCGTCGACCTGACCCATGCCGTCGACCTCGTGCAGGATCTCGCGCTCGCGGTAGACGTCGATGAGCGGGGCGGTCTGCTCGGCGTAGACCTCCTGCCGGCGACGGATGACGTCCTCGGTGTCGTCCGCGCGGCCCTCGAGCTGGGCACGCTGCAGCAGCCGCTGGACGACCTCGTCCTCGTCGACGGTCAGCACGACGACAGCGTCGATGCGGTGGCCGGTGTGCGCGACCATCCCGTCGAGCTCCTCGACCTGGGCGACCGTGCGCGGGTAGCCGTCGAGCAGGAAGCCGGACTCGGCGTCGGGCTCGTCGATGCGGTTGCGCACCATCCGGTTCGTGACCTCGTCGGGGACGTACTCCCCCGCGTCCATGTACCGCTTGGCCTCGACACCCAGCGGCGTGCCCTGGGAGACGTTGGCGCGGAAGATGTCGCCGGTCGAGATCGCCGGAACACCGAAGCGCTCGGCGACGAACTTGGCCTGGGTGCCCTTGCCGGCCCCCGGGGGCCCCATCAGGATCAGCCTCATTACCGCAGGAATCCTTCGTAGTTGCGCTGCTGGAGCTGGCTCTCGATCTGCTTCACCGTGTCGAGGGCGACGCCGACCATGATGAGGATGGACGTACCGCCGAACGGGAAGTTCTGGTTGGCGTTGATCACGACCAGCGCGATGAGCGGGATGAGCGAGATCAGGCCGAGGTAGAGGGCACCGGGCAGCGTGATGCGGGACAGGACGTAGGACAGGTAGTCCTCGGTCGGCTTGCCCGCCCGGATCCCGGGGATGAAGCCGCCGTACTTCTTCATGTTGTCCGCGACCTCCACAGGGTTGAAGGTGATCGAGACGTAGAAGTAGGTGAAGAAGACGATGAGCAGGAAGAACGTCGCCATGTAGACCGGGTGGCTGCCGGCGACGAAGTAGTCGTTGATGAACTCCACCCAGACCGAGCCGCTGTTCTGGTTGAACTGGACCATGAGGGCGGGAAGGTACATCAGCGACGAGGCGAAGATGACCGGGATGATGCCGGCCTGGTTGACCTTCAGCGGGATGTACGTCGAGCTGCCGCCGAACATCTTGCGGCCCACCATCCGGCGGGCGTACTGCACCGGGATCCGGCGCTGCGCCTGCTCGATGAAGATGACCGCGCCGATGATCACGAGGCCGATGGCCAGCACGACGCCGAAGACCCACCAGCCCTCGGTGCTGGCGACCTGGCCCATGGAGCTCGGGAACGTGGCGACGACCTGGGTGAAGATCAGCAGCGACATGCCGTTGCCGATGCCGTGCTCGGTGATGAGCTCGCCGAGCCACATGATCACGGCGGTGCCGGCGGTCATGGTGATGACCATGACGAGGAAGGTGCCCGTGCCGTCGCTGTGCAGCAGCGGCTCGTTGCAGCCCTGGAGCAGGTTGCCCGAGCGCGCCAGCGCCACGATGCCGGTGGCCTGCAGCAGCGCGAGGCCCAGCGTGAGGTAGCGGGTGTACTGCGTGATCTTGGTCTGGCCGGCCTGGCCCTCCTTCTTGAGGGCCTCGAGCCGTGGGATCACCACGACGAGCAGCTGCAGGATGATGCTGGCCGTGATGTACGGCATGATCCCGAGCGCGAAGATGGTGAGCTGCAGCAGCGCACCGCCGGAGAACAGGTTGATCAGGTTGTAGACGCCCTGGTCCTGCACGTTGGCGAGGCACGACTGGACGTTGGCGACGTTGACTCCCGGAGCGGGAACCTGGCTGCCGAGCCGGAAGATCGTGATGATCATCAGGACGAACAGCAGCTTGCGTCGCAGGTCCGGGGTCCGGAAAGCGTTGGCGAACGCGCCTAGCACGACATCCTCTTTCTCCAAGCGGGGTGCGGCCCTCGTCCCTCATCGGCGCGTTCCGCCGTCCGAGCGAGGACCCGGGCAACCCTAACAGGCAACCCGGAGGGCCTCAGTTGTGCGTCGGGGCGCGGTCGGCTCGACGAGCCGTCCGCGCCCCAGCGCATGTGTCATGAAGTTGGTCAGGCGACCGTGGTGGTCCCGCCGGCGGCCTCGATCTTCTCCTTGGCGGAGCCCGAGAACGCCTGCGCGGTGATCTCGACCTTGACGGAGATCTCGCCCTGGCCGAGGACCTTCACCGGGTGGCCGCCGCGCACGGCGCCCTTGGCGACCAGGTCGTCGACCGTGATGGTGCCACCCTCGGGGAAGAGCTCGCTGATCCGGTCGAGGTTGACGACCTGGAACTCGACCTTGAACGGGTTCTTGAAGCCCTTGAGCTTCGGCAGCCGCATGTGGATGGGCATCTGGCCACCCTCGAAGCGGGCCGGCACCTGGTAGCGGGCCTTGGTGCCCTTGGTACCGCGACCCGCGGTCTTGCCCTTCGAGCCCTCACCGCGACCCACACGGGTCTTCGCGGTCTTGGCGCCCGGGGCCGGACGCAGGTGGTGCAGCTTGAGCGTCATGTCAGTCGACCTCCTCGACCGTCACGAGGTGACGGACGGCCTGGACCATGCCGCGGATCTCCGGGCGGTCCTCCTTGACGACCACGTCGCCGATCCGCTTGAGACCCAGCGTGCGCAGGGTCTCGCGCTGGTTCTGCTTGCAGCCGATCGTGGACTTCATCTGCTTGACCTTGAGCTGAGCCATCAGGAAGACACCTCCTGGGAGACACCAGCCGGGACCTCGGTCCGGGCCTTGAGCAGCGCCGCCGGGGCGACGTCCTCGACAGCGAGACCACGACGCGCGGCCACGGCCTCCGGCTGCTCGAGCATGCGCAGCGCCTCGACCGTCGCGTGGACGATGTTGATCTGGTTGGACGAGCCGAGCGACTTGCTCAGCACGTCGTGGATGCCGGCGCACTCCAGCACCGCACGCACCGGGCCACCCGCGATCACACCGGTACCGGGAGCGGCCGGGCGCAGCAGGACGACGCCTGCGGCCTTCTCGCCCTGGACCGGGTGCGGGATGGTCCCCTGGATGCGGGGGACGCGGAAGAAGTGCTTCTTGGCCTCCTCGACACCCTTGGCGATCGCCGCGGGCACCTCCTTGGCCTTGCCGTAGCCGACGCCGACGAGACCCTCACCGTCGCCGACGACCACGAGGGCGGTGAAGCTGAAGCGACGACCACCCTTCACGACCTTGGCGACACGGTTGATCGCAACGACGCGCTCGATGTAGGCGGTCTTGTCAGCACCCTGGCCGCGACGGTCGTCGCGGTTGCCACGGCGCTCGCCACCGCGCTGTCCGCGCTGGGCTCCGCTCATGAGACTGTTCCTCTTCTCTCTCTACTTGCTTGTCGTGCGATCAGAAGGTCAGGCCGCCCTCGCGGGCACCCTCAGCGAGGGCCGCGATGCGACCGTGGTACTTGTTGCCGGCGCGGTCGAAGACCACACCCTCGACGCCCGCGGACTTCGCACGCTCGGCGACGAGCTCGCCGACCTTGCGGGCCTTGGCCGTCTTGTCGCCGTCGAAGCCACGCAGGTCGGCCTCCATGGTGGAGGCGTAGGCCAGCGTCTTGCCGACCAGGTCGTCGACGACCTGGACGGTGATGTGCTTCGAGGAGCGGGTGATGACCAGGCGCGGACGCTCGGCGGTGCCGGAGATCTTCTTCCGACCGCGGACCTGGCGGCGCAGCCGGGACTTGACCCGGGCGGCCGTGTGCTTGTTGGTGGACAGCGAGATCCCCATGGTCACTTACCAGCCTTTCCGACCTTGCGGCGGATGTGCTCACCCGCGTAGCGAACGCCCTTGCCCTTGTACGGCTCGGGCTTGCGCAGCTTGCGGATGTTGGCCGCGGTCTCGCCGACCAGCTGCTTGTCGATGCCCTGCACGCCGAGCTTCGTCGGGCCGTCCACCGTGAAGGTGATGCCCTCGGGCGCGTTGAACGTGATGGGGTGGGAGTACCCGAGCTGGAACTCCAGCTGGGTGGGGCCCTTCGACAGGACGCGGTAACCGACGCCCACGATCTCGAGCTTCTTCTCGTACCCCTCGGTCACGCCGACCACCATGTTGTTGATCAGCGTGCGGGTGAGGCCGTGCAGCGAGCGGCTCTCGCGCTCGTCGTCAGGCCGCTTGATCTCGAGGGCACCGTCGTTCTGCTCGACCGTGATCGGCGCAGCGACACGGTGGGTCAGGGTGCCCTTGGGCCCCTTGACGGTCACCTGTCGGTCGTCGATCGCGACGTCGACACCGGACGGGACCGCGATGGGGAGCTTGCCAATGCGCGACATGCTTCTCTTCCTTCCTCAGTCTCGCGGTTCCGTCACCAGACGTAGGCGAGCACTTCGCCGCCCACGCCCTTCTGGTTCGCCTGGCGGTCGGTGAGCAGGCCCTGGCTCGTCGAGATGATCGCGACGCCGAGGCCGCCGAGCACCTTGGGCAGGCCGGTGTGCTTCGCGTAGACGCGAAGGCCGGGCTTGCTGATACGGCGGACGCCGGCGATCGAGCGCTCTCGGTTACGGCCGTACTTCAGGGTGATGGTGAGGGTCTTGCCCACCTCGCCCTCGGCCGGCTCCTTCACGTCGTACGACGTGATGTAGCCCTCCTGCTGGAGGATGTCCGCGACGCCCTGCTTCAGCTTGCTGTAAGGCATGGACACCGAGTCGTGGTACGCCTGGTTGGCGTTGCGCAGACGGGTGAGCATGTCTGCGATCGGGTCAGTCATCGTCATGATGGGTTCTTTCTCGTCGTGGTTTCGCCCGACTCAGGGACAGGCGACCTTCAACGCGTGTGAGTGATTACCAGGAGGACTTGGTGACGCCGGGCAGCTCGCCGCGGTGCGCCATCTCCCGCAGGCAGATGCGGCACAGGCCGAACTTCCGGTAGACGGCCTTCGGCCGGCCGCAGCGCTGGCACCGGGTGTAGCCGCGAACCGCGAACTTGGGCTTGCGGGCCGCCTTGACCTTCAGAGCAGTCTTCGCCATGTCAGTTCTCCTTGAACGGGAAGCCGAGCTGCTTCAGCAGCGCACGGCCCTCGTCGTCGTTGGTGGCGGTGGTGACGATCGTGATGTCCATGCCGCGCGAGCGGTCGATCTTGTCCTGGTCGATCTCGTGGAACATCACCTGCTCGGTGAGACCGAACGTGTAGTTGCCACGGCCGTCGAACTGCTTCGGCGACAGACCACGGAAGTCGCGGATACGCGGCAGCGCCAGCGACAGCAGGCGGTCCAGGAACTCCCACATGCGGTCGCCGCGCAGCGTGACGTGCGCGCCGATCGGCATGCCCTCACGCAGCTTGAACTGCGCGATGGACTTGCGGGCCTTCGTCACCATCGGCTTCTGGCCGGTGATGGCGGTCAGGTCCTTGATCGCGCCCTCGATGAGCTTCGAGTCGCGGGCCGCCTCGCCGACGCCCATGTTGACCACGATCTTGGTCAGGCCGGGCACCTGCATGACGTTCTTGATGTCGAACTCGTCCCGCAGGGCAGGGAGGATCTCCTCGCGGTAGCGGGTCTTGAGACGCGGCGTGACCTTCTCAGTAGCGGTCTCGGTCATCTCAGATCTCCTTCCCGGACTTGCGGGAGATGCGGACGCTGCGCGTCGCGGTGTACGTCGAGCCGTCGGGACGGCGCTTGGTGACCTCGTCACGACGGAAGCCGATGCGGGTGACGCCGTCACCCTCGACCAGCATCACGTTCGAGACGTGGATGGGGGCCTCGGTGGTGATGATCCCGCCGGTCGTGCCGCCGCGGCCGCCCTGGTTGACGACCTTGGTGTGGCGCTTGACGCGGTTGACGCCCTCGACGATCACCCGCTGCTCCTCGCGGAGCACCTGGATGACCTTGCCCTCGGCGCCCTTGTCCTTGCCGGCGATGACCTTGACGGTGTCGCCCTTCTTGATGTTCACGCTGTTCTTACCCATGGCTCAGAGCACCTCCGGCGCGAGCGAGATGATCTTCATGAACTTCTTCTCGCGCAGCTCGCGGCCCACGGGGCCGAAGATGCGGGTGCCTCGCGGCTCGCCGTCGTTCTTGAGGATGACGGCGGCGTTCTCGTCGAAGCGGATGTAGGAACCGTCGGGGCGACGACGCTCCTTGACGGTGCGCACGACGACGGCCTTGACGACGTCACCCTTCTTCACGTTGCCACCGGGGATCGCGTCCTTGACGGTGGCGACGATGACGTCGCCGATACCGGCGTAGCGTCGACCCGAGCCACCGAGAACACGGATGCAGAGGATCTCCTTCGCACCGGTGTTGTCGGCGACCTTGAGTCGCGACTCCTGCTGGATCATCAGTTTCTCCTGGTTGTCGAGCTGGTTCTCGCCGCCTCCCGGGCGACGAGCCTGGCCGAACTAATGGGGTGGGTGCCCGCCCGGTGGGGCGGACGGGGGCTGCTGGACCGGCGACACGAGCGAGCTCGGCCGCCGGTCACTCACTTGGCCTTCTCGAGGACCTCGACGACGCGCCAGCGCTTGGTGGCCGACAGCGGACGGGTCTCCATGATGAGGACCCGGTCGCCGATGCCGCACTGGTTCTGCTCGTCGTGCGCCTTGAGCCGCGAGGTCTTGCGCATGACCTTGCCGTAGAGGGCGTGCTTGACCCGGTCCTCGACGGACACGACCACGGTCTTGTCCATCTTGTCGCTGACGACCAGGCCCTCACGGACCTTGCGGAAGTTGCGCGTGCTCTCGGTGGTCTCGCTCATGCGGCACCGTCCTTCTCGTTGGCCTCGTTCTCACCGGGGGTGCTGCGGATTCCGAGCTCGCGCTCGCGCACCACGGTGTAGATCCGGGCGATGTCCTTCTTGACCGTGCGGAGCCGGCCGTGGCTCTCCAGCTGGCCGGTGGCCGCCTGGAAACGGAGGTTGAAAAGCTCCTCCTTGGCCTCGCGCAGCTTGGACTCGAGGTCGATGTTGGTCATCTCGTCGAGCTCGTGAGCGGTAGCCATCAGAATTCACCTGCCTCACGGGAGACGAACCGGCACTTCATCGGGAGCTTGTGCATCGCGCGGCGCATGGCCTCGCGCGCGACGCTCTCGTCGACGCCGGAGAGTTCGAACATGACACGACCGGGCTTGACGTTCGCGACCCACCACTCGGGCGAGCCCTTACCGGAACCCATGCGGGTCTCGGCGGGCTTCTTCGTCAGCGGACGGTCCGGGTAGATGTTGATCCACACCTTTCCGCCTCGCTTGATGTGGCGGGTCATCGCGATACGCGCCGACTCGATCTGGCGGTTGGTCACGTAGTGACCCTCGACCGCCTGGATCCCGAAGTCACCGAAGGCGAGCTTCGTACCGCCCTTGGCAACACCGTTGCGCTTCGGGTGGTGCTGCTTGCGGTGCTTGACACGACGGGGCATCAACATGGTGCTCAGCCCTCCTGACCGGCAGACTCGGTGGAGGTCGCCTCGGCGGGCGCCTCCGCAGCGGGGGCCTCGGCCGCGCGGTCCGAACGCGTGGGACGGTCACCGCGCGAGCCACGGCTCGGGCGGTCGCCACCACGGCTCGGACGGCCACCACGGCCCGGCACGCCGGCGCGGGCTGCGGCCTGCGCCTGGCGCTCGGCGCGGGTGCCCGCGACCTCGCCCTTGTAGATCCAGACCTTGACGCCGATGCGACCGAAGGTCGTACGGGCCTCGTAGAAGCCGTAGTCGATGTCCGCGCGCAGGGTGTGCAGCGGGACGCGACCCTCGCGGTAGAACTCGGTGCGCGACATCTCGGCGCCGTTGAGGCGGCCCGAGCACTGGATCCGGATGCCCTTGGCACCGGAGCGCATCGTCGTCTGCATCGCCTTGCGCATGGCGCGGCGGAACTGCACACGACCCGAGAGCTGCTCGGCGACGCCCTGGGCGACCAGCTGCGCGTCGACCTCGGGGCTCTTGACCTCGAGGATGTTCAGCTGGACCTGCTTGCCGGTCAGCTTCTCGAGCTCGCCGCGGATGCGGTCGGCCTCGGCGCCACGGCGGCCGATGACGATGCCCGGACGAGCGGTGTGGATGTCCACCCGCACGCGGTCCCGGGTCCGCTCGATCTCGACCTTGGAGATGCCGGCCCGCTCCATGCCCTTGGAGAGCAGCTTGCGGATCGCGACGTCCTCACCGACGTACGACTTGTACAGCTTGTCGGCGTACCAACGGCTCTTGTGGTCCGTCGAGATGCCGAGGCGGAAGCCGTTCGGGTTGATCTTCTGCCCCATCAGGCAGTCCGTCCCTTCTTCTCGGCCACCACATCTGCGGGCTGGACCGCCAGCGTGATGTGGCTCGTGCGCTTGTTGATGCGGGTCGCGCGGCCCTGGGCACGCGGACGCCAACGCTTCATCGTCGGACCCTCGTCGACCTGCGCGACGGAGACGACCAGGTCAGCCCGGTCGAGGCCCTCGGTGGTCTCGGCGTTCGCGATGGCGCTCTCCAGCACCTTGTAGACCGTCTCGGACGCGGCCTGCGGCGCGAACTGCAGCAGGGACAGCGCGTCGTCGACGGGAAGGCCACGGACCATGTCGACGACACGGCGGGCCTTCATGGGCGTGATCCGCGCAAAGCGCGCGCTCGCGAAGGCACCCGGCTGGTCGCCGAGCAGCGACTCGCGGCGGGCGCTGCTGCGCCGACGCTCGGTAACGCTCATTGCTCGTTATCTCCAGTCTCTCGAAGATCGCGCCGCGTCAGCGGCGGCGACCCTTCCGGTCTTCCTTCACGTGCCCGCGGTAGGTGCGGGTGGGCGCGAACTCGCCGAGCTTGTGGCCGACCATCGAGTCGGTCACGAACACGGGAACGTGCTTGCGGCCGTCGTGCACGGCGATCGTGTGGCCGATCATGGCCGGGACGATCATCGAGCGGCGCGACCAGGTCTTGATCACGTTGTGGCTGCCCTTCTCGTTCTCCGCGTCCACCTTCTTCATCAGGTGGTCGTCGACGAAGGGGCCCTTCTTCAGGCTGCGAGGCATCTCGTTACTTCCCTACTCAGCGCTTCTTGCCGGTCTTGCGGCGACGGATGATCTGGGAGTCGGAGGCCTTGCGCTTGCGCGTGCGGCCCTCGGGCTTGCCCCAGGGGGACACCGGGTGGCGACCACCCGACGTCTTGCCCTCGCCACCACCGTGCGGGTGGTCGACCGGGTTCATGACGACACCGCGGACGGTCGGGCGCTTGCCCTTCCAGCGCATACGGCCGGCCTTGCCCCAGTTGATGTTCGACTGCTCGGCGTTGCCGACCTCGCCGATGGTGGCGCGGCAGCGGACGTCGACGAAGCGCATCTCGCCGGAGGGCATGCGCAGCGTGGCGCGCGAACCCTCACGGGCGATCAGCTGGGCGCTGATGCCGGCGGAGCGGGCGATCTTGGCACCGCCACCCGGCCGCAGCTCGACCGCGTGGATGGTGGTACCGACCGGGATGTTGCGCAGCGGCAGGTTGTTGCCGGGCTTGATGTCGGCGTTCGGGCCCGACTCGACCATCGCGCCCTGCTCCAGGTTCTTCGGCGCGATGATGTAGCGCTTCTCGCCGTCGGCGTAGTGGAGCAGCGCGATGCGCGCGGTCCGGTTCGGGTCGTACTCGATGTGAGCGACCTTGGCCGGGACGCCGTCCTTGTCGTAGCGACGGAAGTCGATGATCCGGTAGGCGCGCTTGTGACCGCCGCCCTGGTGCCGGGTGGTGATCCGGCCCTGGTTGTTGCGGCCGCCCTTCTTGGGCAGCGGGCGGGTCAGCGACTTCTCCGGCGTGGTCCGGGTCACCTCGACGAAGTCGGCGACCGACGAGCCACGACGGCCCGGGGTGGTCGGCTTGTACTTGCGGATAGCCATTTCTCAGTCCTCGCGTTCAGCAGACCCGGTCAGGAGACCGGACCTCCGAAGATGTCGATGCGGTGGCCCTCGGCCAGGCTGACGATGGCGCGCTTGGTGTTGGCACGCTTGCCCATCCCGAACCGGGTGCGGCGGGTCTTGCCCTGGCGGTTGATCGTGTTGACCGACGTCACCTTGACGTTGAACACCTTCTCGACCGCGATCTTGATCTCGGTCTTGTTGGCGTCCGGGTGCACGATGAACGTGTACTTGTTCGCGTCGAGCAGGCCGTAGCTCTTCTCGGAGACGACCGGCGCGATCAGGATGTCGCGGTGGTCCTTGTGCAGGGTGCTCACTTGGCAGCCTCCTTCGCGGTGCCGCTCACGAACGCGTCGTACGCGCCCTTGGTGAAGATGACGTCGTCGCTGGCCAGCACGTCGTAGGTGTTGATCTGGTCGACGGCGACGAGGTGCACCTCGGGGGCGTTGCGCAGCGACAGCCAGGTGACGGTGTCGTTGCGCTCGAGCACGACGAGGTACTTGGTGCGGTCGGTCAGACCGGCCAGCGCCTTGAGGGCGTTCCGCGTCGACGGAGCGTCGCCGGTGACGAGGCTCTCCACCACGTGGATGCGGTCGTTGCGCGCCCGGTCCGACAGGGCGCCACGCAGGGCGGCGGCCTTCATCTTCTTGGGGGTGCGCTGGTCGTACTTGCGCGGCTGCGGGCCGTGGACGACGCCACCGCCGGCGAACTGCGGCGCACGAGTCGAGCCCTGGCGGGCCCGGCCGGTGCCCTTCTGCTTGTAGGGCTTGCGGCCACCGCCGCGGACCTCGCCGCGGGTCTTGGTGGCGTGCGTGCCCTGACGGGCGGCGGCCTGCTGGGCCACGACCACCTGGTGGATCAGGGGGACGTTGACCTCGACGTCGAAGATCTCGGCGGGCAGGTCGACCTTGACCTTCTTAGCGGTCGCTGCGTCACTCATCGGGCGGCCTCCTGGTTCGTCTTGGCGGCCGAGCGCAGGACCACGAGACCACCCTTGGGGCCGGGGACGGCGCCCTTGAGGAGGATGAGGCCCTTCTCGGTGTCGACGGCGTGCACGGTGAGGTTCTGGGTGGTCACGGTGGCGTTACCCATGCGACCAGCCATGCGCATGCCCTTGAACACGCGACCCGGGGTGGCGCAGGCGCCGATCGAGCCCGGCTTGCGGTGGTTGCGGTGCGCACCGTGGGAGGCGCCCACGCCGGAGAAGCCGTGACGCTTCATGGTTCCGGCGAAGCCCTTGCCCTTGCTGGTGCCGGTCACGTCGACCTCGTCGCCGGCGGCGAAGGTGTCGACGGCCAGCTCCTGGCCCACGGAGTACTCGCCGGCAGCGGCGGTGCGGATCTCGACCAGGTGACGACGCGGGGTCGTGCCGGCCTTGGTGAAGTGACCCGCCTGCGGCTTGGTCACCTTGCGGCCGTCGATCTCGCCGAAACCGATCTGCACGGCCGAGTAGCCGTCGGTCTCGGGGAGACGGACCTGGGTGACCACGTTGGTGTTCGCGGCGATCACGGTCACGGGGACGACGCGGTTGTTCTCGTCCCACAGCTGGGTCATGCCGAGCTTGGTGCCCAGCAGGCCCTTCAGGTTGCGTTCCAAAGTGCTCATGGCGCGGTCTTCTCCTCGGGCCTCAGAGCTTGATCTCGATGTCGACGCCAGCAGGCAGGTCGAGGCGCATCAGCGAGTCGACGGTCTTCGGCGTGGGGTCGATGATGTCGATGAGGCGCTTGTGGGTGCGCATCTCGAAGTGCTCGCGGGAGTCCTTGTACTTGTGGGGCGAGCGGATGACGCAGTACACGTTCTTCTCGGTCGGCAGCGGCACCGGGCCGGCGACCTTGGCACCCGTGCGGGTGACCGTGTCCACGATCTTGCGCGCCGAGGTGTCGATCACCTCGTGGTCATAGGCCTTGAGCCTGATGCGGATCTTCTGTCCCGCCATAGGTCTCTCTCGTCCTTCTCGGTTCGCACCCCGGGAGGTGCCGCGTGCAGTGCCATCCCGAGACCACCCCCGGTTGAGGGAGTCCCGCCCTTGCTCGCCACCCCAGCGCCGACCCCCGCGGTCGGGCGTGTCGCCTAGTTGGGACACACCGCGGGACCGGGGTCCTGCAGCTGGTGTTGGTGGCGCCCGACGGGTTCGTCGGGCTGATCGGGTCTCCAGGATCGGTGCGGCCGCACGCCAAACCACTGATCACTTCTGGGGAGAACCGATTCAATAGTCAAGGTGTGCCGCACCCCGGCAACCCGCCGGAGCAACCGGACCATCTTGGCAGAAGGCCGGGTGATGCGCCAAATCGAACCGGTCCCGGTCCGGGGCGCCCCACCGGATGCGGGTCCAGCCCGCCCGGTGAAGCGTCGACCCTACCGCGTCAGCGCGCGCGGAGCACGTTCTCGAGGCCCTCGGTGACCGGCACCGAGCAGCCGCCCACGTCACAGGCGTCGGGCCTTGCCGGGAATCGGCCGGCGACCTACCGTCGCTGCATGGGCTGGCTGCTCACCGAGGGCACTGTGCTCCTCGTCGTCGCTGCCGGCCTGGGGCTGGCACTGAATCCACGTTGCCGTCCGCGGCTCCGCCGCAGGATCCGATCCGTCAACCGGTCCCTGCACCGGCTGCCCGAGCACCTCGGCCTCCGCGCCACGCCGCCCCGCCCTCTCCACCGACGCCCCATCGAGGTGGTCGCCCACGAGGCACGCCGCCTCGGCCGGCTGTACCGGGCCACCCGGACCGGGGTCTCGTTCGCGAAGTCGGAGGCCGTCCGGCAGGCCTATGACGACGTGCTCGTAGAGGGCTGCGAGGCCCTCGGCATCCCGCACCTGCTCTGCGTGCTCGCGCCCGGAGACGACCTCGACACCGAGCGGGCGCGGGTCGAGCGGCTGCTGCACATCTGGGGCCTCGACCTCGACGACGCCGCATGACGGATAGTTCGTGACGCTCGGGTCGCCAAACGGCTTCTCGAGCGACCCGAACGTCACGAGCCATCCCGCTCCACGGGCAGACGCAACGCGGTGCCGTCCGGCCCCGAGCCCGGACGGCACCGCGTGTGGGCGAGGTGTCAGCTGGTCGTGACCGACACGTCGTCGATGAGGAAGCTCGTCTGCAGCATCGAGTCCTCGGTGCCCTCGAACTTCAGGTTCACCGTCTGCCCCTTGTATGCCGTCAGGCTGAGGGTCCGGGTCACGTAGCCGGTGGTCTCGTTGGCGTTGGACCAGGTCCCGAGCAGCGTCGAGCCGGCGTACACCCGCAGGAAGTCGTAGGCGGTGGAGCCGGTCTCCGCGCTGTCGACCCGCAGCGCGAAGGTCAGCGTGGCGCTGGAGACGTTCGACGGGATGGTCACCGACTGGTTGACCTGCTCGGTGGACGACGAGCCGTAGCCGTTCAGCCAGGCCTTGTAGCTGCCGGTGGCGGCGGCGTAGCCGGTGGTGCCGATGACGCCGGTGGTGCCGCTCCAGCCCGTGGTGCCCTGCTCGTAGCCGCCGTTGGTGACGAGGTTGCTGCTCGGCGGCGGCGGGGTGCCACCGCCCGGGTTGGTGTAGAGCAGCTTGTTCGGCGAGCCGTTGGCGCCGGTGATCTTGCCGGAGGTGGTGCTGCCCAGGATCGCGCTGGTGACCGTGGCCGGGCTGGCGGTCGGGTTGCCCTGGAGGTACAGGGCGACGGCGCCCGCGACGTGCGGCGACGCCATCGAGGTGCCGGAAATGGTGTTGGTTGCCGTGCTCGAGGTGTGCCACGCCGAGGTGATGCTGCTGCCCGGGGCGAACAGGTCGACGCAGGAGCCCCAGTTGGAGAAGCTCGAGCGGGCGTCGGTGCTCGTCGACGAGGCGACGGTGATCGCCGCCGCGGCGCGCGCCGGGGAGGCCGTGCACGCGTCCTTGTTGTCGTTGCCCGCGGCCACCACGACGGTGACACCGGCGTTGACCATCCGGTCGACCGCGGCGTCGGTGGCGCTGTCGGCCGAGCCGCCGAGCGACATGTTCGCGACCCGCGGCGACGTGGCCGGCTGGCCGGCCACCCAGTCCATGCCCGCGATGACCCCGGAGTTGGTGCCGCTGCCGGAGCAGTCGAGGACCCGGACGGGGATGACGGTGGCGCTCTTCGCGACGCCGTACGTCGTACCGGCGACCGTGCCGGCGACGTGCGTGCCGTGGCCGTTGCAGTCGGTGGTGCCGCGACCGTCGTTGATGGCGGTGTAGCCGGCGGCCATGCGGCCCGAGAACTCCTGGTGCGAACCCAGGACGCCGGTGTCGATGATGTAGGCCTTCACGCCGGAGCCGGTGGCGTTGTAGGTGTAGGTGCCGGACAGCGGCAGGTCGCGCTGGTCCACCCGGTCGATGCCCCAGGTCGCGTTGTTCTGGGTGGCGTCGATGCTGACCACCTGGTCCTGCTGGACGAGGGCGACGCGCGGGTCGCGGCGCACCTGCGCCAGCTGGGCCGCGTCGAGGTCGGCGACGTACCCGTCGAGGTGCTGGTAGACCTGGCGGACCGTGCCGCCGCTCTCGCGCACCGCCTCGCGCGACTTCTGGTTGTCGGCGCGGCTGCTGCCCTTGTCGAGCATCACGATGTAGCGGCCCTCGACGGCGTCAGCCGCCGACGCCTGGTGCAGCGGCGCGACGTCCTCGGCCGCGCCGGCGCCGGCCGGCACCAGCGCCGAACCAAGCGCGGCCACGGCCAGGCTGGCCGTGACGACTGCTGTCCTCCTGAACATCCAGTTCCCTCCATCCGGCCCGCACCGCGGACCTGTCGCACGCCCGAGACCGGGACGCGGGTGGCGTGCGTGCCACCTGGAAGGAGGTTCGTCGTGAGGAGGTGCACCCCGCTACGGGGGAAACCCTTGCATCGCCGAGCTGCCGCCAGTTGCCCCGCTCAACCGGCCGAGCTGCCGCGAGTCGACGCCGTCAGCCCGCCGAGCTGTCGCCAGCTGCCGGACGGCGGTAGGCAAGGTCGGTGATCGACCGGGCGGCGGCGAGGCCCTTGCGCTCGAACTTCGTGACCGGTCGCTCCTCCCACCGCTCGACGCGGCCACCCTCGAGGGACGGCTCGGCATCGAGCACCTCGACCATCTGCTCGGCGTAGTCGTCCCAGTCGGTGGCGAGCCGCCAGACGCCGCCGGGCACGAGCCGGGAGGCGGCGAGCCGCGCGAAGGAGGGCGTCACGAGCCGCCGCTTGTGGTGCTTCTTCTTGTGCCACGGGTCGGGGAAGAAGGTCCACAGCTCGCTGAGGGAGCCGGGGGCGATCAGGTGCTCCATCGACCAGACGGCGTCGACCGAGCAGAACCGCACGTTGGTCGCGCCCACCTCGGCGACCCGCCCGAGCGCCTCCGCGACGCCGGGCCGCCACACCTCGAAGGCCAGCACGTCGTGGTCCGGCCGGGTGGCCGCGAGCGCCGCCGTTGCCTCGCCGACGCCCGACCCGATCTCGACGACGAGCGCGGCCTCCCGGCCGAACCAGGTCGACCAGGTGAAGTCGGGCCGGTCCACCGCCTCGTCGGGGATGACCCAGCGCTCGGAGTGCTCGTCCCAGGCCTGCTGCTGCTTCGGCGTGAACCGGCTGCCGCGACGGGCGTAGGTCAGCACCTCGCGCATGCGGCGGCCGTCCTCGGTCAGCTTGTGGTGCGGACGGGACGGGCGAACCCCCTCGGCGGACATGGCACCCATTTTCGCCGGGGCCGGGCCGGCCGTCGCCGCCGGGGTCGAGCGCTCGTCGCCACGGGGGCGTTGGTCCCCGCAGGCGGGTGCCTTCTCCCCTGCGTCGCCGCTGCGGGCCGACCTAGCGTGGCACCGAGGCCCGGGTTCGGGAGGCGACATGGACGTGGAGTTCACGCAGGAGCCGGTGCGGCATCTCGCCGTCGCGCAGTTCGAGGCGGACCTGCCTCGGATGGGCGAGCAGATGGGCCAGGCATTCGGCAGGGTCGCAGGGTTCCTGGAGCGGACGGGAGTGAGGCCGCTCGGACCGGCGGTCGGCCACTACGACGTCCGGCCAGACGGGATGACCGTGTCCGCGGGCTTCGTCGTGGAGCAGGCCATCGAGGGCGACGGGACCGTGGTGCCGCTCGACCTGCCGGCCCACGAGGCCGCGACCGGCGTGCACATCGGGTCCTACGACGACCTGCCCGCGGCGTACGACGCGCTCCACGTCGCGGCCGAGGCGCGCGGTCGGCACCTCGACGAGACCCTCATGTGGGAGGAGTACCTCACCGGACCCGACCGTCCCCCGGAGGAGATGCGCACGATCGTGCACTGGCCGCTGGCCGCCTCACCGGCCTAGGCCGCGACGGGAACGAGCGCCGCGACACGAGGCCGCGGGGGCCTGATGGTCCTAGATTGCCGCCATGATCGACCGCCGCCGACTGGCTTCGCTGACCACGCAGGAAGAGGACCGGTTCGCCGCGTCGCACCCCCGCTCCGCCGCGCTTGCAGCCCGGGCACGGGGGTCGCTGCTGGCCGGCGTGCCGATGCCGTGGATGACCCGGTGGCCGGGCGGGTTCCCGCTCTTCGTGGAGTCGGCCGAGGGGGCGCGGCTGCGCGACGTCGACGGGCAGGAGTACGTCGACCTCTGCCTCGGCGACACGGGCGCGATGACCGGGCACGCGCTGCCGCAGGTGAGCACGGCCGTGGCCGAGCGGGCCGCGGCCGGACTGACCACGATGCTCCCCTCCCCCGACGCCGTGTGGGTGGGCGAGGAGCTCGCGCGGCGCTTCGGGCTGCCGGCCTGGCAGCTGGCCCTGTCCGCGACCGACGCCAACCGGTTCGTGCTGCGGTTCGCGCGGCACCTGACCGGCCGGCCGCGGGTGGCGGTCATGGACTGGTGCTACCACGGCACCGTCGACGAGAGCCTCGCGGTGCTCGAGCGGGGCAAGGTCGTGCCCCGACCGGGCGCACTCGGCCCGCAGGTCGACGTCGCCACCACCACGGCCGTCGTCCCGTTCAACGACGTCGATTCGCTGGACCGGCGGCTCGCCGAGGGCGACGTGGCCTGCTTGCTGATGGAGCCGGCGCTGACCAACATCGGGATCGTGCTCCCCGAGGACGGCTACCTCGAAGCGGTGCGCGAGGTGACCCGCCGGCACGGGGTCCTGCTCGTGAACGACGAGACCCACACCATGTGTGCGGGCCCGGGCGGCTGCACCGCCGCCTGGCGACTCGAGCCCGACCTCGTCGTCGTCGGCAAGGCCATCGGCGGCGGCGTCCCGGCGGCGGCGTACGGCATGACCCAGGAGGTCGCCGACCGGCTGTCCGGACCGATGCTCGGGCACGAGATCGATGTGGCCGGCGTCGGCGGGACCCTCACGGCGAACGCGCTGTCGCTGGCCGCGGTCCGCGCCACGCTCTCGTCCTGCCTGCGGGAGGAGGACTTCTCGGTCGCCGTGCCGCTCGCCGAGCGGTTCACCGACGGCGTTGCCGACGCCATCAGGCGGCACGGCCTGGACTGGCACGTCCAGCGGCTCGGCTGCCGCGCGGAGTACTGGTTCTGCCCGCCGCCGCGTGACGGGGCGGCCGCCGCCGAGGCGGTCGACGAGGGGCTGGAGGCGTTCCTCCACCTGTGGTGCCTCAACCGCGGCGTGCTCCTCACGCCGTTCCACAACATGGCGCTGTTCAGCCCGCTGCACACCGAGACAGACGTGGACCGGCACACCGAGGTGTTCGCCGACGCCCTCGACGCGCTGCTGGGCTGAGGGTGGGGTGCTTCACCACGGGATGTCGCTCGGCCCGCACCTCCCGAGGGCTATACGCCACGGGAAGTGCGGCTTCGCCCACATACCGTGGTGAAGCCGCGACAACCCCGGGCATGCAGAAAGGCCCCGGGAGAACCCGGGGCCTTTCTGGTGGAGCTCAGCCGGTCAGTGACCGGCGCTGATCACTTGGTGATCGCCGGCTCGCTTCGCTCGCCGGGATCACCTCAGCTCGGAGCGGATGCGAGCAAGCTCGATCCGCCAGTCCTCACTTCGTGATCTTGGTGACGCGGCCGGCGCCGACGGTGCGGCCACCCTCACGGATCGCGAACCGCAGGCCCTCGTCCATGGCGATGGGCTGGATGAGCTCGACCGACATCTCGGTGTTGTCACCCGGCATGACCATCTCGGTGCCCTCGGGCAGGGTCACGACGCCCGTCACGTCCGTGGTCCGGAAGTAGAACTGCGGACGGTAGTTGTTGAAGAACGGGGTGTGACGGCCGCCCTCCTCCTTCGAGAGGATGTAGACCGAGGCCTCGAAGTTGGTGTGCGGGGTGGTGGTGCCCGGCTTCACGACGACCATGCCACGCTCGACGTCCTCGCGCTTGGTGCCGCGGAGGAGCAGACCGACGTTCTCACCGGCCTGGCCCTCGTCGAGCAGCTTGCGGAACATCTCGACGCCGGTGACCGTGGTCTTCTGCGACTTGTCGCGGATGCCGACGATCTCGACCTCCTCGTTCACCTTCACGATGCCGCGCTCGATGCGGCCCGTGATCACGGTGCCACGACCGGTGATGGTGAAGACGTCCTCGACCGGCATGAGGAACGGCTTGTCGGTGTCGCGCTCCGGGGTCGGGATGTAGTCGTCCACGGCCTGCATGAGCTCGGCAACCGACTCGCCCCACTTGGCGTCGCCGTTGAGGGCCGGGAAGGCCGCCACGCGCACGACCGGGATGTCGTCGCCCGGGAACTCGTACTCGGAGAGGAGCTCGCGCACCTCCATCTCGACGAGCTCGATGAGCTCCTCGTCGTCGACCATGTCGCACTTGTTGAGCGCCACGACCAGGGCCGGCACGCCGACCTGGCGGGCGAGCAGCACGTGCTCACGGGTCTGCGGCATCGGGCCGTCGGTGGCGGCGACCACGAGGATCGCGCCGTCCATCTGCGCCGCGCCGGTGATCATGTTCTTGATGTAGTCGGCGTGACCGGGGCAGTCGACGTGGGCGTAGTGCCGGTTCTCGGTCTGGTACTCGACGTGAGCGATCGAGATGGTGATACCGCGCTGACGCTCCTCCGGGGCCTTGTCGATCTCGTCGAACGGCGTGAAGGGGTTCAGGTCGGGGTGCTTGTCGTGCAGGACCTTGGTGATCGCTGCGGTCAGCGTCGTCTTGCCGTGGTCGATGTGACCGATGGTGCCGATGTTGACGTGCGGCTTGGTCCGCTCGAACTTCGCCTTAGCCACGGTGGGCTCCTCCTGGTGTGTTTGTTACTTGACTCGTTGCGATTGCTGAATGCCGAGACCCGGGCGAATTACTCGCCGCGGACCTTCTTGATGATCTCGTCGGCGATGTTCTGGGGAACCTCGGCGTACGAGTCGAACTCCATCGAGTACGACGCCTGACCGGAGGTCTTGGACCTCAGGTCGCCAACGTACCCGAACATCTCGGAGAGGGGCACGAGGGCGTTGATGACCATGTCACCGTGACGCTCCTCCTGTGCCTGGATCTGACCGCGACGGCTGTTGATGTCACCGATCACGGTGCCGAGGAAGCTCTCCGGCGTGGTCACCTCGACCGCGAACATCGGCTCGAGCAGGACCGGCTTGGCCATGCGCGCGGCCTCCTTGAAGGCCTGGTTGCCCGCGATCTTGAAGGCCAGCTCGGAGGAGTCGACGTCGTGGTAGGCGCCGTCCTCGAGCGTGAACTTCACGTCGACCATCGGGTAGCCGGCGAGGACGCCGAACTCCATGGCCTCCTGGCCACCCTGGTCGACCGAGGGGATGTACTCCTTCGGCACGCGGCCACCGGAGACGTTGTTGTGGAACTCGTAGCCGGCACCGGTCCCGGTCTCGGGGTCGATGTTGGGGCCGAGCGAGATGACGACCTTCGCGAACTGGCCCGAACCACCGGTCTGCTTCTTGTGGGTGTAGCTGTGGTTCGTGACCTCCTTGCGGACGGTCTCGCGGTAGGCGACCTGCGGCTTGCCGACGGTGGCCTCGACGCGGAACTCGCGCTTCATCCGGTCGACCAGGATCTCGAGGTGGAGCTCACCCATGCCGGCGATGATCGTCTGGCCGGTCTCCTCGTCGGACTTGACCGTGAAGGTCGGGTCCTCGTCGGAGAGGCGCTGGATCGCCATGCTCAGCTTCTCCTGGTCGCCCTTGGTCTTGGGCTCGATCGCGACCTCGATCACGGGGGCCGGGAAGGTCATCGACTCGAGGACCACCGGGTTGGCCTGGTCGCACAGGGTGTGACCGGTCTTGGTGTCCTTGAGGCCCATGACCGCCACGATCTGGCCGGCGCCGACCGACGCGATCTCCTCACGCTTGTTGGCGTGCATCTGGTAGACCTTGCCGATCCGCTCCTTGCGACCGTTGACCGAGTTCATCACGGTCGAGCCGGCCTCGAGCTTGCCCGAGTAGACGCGGACGTAGATCAGCTTGCCGAGGTGCGGGTCCGAGGCGATCTTGTAGGCCAGGCCGGAGAACGGCTCGTCGTCCGACGGCTTGCGCTTGATCTTCTCGTCCTCGTCCTTCGGCGAGTGGCCCAGGATGCCCTCGACGTCGAGCGGGGAGGGGAGGTACTTGACGACCGCGTCGAGCAGCGGCTGGACGCCCTTGTTCTTGAACGCGGTGCCGCACAGGACGGGGTTCACCTTGTCGGCCAGCGTGGCGCGACGGATCGCGGCCTCGAGCTCCTCGACAGTGAACTCGTCGCCCTCGAGGTACTTCTCCATGACGGCGTCGTCGGCCTCGGCCAGGGTCTCGAGGAACTTCTCGCGGTACTCGGCGGCCTGCTCGGCCATGTCCGCGGGGATCTCCTCGACCTCGTAGTCCTCGCCCATCTTGGTCTCGCCGCGCCAGGTGAGCGCGCGCATGCCGACCAGGTCGACGACTCCGAGGAAGTCGCTCTCGGCGCCGATCGGCAGCTGGAGGATCAGCGGGGTGGAGTTGAGGCGCTCGACCATCATGTCGACGCAGCGGAAGAAGTCCGCGCCGGTGCGGTCGAGCTTGTTGACGAAGCACATCCGGGGAACGGAGTACTTGTTGGCCTGACGCCAGACGGTCATGGTCTGGGGCTCGACACCGGCGACACCGTCGAACACGGCGACGGAGCCGTCGAGGACGCGCAGCGACCGCTCGACCTCGGCGGTGAAGTCCACGTGGCCCGGGGTGTCGATGATGTTGATCTGGTGGTTCTTCCACCAGCAGGTCGTCGCGGCGGACGTGATGGTGATGCCGCGCTCCTGCTCCTGCTCCATCCAGTCCATCGTGGCGGCGCCCTCGTGGACCTCACCGATCTTGTAGGTGATGCCGGTGTAGAAGAGGATGCGCTCGGTCGTGGTGGTCTTGCCGGCGTCGATGTGCGCCATGATGCCGATGTTGCGGACCTTGTTGAGGTCCGTGGTGATGTCGACAGCCACTGAAAGTCTCAGTCCCTCGGAAGTTGGTCGGGTGTCCGGTGGGGGCGGGGCCCCTGGTGCGGGGCCCCGCCGTGATCACCAGCGGTAGTGGGCGAAGGCCTTGTTGGACTCGGCCATCTTGTGGGTGTCCTCGCGCTTCTTCACAGCGGCACCGAGGCCGTTGGAGGCGTCGAGGATCTCGTTCATGAGCCGCTCGGTCATGGTCTTCTCGCGGCGGTCCTTGGCGTAGCCGACGAGCCAGCGCAGGGCGAGGGTGGTGCCACGACCACCCTTGACCTCGATCGGCACCTGGTAGGTCGCACCGCCGACGCGGCGGGACTTGACCTCGATGGCCGGCTTCACGTTGTCGAGCGCACGCTTCAGCGTGACGACCGGGTCGGTGCCGGTCTTCTCGCGGCAGCCCTCGAGCGCGTTGTAGACGATGCGCTGAGCAACCTGCTTCTTGCCGTCCTGCAGGACCTTGGAGACGAGCTGGGTGACCAGCTGCGAACCGTAGACCGGGTCGACGTCGATCGGACGCTTGGGAGCGGGACCCTTGCGCGGCATATCAGCTCTTCTCCTTCTTCGCGCCGTAGCGGCTGCGCGCCTGCTTGCGGTTCTTGACACCCTGGGTGTCGAGGGTGCCGCGGATGATCTTGTAGCGGACGCCGGGGAGGTCCTTCACACGGCCGCCGCGAACGAGGACGATCGAGTGCTCCTGGAGGTTGTGGCCCACGCCCGGGATGTACGCCGTCACCTCGACGCCGCTCGACAGGCGCACACGGGCGACCTTGCGGAGGGCGGAGTTCGGCTTCTTCGGGGTCGTGGTGTAGACGCGGGTGCAGACACCGCGCCGCTGGGGCGAACCCTTGAGGGCAGGCGTCTTGTTCTTCGACACCTTGTCCTGGCGGCCCTTGCGGACCAGCTGCTGAATAGTGGGCACCGGGTGGTTCCCCTTCTTGTCCTCTCTCAGTACCCGACGACCTGCCGGGCACGATCCTGCTGGGAGCCGCGGGCCTCGGCCCGGGCTGACTCCCCCGTGTCTGGGTGGTGCTGGATCAACCTCGCCGCGCCCCTCCCCCCGAGGTCGGGCGTGTCGCCCTTCCCCGCACGCGCGATCGTCCTGGCGTGTGACGGGAGCTGGTGTGACGGAGGCCGCCCGCCTTCAGGGCGGCTATTTCCGCGCACGCGCAACGGCCTGGCTGGCCCAGACACGTGGCACGAGGTTACTCGGTCGCCCGAGGGGGGTCAAAACGCCCCGAGCACGGGCGAACCAGGCCGCCGAGACCCCCACTCCGACCGCCGTCAGCAGGCCGCCGAGGACCAGCGTCCACCGGGCGCCGAGCTCCTCGCCGACCCAGCCGATGAAGGGCGCCCCGAGCGGGGTGCCGCCGATGAAGATCATCATGTACAGCGCCATCACGCGGCCCCGCATCCCGTCCGCGGTGTGCAGCTGCATGAAGGCGTTCGCCGCCGTGATCATGGTCAGCGCCGCGAGGCCGAGCAGCGGCGTGACCAGCGCGAAGGTGACGTACGACGGCATCAGGCCGGCCAGCACCTCGAGCGCGGCGAACGCCATGGCCGCGCCGAGCACGAGCCGGTGCCGGACCCGCTGCCGCCGGGCCGCGAGCAGGGCGCCGGTCAGCGAGCCGACGGCCATGAAGGTGCCGAGCAGGCCGTACTCGGTCGGGCCCTTCCCGTAGACCTCGGTCGCCATCAGCGCCGACGTCATCTGGAAGTTGAGGCCGAACGTGCCGGCGAAGAAGACCACCGCGAGGATCAGCAGCAGGTCGGGCCGGCCGCGGACGTAGGCGACGCCCGCGCGGATCTGGCCGGGCTCGCGCTTCATGGGCAGCGGGGTGCGCAGGGCCGCGGCGTCGAGGCTGCGCAGGCTGAGGATCGGGGCGGCGTACGTCACGGCGTTGACGAGGATGACCCAGCCGGTGGCGACGGCACCGCCGCCGAGCGCGGCGATGAGGACGCCGGCCAGCGCGGGCCCGACGATGCGTGCTGCGTTGAAGCTCGCGGAGTTCAGGCCGACGGCGTTGGTGAGGTCCTCGGGGGCGACGAGCTCGGAGACGAAGGTCTGGCGCGCCGGCGCGTCGAACGCCGCGGCCACGCCGAGCACCAGGGCGAGGACGTAGACGTGCCAGATCTCGGCGGCCCCGGTGACGGCGAGCAGCCCGAGCACCACGGCGGGCACGGCCATGCCGAGGTTGGTGAGCTGCAGCAGCCGGCGCTTCGGGACCCGGTCGGCCACCAGCCCCGCCCACGGGGACAGCAGCAGGAACGGGAGGAACTGGAGCCCGGTCGTGATCCCGATCGCCGCGCCGCTGTAGCCGCTGAGCACCAGGACCAGCCAGTCCTGGGCCACCCGTTGCATCCAGGTGCCGACGTTGGAGACGACACCACCGGCGGCGTACCGCCGGTAGTTGGGGTTGGCGAGGGAGCGGAACGTGGGGCTCGTGGTGGATCAGTCCTTCGAGGCGAGTCGGTCGAGGATGGGGGCGGCGCGGCGCAGCACGTCGCGCTCGTCAGGGGTGAGCTCGGCCAACCGTTGGGCCAGCCAGGCGTCGCGCCGGGCGCGGTCGGCCAGCACGGTCGCGGCGCCCTTGTCGGAGATCACGACGACGACCTGGCGACGGTCGGTCTCGTGGGGCCGTCGGGCGACGTAGCCGCCCTCCTCGAGGCAGTTGACCGTGCGGGTCATGCTCGGCGGCTGCACCCGCTCGGCGGCGGCGAGCTCGCCCACCGTCAGGTCGCCGTTGCGGACCAGGCAGCCCAGGACGCTCATCGCGCCCAGACCGAGGTCGTTGTCGGGGTGGCGCTCGTGGGCCAGTCGTCGGCGCAGCCGCATCACGGCGAGCCGCAGCTCGGCGGCCAACCCGGCATCGGTGCGGACGACTCGGGCGACGGAGGGCATGTCCTTAGCCTAGGTCATTACCCTTGCTAATCAAATTGCCGAGCTGCCACCAGTTGCCGGCCCCGGAACGGCGAGTTGCCGCCAGTTGTGGGCAACTGGCGGCAACTCGGCGTGGGACCGGGGTCAGGTGAGCCAGGCGGTGATCGGGTTGATCGCGAAGTAGCAGACGAACAGGGCCGCGATGAGCCACATCAGGCCGTGGACCTGGGCGGCCTTGCCGCGGACCACCTTGAGCAGCACGAAGGCGAGGAAGCCGGCGCCGATGCCCACGGTGATGGAGTAGGTGAACGGCATCAGCACGATCGTCAGGAACGCCGGGATCGCGATCTCCAGGTCGTCCCAGTCGATGCCCTTGACCTGCTGCATCATCAGGAAGCCGACGAGCACGAGCGCCGGGACGGCGGCCTCGCTCGGGATGATGTTGACGACCGGCGCGAAGAACATCGCCAGCAGGAACAGCACGCCGGTGACGACGCTGGCGAGGCCGGTGCGGGCGCCCTCGGCGACACCCGAGGCGCTCTCGATGTACGACGTGTTGCTGGAGACCGAGGCAGCGCCACCGGCGACCGCGGCGACGGAGTCGACGACCAGGATCCGCTTGGTGTTCGGCGGCATGCCCTCCTCGTCGAGGAGGCCGGCCTCGGCGCCGATCGCGGTCATCGTGCCCATCGTGTCGAAGAAGTCGGCCAGCAGCAGGGTGAAGACGAACAGCGCGGCGACGACCACGCCGGCGTTCTGCCAGGAGCCGAGCAGGTTGAACTCGCCGACGAGCTGCAGGTCGGGCATGCCGACGACCTGGTCGGGCCAGGCGGGGACGTTGAGGCCCCAGCCGGTCGGGTTGAAGCCCTCGGGGCCGAACATCGCGCCCACGTCGGCGACCTGCTCGACGATGATCGCGAGCACCGTCATGGAGACGATGGAGATGAGGATCGCGCCCTTCACCCGCAGCGCGTAGAGCGAGAACATCACGACGAGCCCGAGGCAGAAGATCAGCACCGGCCAACCGGCGAGGTTGCCGCCCGGACCGAGCTGGACCGGGACGATCGTCTGCGCGGCGTCCGGGATCCGGCGCACGAAGCCGGCGTCGACGAGGCCGATGATCGTGAGGAACAGGCCGATCCCGACGGAGATCGCGACCTTCAGCTGGGCGGGCACCGCCCGGAAGACCGCCTCGCGGAAGCCGGTCAGCACCAGCAGCAGGATGATCAGGCCCTCGATCACGACGAGGCCCATCGCGTCGGCCCAGGTCATCTGGCTGGCGACGGAGAAGGTCACGAACGCGTTCAGGCCCAGTCCGGTGGCCAGCGCCAGCGGGAAGTTGGCGACGAGGCCCATGAGGATGGTGAGCACGCCCGCGGCCAGCGCGGTCGCGGCGCTGATCGCGGCGAAGTCGCCGCCCGCCAGCTGCTCGCCGTTCATGTCCGTGCCCCCGAGCAGGATGATCGGGTTGAGCACGATGATGTAGGCCATCGTCAGGAAGGTCACGACGCCGCCACGGACCTCCCGCGACACGGTCGAGCCGCGCTGGGAGATCTTGAAGAAGCCGTCGAGACCACGGGGGGCGGCCAGGGTGCCGGTCTGGGGGCCGGCGCCGGGGCCGGGCTGGTTCTGCTCGCTCACGCGGCGAATGATGACAGAGGCAGGGCCCGGGTGGTGGGACCCACCACCCACGTGGACTAGCGTGGAAGCCGTGGAACTGCGCGACGAGCAGCCGAAGGCCCACGAGATCGGCAACCGCACCTACATCGTGGCTGACGTGGAGCCCCTCGACGTCGACGGCGTGCGCACCGTCGAGGTCGGCACCGCGCTGTGGTTCCTCGCCTTCGTCGCGCTGCTCCCCTTCTACGGCTGGCTGCAGGAGACCGGGCGGCTGTGGTGGCTGTGGTCGTGCATGGCCGGCTTCGGCCTCGGCCTCTTCGGCCTGGAGTACTGCCGGCGCCGCAAGAAGGCGCGGGCCGCCGCCCGGGAGGCCGTCAACGGCGAGGGTGGCGCGGGCTGAGGCCCGGCCCGCACGGGCCCCGGGCGGAGGGGTGAACCCCTCAGAGCTCCTCGAGCTCGTCGTCGGTGAGCGTGTCGAACACGTGGTCCGGCAGCGGCTGCGGCTCGTGCTTCTTGGCCAGCTGAACCTCGGAGTGCGCACCGCAGCCGTGGTCGAGCGACACGACCCGGCCGTCGTCGTTGGCGTCGCCGTTGGCGCAGACCCCGAACATCTCCGACAGCGGGCCCGCGAGCCGCATCAGGAAGCCGCAGCTCGTGCAGCTGGCGGGGGCGGCCTGCGCGAGCGGCGAGGACGGCCCGCCGTCGCCGTCGTACCAGCGCTGGGCGGCGAGGTCTCGGCCCTCGAGCGAGAGGGTGCGGACGCGACCAAGGCCGAGCTCGGCGGCGACCCGGCGCACCTGCGACTTCTCGTCGTCGTCGAGCAGGTCGTCGCCGAAGGAGTACGTCGGGACGAGGCGCGGGTCGTCCTCCTCGACCGGGAGCAGGTCGCCGGGCGAGAGGTCGCCGGGCTTGATCCGCTCGCGGTAGGGCACCCACTCGGGCGCGACGATCGCCTCGTCGCCGGGGATCAGCACGACCTCGTCGACGGTGACGGCCTTCTGCCGCGGCGCCCGGGCGACCGTGACGGACCAGCGCCAGCCGGCGTACCCCTTGCGGGTGCAGCCGAACAGGTGGGTCACGACGCGCTCGCCCTCGACCACGTGGCCGAGGTGCTCGCCCACGTCGGCGGCACCGACGTCGGCGACGAGGGCATCGCGAGCGACGTCCACCGCCCCCACGGCGGCGGCGTCTGCCTTGGCGCGCACCTTGGTCATCACGGCGGAATCATGTCTCATCCCCGGGTCCGCTGTCAGGTCGGGGCCGCATGACGGGCCGGTGCGGCGGGCCGTGGTGTCCTGCTGCCGGGCACGCCCGCCGACGGGGCAGGATGGAGGCATGAGCCACACCGGTCCCGACTCGGCCGAGACCCGCGCGGATCGCGCGGCCGACGAGACCCCCACCGAGCAGGCCCGGGCGGAGGGGCCGACCCGCGGCCGCACCCGGGCGCGGGCGGTGGGACGCAGCATCGGTGCCGGCGCCCGGGCTGCCGGCAAGGGCGCGCGCGCCGCGGGCCGGGTGACCGGACGGGTCGGCCGCTTCACCGCCACCCAGGCCCGGCGCGCCGCCCGCGCCGAGGGCGCCGGGGAGTCCGGCCTCTCCCGCCTCATCGGGGTGCACGCGCTCAACGCAGCCGGCGACACCGCCGTGGCGATCTCGCTGGCCGGCACCCTCTTCTTCCAGGTCCCGACCGGTGAGGCACGCGACCAGGTCGCGCTGTTCCTCGGGCTGACGATGCTGCCCTTCGCGATCGTCGCGCCGCTGATCGGCCCGATCCTCGACCACTTCAGCCACGGCCGCCGCTGGGCGATCGGCGGCACCATGGCGGTACGCGCGTTCCTGTGCTGGGTGCTCGGCACGGCGGTGGTGACCGGCTCGACGTGGCTCTTCCCGGCCGCGCTCGGCGTGCTCGTCTCCTCCAAGGCGTACGGCGTCACCCGGGCCGCCGCGGTGCCGCGGCTGCTCCCACCGAGCCTGACGCTGGTGAAGGCGAACGCCCGCACCTCGCTGGCCGGCGTCGTCGGCGCCACCCTCTCCGCCCCCATCGCCGGCCTGCTCGCCTACGCCGGCTCCGAGTGGTCGCTGCGCTACGGGTTCGTGGTGTTCGTGGTCGCCACGGTGCTGGCGATCCGGCTGCCGGCCAAGGTCGACTCCAGTGTCGGCGAGGGCACGATGGTGCTGCTCCCCGGCTCCCCGACCGAGGCCGGCACCGGCATGCGGATCGGCCGGGGCCGCACCCGCAACCGGGCCCGTATCCCGGCGCCGGTCGCCTTCGCCCTGCGGGCCAACTGCGGGCCGCGCTGGCTGTCGGGCTTCCTCACGATGTTCATGGCGTTCCTGCTGCGCGAGAACCCGATCGGCGACTTCCGACCGGAGCTGCTGCTCGGCCTCGTGATCGGCGCCGCCGGCCTCGGCAACACCCTCGGCATCGCGACGGCGTCGCTGCTGAAGCGGCTCAACCCGGCGATCACCGTCGTGGGCGCGCTGGTCGCCGCCGCCGCGATGGTGCTGGTGTGCGCTCTGTTCTACGGCCTGCTGCCGCTGATCCTGCTCGGCCTCACCGCCGGACTCGCGCAGTCGCTCGCCAAGGTCTCCCTCGACACCACCATCCAGACCCACGTGCCGGAGCGGATGCAGTCGAGCGCCTTCGCCCGCAGCGACACCACGCTGCAGCTGTCGTGGGTGATCGGCGGCTTCGTCGGCATCGCACTGCCGCTGATGCCGAGGCTGGGCCTCGGCGTCGGCTCGGCCGTGCTGGCCGCGTGGACTGTGCTGGTGCTCGCGTCCCGGCCGCGCGGCTCGGTCTCCGTCAGCGACGACTGAGCGGCGTCCGCGAGGGCCCGGCTCAGAGCTCCAGCTCGTCGGCGAGCGCGCGCAGCAGCTTCGCGGTCGGCTTGGCGGTGCGGGCGTCGGGGTGGCGGCCGTGGCGGTAGGCCTCGCCCACGCCGTCGAGGAGCCGGATCAGGTCCTCCACTATGGTGGCCATCTCCTCGGGCTTCTTGCGGCGGGCCTGCTGCTGCTTGCGGGCGACCGAGGCGGGGGCGTCGAGGACCCGCACCTGCAGTGCCTGGTCACCACGGCGGCCCTGGGCGATCCCGAACTCGACGCGGGTGCCGGCCTTGAGGGTCGTGACGCCGTCCGGCAACGCCTCGGCGCGCACGTAGACGTCCGGGCCGCTCTCCTGGGACAGGAAGCCGAAACCCTTCTCCGCGTCGTACCACTTCACCTTGCCAGTGGGCACCGGTCGAACCCCTCACTCAGATCGCGCACGCGCCGCGCTCCGCGGCACCGACGCACAAGCCTAGGCGGGGCGAGCCAACCCCAGCCAGCGGGTTGTGCGGTCGGCGGCGCCCCGTCCGCGGCTCGTCAGGCGAGCAGCTCGTTCATCGAGCCGGAGCGGAACCCCTTGGGGTCGATCACGGCCCGGTCGAAGCCGACGGAGCGGGTGGCGTCCTCGACCGCGGCGGCGAGGTCCGTGCCGGGCGCGAGCACGTCGGCCAGCAGAACGGCGTCGATCTCGACCGAGGCCCACTCCCCCATGTCGCGCACCCGCAGGTCGCGCAGCGGCACGTCGGCCCCGGCGAGGAGGGCGCGCACCGCGGCCTCGGCCCGCTCGACCCGCGCCAGCCGGTGCGGCGTCACCTCGACGCCGTACGCGACGCGGGAGGAGAGGCAGGCGGCCGCGGGCTTGTCCCAGGTCGGCAGGTCCCAGCGGCGCGAGGCCTCGCGCACCTGCGCCTTGGTGAGCCCGGCGTCGCGCAGCGGCGTGATCGCGCCGCGCTCGGCCGCGGCGCGGATGCCGGGGCGGAACCCGGCGACCGCGTCGTCGGCGTTGGTGCCGGTGGCGACGTGGGCGATGCCGTGCTCGGCGGCCAACGGCGTGAGCACGTCGAGCAGCTCGGCCTTGCAGAAGAAGCAGCGGTCGCCGGCGTTGGCGCGGTAACCCTCGCGCGCCATCTCGTGGGTGGCCGGTGTCAGCAGCCGCACCCCGAGCGCGCCGGCGAAGTCGCGGGCCGGGTCACGCTCGACCTGCGGCAGCGAGTGGGAGTAGCCGGTCGCGGCGACCACGTTGTCGGGGCCGAGCGCGCGCACGGCAGCCGCCAGCAGGAAGGCGCTGTCGGCGCCGCCCGAGTAGGCGACCATGACCGAGCCGCGGGCGGCGAGGTCCGCCTCCAGGGCGGCCAGCCGGGTGGTCAGCAGGTGCTCCTCCAACCAGGCCGGGAAGCCGTGCAGGTCGTCGAGGACCACGTGGGTGCCGGCAGCCTCGAGCTCCTCGCGGGTGCAGCCGCCGGAGAGGACGGAGACGCTGGTGGCGCCCGCCGCCAGGGCGCCGGCGACGTCGTGGACGTGGTCGCCGACGTAGATCGCGGCGCCCTCGCGGCGCAGCACGTCGGCCTTGCCGACGCCCCAGACCTCGCCCTCGAGGTGGTCGTGGTCGAGGCCGAGGTGGTCGGCGTGCAGCCGGGCGTTGGGGGCGAACTTGCCGGTGACCACCACGACGCGGCCGCGGTGGCGGCGTACGGCGGCCACGGCCTCGGCGGCGCCCGGAAGCAGGCCCACGGAGGTGATCGCCAGGTCGGGGTAGAGCGCCCGGAACCGGTCGACCGCGGGAGCGATCGCCTCCTCGGGCAGGTGACCGGACAGCATGGCATCGAGCGGCGGCCCGAGCCTGGCCGTCATCGCCTCCACGGGGAAGGTCACCCCGAGCTCCTCGCCGAGCGCGGCGAGCGTCGCCCCGAAGCCGGGGACCGTGTCGATGAGCGTCATGTCCAGGTCGAAGCCGACGACGAGCGGGGCCGGCGAGTCAGACATGGCGCCAAGCCTAGGTCGGGCCGGGGCGCGGAACCGCATCCGCTCCGCGGCCCAGCCGGGCGGCCCCCGCCCGTTGCTTCCACAACGTTCGGCTGCGACCATGGCGCGGCTGCGACAGAATGGGACGTTCGTGACGACCGGGGAGAGAAGGGAGTAGAGGTGCCCCACCGGCCTGGTACGCGCGCATCTCGCCGTACTCGCTCCCTCGTCCGCGCCGCCGCCGCAGCCACCGCGCTGGGCGCCGGCGTCGCCGGCACGCTGGCCGGCGTCACCTCGCCCGCCGCTGCGGCGGCCACTGCGCCTTCCGGGGACGACCGCTCCCTCCACCTCGTCACGCTCGAGCAGCCCGGCGTCGCCGGCTACCGCGGCCCGCTCTCCGACGCGACCTACCGCGCCTCGCTGCTGCGGGTGCAGGACTCCGTCCTCGACCGCATCGACGCCGAGCGCCCCGCGTACCGCTGGACGACGGCCCTCAACGGCTTCGCGGTGTCGGTCGACGAGATCCAGCTCGACACGCTGCGCACCGACCCACGGGTCGCCGTCATCGAGGAGAACGCCGTCCTGCCGCTGGCCTCGACCCCGGCCGCCGCGGCCGCCCCGCGGGCGGCGTACGCCGGGGGTCGCCGTGGCGGCGCCGGCCTGGTCGTGGGTGTGGTCGACACCGGCATCTGGCCCGAGAGCCCGCTCTTCTCCGGTGTTCCCGGGCTCGGCCGCGAGCCGCGCGACTTCCGCGGCGGCTGCATCACGGGCGGCGACTGGGGCACCGACGACTGCAACGACAAGCTGGTCGGTGCGCGCTGGTTCGTGACCGGCTTCGGCCGCGACTCGCTCCGCAGCACCTCCTCGCTCTCCCCGCGCGACGACAGCGGCCACGGCACCCAGGTCGCGTCGGTCGTCGCCGGCAACGCCGGCGTCAGCGTGGGGGTCGCCGGGCTGCGCGACCGCCGCTTCAGCGGCATCGCCCCGCAGGCGCGGGTGGCGACCTACAAGGCCTGCTGGACCGCACCCGACCCCGACGACGACGGCTGCGCGACTGCGGACGTCGTGACCGCCGTCGACCGGGCGACGCTCGACGGGGTCGACGTGCTCACCCTCGCGGTGGGCGGCCCGTCGACGGCCGACACCCTCGAGCGCGCGCTGCTCGGCGCGGCCGAGCACGACGTGGTCGTCGTGGCCGCGGCCGGCAACGAGGGCGGCAGCGCCTACGCCGCGCACCCCTCCCCGTGGGTGACCACCGTGGGCGCCACCACCGGCCACCAGCGCCGGGGCGCCGTCGAGCTTGCGGGCGGGCCGACGCTGACCGGCGCAATGGCGACCGGCCGCACCGCGGGCCCCGCCCGGCTGGTGCTGGCCGAGGACGCCGCCGCCGACGGCGCCACCCGGACGGCGGCACGGCAGTGCCGCAGCGACGCCCTCGACGTGTCGCTGACGCGTGGCGCCATCGTGGTCTGCGACCGCGGCGGGGTGGGTCGTGTCGAGAAGTCCGCGACCGTGCAGCGCGCCGACGGCGTGGGCATGGTGCTCGCCAACGTCCGCGCCGGCACCGTCGAGGCCGACCTCCACGCCGTGCCGACGGTCCACCTCGCCCGCGCCGACGCCGAGTCGCTGCGCGAGTGGCTGGGCCGGGATGGTGGGGCGCGGGCCACGCTGCGGCCGGCCGGGACCCGCACCGGACAGGCGCGGGTGACGCCCTGGTCGAGCTCCGGCGACCCCGCGGGCCCCGTGGTGAAGCCCGACCTGGTCGCTCCCGGCGTCGGCGTGCTCGGCGCCGTCCCGCCCGACGTGCGCGGCACGCGCTGGGACCTGCTCTCCGGCACCTCCGCCGCCACCGCCCGCACCAGCGGCGTCGCGCTGCGGCTGCTCGGCCGCCGCGGCTGGGACGCCGCGACCGTCCGCTCCGCCCTCGTCACCTCGGCGGCGTCGGTCCCCGGCGACTCGTCGGCGCTGGCGCAGGGCGCGGGCCGGCTACGCGCCGCACGGGCCGGCGCGACCCCGCTCGCCTACCGGGTCGGGCCGCGCGACTACCGGGCCTGGCTCGACCGCTCCCTCGACGGAGAGCTCAACACGCCCTCCATCCTGCTCACCCGCGACCGCGACACCGCACGGCGCACCATCACCAACGTGACCGGCCGGGCGCTCTACTTCTCCTCCCGCACCTCCGGCTTCACCGGCCACCGGGTCGAGGTCACGCCCGCCGCGGTACGGCTCGGGCCGGGCGAGAGCGTCACCTTCCGGGTGCAGGCCGAGCACGACCACCGCGCCACCCGGCTCGACGACGGCTGGGTGACCTGGCGCTCCGGCGACGGTCGTCGCGTGCGCATCCCCATGGTCCTCACCCGCTGACAGTCGAGTCCCGACTTCTGACGCTCGAGTCCCGACTTGGGACGACCTGGTCCGGACCTTTCTCCCGACTCGACGTGAGGAAGTCCCGACTCGACGTGGGTGGGTCCCGACTCGACGGGGCGGGTACGTTGGGCGGCGATGGACACCGACGCCGTGCTCCGCCTGCTCCAGGACGTCGCCGAGCAGGTCATCAACCCCCGCTTCCGCGACCTCGCCGACCACGAGGTCGACGAGAAGAACCCGGGCGACCTGGTGACCGCCGCCGACCGCGAGGCCGAGGTGCTGCTCACCAAGGCGCTGGTCGCCGCCTACCCCGACGCCGTGGTGCTGGGCGAGGAGACGTTCGCCGGCGACCCGTCACTGATGACGCGGTACGCCGAGGCCCAGCACGCCTTCACCGTCGACCCGGTCGACGGGACCAAGAACTTCGTCGAGGGCAAGCGCGACCATGCCGTGATGGTGGGCGAGGTCCGCGGCGGCGAAGCCGTCCGCGGCTGGATCTGGCAGCCGCAGCACGGCCTGGCCTACGTCGCCGAGAAGGGCGCCGGCGCCTTCCGCAACGGCGAGCGCCTCGACCGCCCCGCGCCGCCCGAGGACCCGGCGCGCTGGCGCGGCACCACCTCGCGCCGCCGCTGGCTGGGGCGAACCCTGGACGGCCTGGACGGCCTGCCGCCGCTGGAGCTGACCTGGGTGTGCTGCGGCGTCGACTACCCCAAGCTGCTCGAGGGCGAGGCCGACTTCGTCCTCTACGGCCGCGCCAACCCGTGGGACCACGTCCCCGGGTCGCTGCTCCTGGCCGAGGCCGGCGCGTTCGTCGGCACCCACGACGGCACGCCGTACGAGCCGCGACTGGTCACCGAGGGCGGGCTGGTCGCCGCCGCCGACCGGACGACGTACGACGCCGTGGTGGCCGCGCTCGCCGCGAGCTGACCTCAGCTGGGTCCCACTGGCCGGCGAAGACCTGCCCGGAGATGCGCCGACCCGCCCCTGCCGGGCAGGTGGGGCGGGTCGGCGGGTCGGGGGTGGCCGTCAGTCGTGGGCGGCCCGCACCACGCGGTCGTGGCGCAGCGAGGAGGCCTTGGTCTCCTTGGCGAACAGCACGGCGACGATCGTCAGCACCGAGGCGATGGCGACGTAGACGCCCACCGCGAAGGTGTTCTTCTCCTCGACGGTGCCGAGCAGCTCGAGGGCGATGATCGGCGCCAGCGCACCGGCGAAGATGGACGCGAGCTGGTAGCCCACCGAGGCGCCGGTGTAGCGCACCGAGGTGCCGAACAGCTCGGAGAAGAACGCCGCCTGCGGCGAGTACATCAACGAGTGGAAGATCAGGCCGACCAGGACGGCGAGCATCACGCTGCCGGAGGTCATGTCGTCGAGCAGGCCGAAGAACACGAAGCTCCAGGCACCGACACCGGCGGCGCCGACGATGTAGAGCGGCCGGCGGCCGACGCGGTCGGACAGCGCGCCGATCAGCGGGATGATCACGAACTGCATGCCCGCACCGATCAGCAGCATCTTCAGGATCAGGTCCTTGTCGGCGCCGAGGTAGGTGGTCACGTAGGTGATCGAGATGACCGTGAAGATGTAGTAGGAGATGTTCTCGGCGAGGCGCATGCCCATCGCGATCAGGACCTCCTTGGGGTAGGTCCTGATCACCTCGAGGATCGGCAGGTGCGACTCGGTCTGCTTCTTCTCGGCGATCTCGGCCTTGGCCTCCTGGAAGACCGGCGACTCCTCGAGGGAGAGGCGGACGAACAGGCCGATCAGGACCAGCACGGCCGACAGCAGGAACGGGATGCGCCAGCCCCAGGCGAGGAACGCCTCGTCGCTCTGGACCGCCGCGAGCACGAAGAGGACGCCGGTGGCGAGCATGTTGCCGAGCGGGACGCCGGCCTGCGGCCACGAGGACCAGAAGCCGCGGCTCTCCTCGTCGCCGTGCTCGGCGACCATGAGCACCGCGCCGCCCCACTCGCCGCCGACCGCGAAGCCCTGCGCGAGGCGGCAGACCAGCAGCAGGATCGGGGCCGCGATGCCGATGGTGGCGTACGTCGGCAGCAGGCCGATCGCGAACGTCGCGACACCCATCATCATCAGCGAGACGACGAGCATCTTCTTGCGGCCGACGCGGTCACCGAAGTGGCCGAAGACGACGCCGCCCAGCGGGCGCGCCACGAAGCCGAGGGCGTAGGTGCCGAACGCGAGCAGGGTCGCGGTGACCGGCTCGGACTCCGGGAAGAACAGGGTGCCGAAGACCAGCGCGGCGGCGGAGCCGTAGAGGAAGAAGTCGTACCACTCGACCGCGGTGCCGACGAGGCTGGCGAAGACGACCTTGACGATCGGCGTCTTCTCCTGCTCGGTGCCCGTCTGCGGGGCGGGAGCTGACTGGGTGGTCATGCGGGTTCCTTTCGGGTGCGGCGGGGCGGACCCCGGTCAGGCGGCGGTCCAGCCGCCGTCGAGGAGGAAGGAGGAGCCGGTGATGGAGGAGGCGGCGGGGCCGCAGAGGAAGGCGACCATGTCGGCGACCTCCTCCGGCTCGACGAGGCGCTTGACGGGGGTGCGCGCGAGCAGCACCTCGTCGACCACGTCGTCGGCGTCGATGCCGTGGGCCTTGGCCTGGGCGGCGATCTGGCCCTCCACGAGCGGGGTCCGGACGTAGCCCGGGCAGACGGTGTTGCTGGTGACGCCCTTGCCGGCGGCCTCGAGCGCGATCACCTTGGACAGCCCCTCGAGGCCGTGCTTGGCGCTCACGTAGGCCGACTTGTACGCCGAGGCGCGGTGGCCGTGGACGCTGGACACGTGCACGAGGCGGCCGAAGCCGCGCTCGTACATGCCCGGCAGGAACCGCCGGGCGAGGCGGAACGGCGCCTCGAGCATGAGCCGCTGGATCAGCGCCCACTTCTCCGGGTCGAACTCCTCGATCGGAGCGACGTGCTGCACACCGGCACTGTTGACGAGCAGGTCGGTCTCGAAACCCAGCGCGTCGATCGCGGCACCGTCGGTGAGGTCGATGGCGTGGTGGTCGCCGCCGATCCGGGCGGCCACCTTCGCGGCGGCCTCCTCGTCGCGGTCGAGCACCGTGACGGCGGCGCCGAGCTCGGCGAGCCGGGTGGCCACGGCGGCACCGATGCCGCTCGCACCGCCGGTGACGACGGCGCGCCGGCCGGTCAGGTCGGGGCCACGGGTGACGCCATGGGTGACGGTCGTCTCAGGCATGCGCGGAACGCTACGGTCGCCGTCTCACTCCACGGAACGTTCCGTCGCCACACACATCAGGGCCGGAGATGTGGCCGCCCCACACTCCCGCGGGGAAACTGGCGGCAGCTCGCGCGCGGGGGTCAGGCGCGGGCGAGCGCCCGGTCGAGGTCCTCCCACAGGTCCTCGACGTCCTCAAGTCCCACCGAGACCCGCAGGAGCGCGTCGCCGGGCTTCGCCTCGGCGGCGACCGGGCGGTGGGTCAGGCCCGCGGGGTGCTGGACGAGGGTGTCGACGCCACCGAGGGACACGGCGTGGGTGATCAGCCGGCAGCCGGCGGCGGTGGCCTGCGCGGCGGCGTACCCGCCGGCGAGCTCGAGGGCGAGCAGGCTGCCCGGGCCGGCCATCTGGCTGCCGACCAGGCCCTGCGGGTCGCACTCCTTGAGGCCGGGGTAGCGCACGGCGGCGACCTTCGGGTGGTCGGCGAGCCGGCCGGCGAGCACGGCGGCCGTCTCCTGCTGGGTGCGGACGCGGACGGGCAGGGTCTGCAGGCCGCGGTGCAGCTCGTACGCCGCCAGCGGGTGGAGCAGGCCGCCGGTGACGGCGCGGACCTGGCGCAGCCGCACGGCCCAGTCCTCGTCCGCCGCGACCACGCCGCCCATCACGTCGCCGTGCCCGCCCATGAACTTGGTCGCCGAGTGGAGCACCAGGGTCACGCCGTGGACCGCGGGCCGCTGGAGGACGGGGGTGGCGAACGTGTTGTCGACGAGGACGGGGACGTCCCCAGCCTGCGCGACCACGGCAGTCAGGTCGACGAGGTCGACGGTGGGGTTGGCGGGCGTCTCGACGACGACGAGGCCGGTGTCGGGCCGCAGCGCCTCGGCGACCCGGTCGGGGGCCGCCCAGGTCACGGAGGTGCCCAGCAGCCCGGTGGCGATGAGGTGGTCGCTGCCGCCGTAGAGCGGGCGGACCGCGACGACGTGGGGACGACCGGCGGCGACCGACGCGAGCAGCACGGCGCTCAGCGCGGCCATCCCGGTGGCGAAGGCGACGGCCTCGGGACGCGCCTCGAGCGAGGCGACCGCGCGCTCGAACCGGTCGACGTTGGGGTTCCACAGCCGCTGGTAGACGAGCGAGTCGGCGACGCCCGGGCGGCGGCCGGTCGCCAGGGTCTCGTACGCCGCGCCGCCGTCGGTGACGTTCGGCAGCGGGTAGGTGGTCGACAGGTCCAGCGGCGGGACGTGCACGCCGAGGTCGGCGAGGTCCTCGCGGCCGAGGTGGACGGCGTCGGTGTCGAGTCGCGGCATGGCAGCAGGATGCGTGGATCCACGGCAGAGACGCAATGGATCCGCAGATCCCTCGAATATCCACGCTCTCAGCGAAGAATCAGCGCACACCGGGCGTAGGCTGCGTCACATGCCGAAGAACCTTCCCGGCCCGCCACCGCGGGAGCGCCCGCTCCTCGACGACGTCGACCGCGCCATCGTCGCCGCGCTGCTGCGCGACGGCCGGACGCCCAACGTGGTGCTCGCGAAGGCCGCCGGCGTGGCGGAGTCGACCTGCCTGGCCCGGGTCCGCAGCCTGCGCGAGCGCGGCATCCTCACCGGCGTCGCCGCCGAGGTCGACCTGGCCCGGCTCGGGCTGCCGGTGCAGGCGATGGTGGCGATCCGGTTCGCCGGTCATGCCCGCGAGGACGTCGACACCTTCGCCACCGAGGTGACCGCGCTCCCGGGGGTGCTGGCGGCGTACAACATCAGCGGCGCCGACGACTTCCTCGTCCACGTCGCCTGCGCCTCCCCCGAGGCGCTGCGCGACTTCGTGCTGGACAACCTCACCGGGCGGCCGGGCGTGGTCCACGCCGAGACCAGCCTCGTCTTCCACGCCACCCGGGGCCGGCAGGTGCTGCCCGCCGGGTGAGCCCGGACGTCGCCCCGGCCCGGCGGCTCAGGACCGCCGAAGCCGGTGGACCCGCAGCGCCAGCTGCAGGTCGAGGCCCCGCGCGGGATGGCGCCAGGAGTCGCCGAGGAGCTCGGTGACCCGGTCGAGCCGCTGGGCGACGGTGTTGGGGTGGACGTGCAGCCGGGTCGCGGTCTCCTTGGCGCGGCCCCCGGCCGCGAACCACGCCTCGAGGGTCGCGAGCAAGTGGGTGCCGCGCTGCTGGTCGTAGTCGACCACCGGGCCGAGGGTGGCCGCGAGGAACGCCTCGACCTCCTCGGGGCCGTTCTCCCCGAGCAGCAGCCGGGTGACGCCGAGGCCGGCGGGGTCGCTCACCTCGCCCGTGCGGCCCAGCGTCTCGAGCGTGTCGACCACCCGGCGGGCCTCGGTGTACGCCGCCCGCAGGTCGTCGCGGGCTGCCGCCACCCCGACGGTGGCCGCCACCGTCGCCCCCAGGGCCCGGGCCACCGCGTCGCGGGCGCGAGCGCCCACCGCCAGCGGGTCGTCGTCGGCCACGACCAGCACCAGCCGGTCGTGGTGGTCGCCGGCCAGGCCCCGCTCGGCGGCGGCGATGCGGGCCAGCGCCCGGGTGGCGGCATACCGGTCGGCGCCGTCGACCGCGACCACGGCGACGGCCAGCGGTGGCTCGAGCGAGACCCGCTGCCGTCGCGCGCGCTCGCGCAGGCCCAGGTCGGCGAGGCCGCCGCCGTCGAGCAGGTCACCGAGCAGGGCGGCCCCGAGGCGGTCCTCGGTCTCGGCAACGGTGCGGGCGAGCAGCAGCACGAGCGCGGTGACGATGGCGCCGCGCTCCAGAGTGCGGCGCTCGGCCAGGTCGAGGTCGCGGTCGACGCCGTCGAGGACGAGGGTGGCGACGTGCTCGGTGCCAGCCAGCGCGGCGGCCACGAAGACGCCGGGGCCGGCCGGGACGGTGCGCGCGGAGCGGACCGACTCCTCGACGGACTCCTCGAGGGCGGCGTCTGGGGCGACCCCGGCCACCACCTCGCCGGACGGCTCGAGCACCGCGAGCCGGCCGTCGAGGACCTCCGCGAGCACGGCCGCGACCTCGTCGACGCCACCGCCGTGCAGCAGCAGGTCGGTGAGCCGGTCGTGGGCGACCGCCGCGGTCTCCACCGCGGCCGCGTGGGCGGTCACCGCGCGGTTGGCGGTGTCGAGCTCGGCGAAGAGCCGGGCGTTCTGCAGCGCCACCGCGGCGTGCGCGGCGAACGACGTGAGCAGGCTGACCTCGGACGGCGGGAACGGGCGCACCGTCCGGTGGACGGCGAGCAGGGTGCCGATCACCTTCCCGTCGACGACCAGCGGGACGCCGAGGATCGCCCGGATCTTCTCCCCCGCCACCGCGTCGTCGATGTAGCCGCGGTGCACGAACCGCGCGTCCGACTGGTAGTCCTCGGTGAAGTACGGCGCCCCGGTCTGCGCCACCAGCCCCAACAGGCCGGTGCCCAGCGGCAGCCGCAGCCGCTTGAACTCGGGGGTGAGCGCGCCGTCGGTCACCTTCATGTACGACGCCCCCTCCTCCTCGTCGTTGAGGGAGAGGTAGGTCATGTCGGCGTTGAGCAGCTGCCGGGCGCGGCGCACGATCGCGGTCAGGATCGCGTCGACGTCGCGGATCGCGGTGAGGTCGCTCGCGGTGTCGTAGAGCGCCCGGAGCTCGGCCTCGCGGGCCCGCTGCCCGGCGATCAGGTCGCGCAGCCGGATCGCCACGTCGTGCTCGCGGCGCAGCCGGTCGAGCTCGGCGCCCGCGGCTCCGGCGCGGCGCGCCTCCTCGAGCAGGTCGTCGTACGCCGCCCGCGGGGCCTGGTCGTAGAGCAGGTCGAGGAAGGAGCGCTCCATCAGGGCTCCCGGACCACCGTCATCCGACGGTCGCCGAGGCGGACCACGTCACCGTCCAGCAGCGTGGTGGGACGCCCGGGCGGCAGCGGCCGCGAGACCCCCTGGCGCAGCAGCACCGACCCGTTGGTGGACCCGCGGTCCGCCACGACGAGCTCCCCGTCGGCGGAGACCTCGAGCTGGGCGTGGGTCTTCGACAGCGACATGTCGCCGGAGACCAGCGGCACCAGGTGGCCGACGGGCTCGTCGGGGCGCGGCTCCGGGCGGCGGCCGATCAGCACCGGTCCGTCGACGACGAGCTGCTCGCCGGAGTCGAAGCGGACCCGCCAGCGCGCGGTGGCCCGGCGCGGGGATGCCGGTCGACGGTCCGCCGCGCCGAGGGCCGCGGCCACCCGGGTCGCGGTCGGGTCGAACGCGTCGGCCGGCGCCGTGGGTGCTGACGAGGCGACGGCGGCGACGGCGTGAGGGGCGGTGGTCGCGGGCGTGGCGGTGGGGGCGGCGGGCGTGGCAGGTGCCGGAACGAGACGCAGCGCGGTGAGGTTGACGACCGGCTGCGGCACCTCGGCGGCAGGCACGGGCGGTGCCGGCCGGGGGCGGACGTCGACGACGACGCACTCGCTGAGCTGGTCGTGCCAGCCGCGTCGCCGGCCGCCGGGGTCCGTCACGGCCGTCCAGGCGAGCGTGGCGAGGCCGATGCCGAAGGTCGGCAGCCCCGCAACCGCGAGCACGAACGCGCGGGTGAGCCCGGCGGCCATCCCGGGGGCGTCCCCGGACCCGAGGCGGACGACCCGCAGCCCGAGCAGCGCCTTGCCGGGCGAGAGCCCGCGCAGCCCCAGCAGCGTCGCGGAGCCGAGCAGCACGGCGAGGCCGACGAGCAGCCCCAGCGCGACGCCGCCGAGCACGTGGCCCTGCGACAGCAGCAGCGCCCAGGCCGCCCACCAGCCGAGGGCGAGCAGCGTCCACCCGAGCATCCGGTCGACGACGTGCGCGTAGAAGCGGCGGTCGAGCTCCGCCGGAGGGAACGCGACCGGCAACGAGCTGGGGGCGGCGGGAGGACCGGGAGGGGCCGGGACTGCGGTGGTCACGCGTCGGCCACCCGGATCGTGAGGCCGTCGCCGAGGTCGACCACCGCGCCGGGCAGCAGCTGGACCGCCACGCCGGGCCGGAGGTCCTCGGGTGCCATGCCGGGCTGCACCAGCACGGTGCCGTTGGTGGAGCCGAGGTCGGTGACGACGGCGCTGCCGTGGTCGGCGCCGGAGCCGGGGCGGATCTCGAGGTGGGTCGAGGAGATCTCCTGCTGCGGGCTGGGCACGGTCACCAGCCGCGGCTGCTCGTCGGAGGGGAACCTGCGGGCCTCCGGGGCGCGCCCGACGACCACCGGCCGGTCGACGTCGACGGTCTCGCCATGGGACATGACCAGTCGGGCCACCGGCCCGGTCACGCCCGGCGCCGGCGGCTGACCGGGGATCCCGGGCGGGGGCGCGAAGGGCGCCGGGTCCCAGGGGCCGGCGCGGGTCAGCCCGTCGTGGTCGAGGTCGGGTGCTGCGGGGACGGCCGGCTGGTCGGCGGTGTCGGCGGTGGCCATGACGTCGCGCTCGTCGGCGGGCTGCTGGGGCGCGGCAGGCGCGGCCAAGGACGCGGGGACCTGCCAGGCCTCCGTGGCCGGTCCGGCGTCGGGGGTCGGCTCGGCCGCGGCACTGTCACTCCCGAGGTCGTCGGCGACGCGGCCGGCGAGGCGCCCGACCCGCAGCAGCCCGCCGGTGACGGGGTGGGTGGGCCCCTCATCGGCGCCGTCGTCGGGCCCATCTTCGGGGCCGGCGTCCGGCGCCGGCTCGACGTGGAGCGACGTCGGGGCGGGGACCCGGGCCTCCACCCAGGTCGCGGCGCCGGCACCGGTGACCTCCACGGGGTCGGCCGACCCGCCGTGACCGACGGCCACCCGGGAGTCGCCGCGCACCAGCACGAGCAGGTCGGCGTCACCCTCGGCGAGGAGCACGAAGCCGGGGAGCCCGCGCAGACCGTCGGCCAGCAGCAGGTCGAGGACCGCCTCGGCGTCGGCGCCGTCGTCGACGGCCTCCCACACGCGGGCCGCGCGCGCCCTCGCCGAGGGCGGCAGCAGCAGCGTCACCCGGTCACCGAGGACGGCGTACCACCGGCCCGGCCGGTAGGAGAGCGGGACGCTCACGGGAGGGCTCCCAATTTCTGCTCGAGGCTCTCGTGCTGCCGCGCGGAGCCGTGGGTCTGCTGCGCCGATGATCCCACCACATCGACCACGACCGCCGTCGCGTTGTCCTCGCCCCCTGCGGCCACGGCGGCGGCGACCAGCCGGTCGGCGGCCTCGGCCGGGCTGGTGGCCTCGCGCAGGACCTCGGCCAGCTGCTGCTCGTCGAGCTTGTTGCTGACGCCGTCGGAGCAGAGCAGCAGCCGCTCGGCGGACGGCAGCGGCAGCATGAAGTAGTCCGCGTTCGAGTTGTCACTGCCGCCGATCGCCCGGGTGACGACGTGCCGCTCCGGGTGGGTGGCCGCCTCCGCGGCGTCGATCAGGCCGGCGTCCTGCAGCTCCTGCACGACGGAGTGGTCGACGCTCACCTGCTCGAGCCGGCCGCCCCGGAGCCGGTAGGCGCGACTGTCCCCGACGTTGGCGAGCAGCCACCTCGGGCCCTCGTCGTCGGCCACGAGGAGCGCGGCGACGACGGTGGTCCCGGCGTGCTGCCGCTTGCCGCCGGCGACGTGGCGGCTCGCGTCGTACTCGGCGATGCGGCGACGGCAGGCGTCGAGGGTGCGCTCGACCGCGTCGGCGCCGGCACGCGGGTCGTAGCCCTCGTCGGCCAGCCGGGCGAACTCCTCGACCACGATCCGGCTGGCGACGTCGCCGCCCTCGTGCCCACCCATGCCGTCGGCGACCACGAACACCGGCGGCGCCATGAGGAAAGCGTCCTCGTTGACCTCCCGGACACGGCCGACATCCGTCGCGGCGCCGTGCTGCAGCTCCACCCCCGGTAGCGTGGGAGGGATGTCCGAGGTCGACCCCACGTCCGGTTCCGTGTCCGGCGCCGGTGACGCCCCCGAGGGGTACCGGTCGCTGGCCGACGCGCTGCGCGCCTGGCCCGACGAGCGGCTCTCCCGCCTGCTCGAAGAGCGTCCCGATCTCGCCACTCCAGCCCCCCACGACTCCAGCCAGCTGGCGTCGCGTGCCGCCACCCGGACCTCGATTGTGCGCGCGCTCGACCGGCTGACCCGATTCGAGCTCTGCGTCCTTGATGCCCTCGTGGTGGCCGGCCAAACCACCCGCGAGGCGCTGGCCGGGACAGTACCGGCCGACCCCGTCCTCGTGGGGGCCGCCGTGGACCGGTTCCTCGACCTGGCGCTGGCGTGGGAGACCTCCGGCGGGCTGCGCGCGCTCAGCGGCGTCGCCGACGGCCTCGCCGGCCCCTCCGGCGTCGGCCCGACCGGGCTGCAGCCGGTCTCGGCCGAGCCGCCCTCCCCCGGCGAGGTCGCCCGCCGGCTGGCCGAGCTGTCCCCGGAGGCCCGGGCGCTGCTCGAGCACGTGGACGGCCACGGCGGCCGGGCCACCGCCGGCACCGCCCGCCACACCGTCGCGCCCGACGACGCCCGCACCCCGGCCGAGGAGCTGCTCGCGCGGCGGCTGCTGGTGCCGCGGGGCGGGGGCGTCGTGGTCGTGCCCGGCGAGGTGGGGCTCGCGCTGCGGGGCGGACAGGTCCAGGCGACGCCGCTGCCGGTGGAGCCGGAGCTGGTCACGTCCGCGCGGTCCGCGGACCTGGTCGACCGGGCCGCCGCCGGCGCCGCCTTCGAAGCGGTACGTCGGGTCGAGCTGCTGCTCGACCACTGGGGCACCGAGCCGCCCTCGTCGCTGCGCAACGGCGGTCTGGCGGTGCGCGACCTCAAGGCGACGGCGGGCTTCCTGCACGTCGACGAGCCGACGGCTGCGCTGCTGGTCGAGGTGGCCTCGGCCGCCGGCCTGCTCGCGCTCGGCGCCGATGCGGAGGGCGACCCGGCGTGGCTGCCCACCGACGCCTTCGACGCGTGGACCGCCCGCGCCACCGCCGAGCGGTGGGTCTCGCTCGCGACGGCCTGGCTGGGGTCGCCGCGGCTGCCCGGCATGGTCGGCAGCCGCGACGAGGCCGGCAAGGCCCGCAACGCCCTGGCCCCCGACCTGTCCAGCCCGTTCGCGACCGAGAGCCGGCGGATGGCGCTGGCGGAGCTCGCCGCGGTGCCGGCCGGCGAGGTGCTGGCCACCGGCACCGGCACGCCGTCGGTCGTGGCCCGGGTCGAGTGGCGCCGGCCGCGACGGCCGCGGGTCAGGGCGCAGCAGGTGGCGTGGGCTGTGGAGGAGGCGACGGCCCTCGGCCTCGCCGCGCTCGGCGGCCTCGGCGCGGCCGGCCGGGCGCTGGTCGCCGGCGAGACCGAGGATGCGGCCACGCTGCTGGCGCCGCTGCTGCCCGAGCCGGTCGACCACGTGCTGATCCAGGCCGACCTCACCGCGGTCGCGCCGGGCCCGCTGGAGGCGGCGCTGGCGCGGCGGCTGCAGCTCGTCGCCGACGTCGAGTCCCGCGGCGGCGCGACCGTCTACCGGTTCACCGCCGGGTCGGTGCGCCGGGCGCTCGACGTGGGCTGGTCGGCCGCCGAGATCCACGACTTCGTGGGCGAGGTGTCGCGCACCCCCGTGCCGCAGCCGCTGACCTACCTGGTCGACGACACCGCGCGGACCTTCGGCACGGTGCGGGTCGGCCACGCGGAGGCGTTCCTGCGGTCCGACGACGAGGCGGCCCTGAGCGAGCTGCTGCACCACCCACGGGCGGGCAGCCTGGGGCTGCGGCGGCTCGCCCCCACCGTGCTGGTCAGCGACACCCCGATCGACGTGCTGCTGCCCCGGCTCCGCGAGCTCGGGGCCGCCCCCGTCGTCGAGGCCGCCGACGGCACGGTGCGCGTCGCCCGGCCCGACCAGCAGCGCGCCCGCACGCCCAAGGACAAGCGGAGCAGCCACCTGAAGGCCGCCCGGCGTACCGCCCACGTCGCGCAGGTCGTCACGGCCGTGCGGGCGGGCGACCGCGCCCTGGCGTCCCGCCCGGCCGACGCCGACCGCGACGACGTGGGCAGCAGGGCGGCGCTGACCCCGAGCGGGTCACTGGCGGCGCTGCGCGACGCCGTCGAGGCAGGCGCGACCGTGCTGATCGGCTACGTCGACAACCACGGCACCTCGACCGAGCGGGTGGTCGACCCGCTACGGGTCGAGGGCGGCTGGCTGACCGCCCACGACCACCGCAGCGACGACACCCGGACCTTCGCAGTGCACCGGATCACGGCCGTCCGGTCGGTCCCGACCGGCTGACCGGATGGCCCACCGCCACCGCCGTAGAGTTGCGGCGTGGACTTCGTCAGGTACGCCGAGGCATCCGCGAGCCTGGTGAACGCCGAGCTCGCGGACCGCGACGACCTCGTGGCCCACCTCGCCGGCCGGTCGTGGCTCCACGACCAGTGCACCGAGCGGGACGCGACGGTGCTGCGGAAGTTCCAGCGCGACCTCCGGCCGGTGTTCGAGGCCTCCGAGGACGGCGACGTCGGCAAGGTCATCGAGGGCATCAACGACCTCTTGGAACGCAACCCGATCACGCCGCGGATCTCCGACCACGACCCCGACGACCTGCACCTGCACGTCGCCAACCGGGCCGCCAGCGTCGCCGACCTGCTCATCGGCGAGTCGCTGCTCGGCCTCGCCACTCTCGTCTGCGACCTCGGCCCGCAGCGGCTCGGCGTGTGCAGCGCCTCGCCGTGCACCAACGTCTACGTCGACACCTCCCCCAACCGGTCGCGCCGCTACTGCTCGGACCGCTGCTCCTCGCGCGCAAACGTCGCCGCTTACCGGGCGCGGCAGAAGCAGGCCGCCGAGGCGGGGACGGATGCGGGGGCCGATGCGGGGGCCGGCTCCCCGGCTTGACGCGGTCGCGGCGCGGCTGCGCGCCGCCGGCTGCGTGTACGCCGAGGACGAGGCGCGGCTGCTCCTCGAGGCCGCCGCGTCCCCCGACGAGCTGGCCGCCCGGGTCGCGCGGCGGTGCGCCGGCGCACCCCTCGAGCAGCTGCTCGGGTGGGCCGAGTTCTGCGGGCTGCGGGTGCGGGTGGCGCCGGGCGTGTTCGTCCCCCGGGCCCGGACCGCGCTGCTGGTGAGTGAGGCGGTGCGGGTGGTCCGGTCGCTGGCGACAGTTCGTGACCTTCGGGTCGCTTCCGGCGGCGATCCGCGACCCGAGCGTCACGAACTATCGGATCCACGGCCCGTGGTCGTCGACCTGTGCTGCGGGACGGGGGCCGTCGGGCGCGCGGTGCTCGCCGGGCTGGCCCACCCGGGGGTCGACCCGGTCGAGCTGCACGCCGCGGACGTCGACCCCGCCGCCACCGCCTGCGCAGCCGACAACCTCGGCGACCGGGCCCGCGTCCACACCGGCGACCTGCTGGACGCCCTCCCCGGCCGGCTGCGGGGACGGGTCGACGTGCTCGTCGCCAACGCGCCGTACGTCCCCACCGGCCGGATCGCCGCGATGCCGCCGGAAGCGCGCGATCACGAGCCCCGCACCGCGCTCGACGGCGGCGACGACGGCGTCGCACTGCACCGGCGAATCGCCGCGGCCGCGCCGGACTGGCTCGCCCGGGGCGGCGCGCTGCTGCTGGAGACCGGCCGGGCGCAGGCCGGGCTCACCGCCGCCGCCGTGGCCGCCGTCGGGCTGCGGCCGGAGGTCGTGACGGACGACGACCTGGACGCCACCGTGGTCGTTGGCCGCCGTCCGTAACATTGCCCGGATGGACGGCCCGCTGATCGTGCAGAGCGACAAGACCCTGCTCCTCGAGATCGACCACGACCGCGCCGCCGACTGCCGCAAGGCGATCGCGCCGTTCGCGGAGCTCGAGCGGTCCCCGGAGCACGTGCACACCTACCGGCTGACTCCGCTGGGGCTGTGGAACGCCCGTGCCGCCGGCCACGACGCCGAGCAGGTCGTCGACACGCTGCTGGAGTTCAGCCGGTACGCCGTGCCGCACGCGCTGCTCGTCGACGTCGCCGAGACGATGGCGCGATACGGCCGGCTGCGCCTGGAGAAGCACCCCACCCACGGGCTGGTGCTGGTCTCGACCGACCGGCCGGTGCTCGAGGAGGTGCTGCGGGCCAAGAAGGTCGCCGGCATGCTCGGCTCGCGCATCGACGACGACACCGTCGCCGTGCACCCCTCCGAGCGCGGCAACCTCAAGCAGGCGCTGCTCAAGCTGGGCTGGCCGGCGGAGGACTTCGCCGGGTACGTCGACGGCGAGGCGCACGCGATCGCGCTCGACCAGTCCGACTGGCACCTGCGTGACTACCAGCGCGACGCCGCGGAGTCGTTCTGGCACGGCGGGTCCGGGGTCGTCGTCCTCCCCTGCGGCGCCGGCAAGACGCTGGTCGGCGCGGCCGCGATGGCGCACGCGCAGGCGACCACGCTGATCCTCGTCACCAACACCGTCTCCGCGCGGCAGTGGAAGGACGAGCTGGTCCGGCGCACGTCGCTGACCGAGGAGGAGATCGGCGAGTACTCCGGCGCGGTCAAGGAGATCCGCCCGGTCACCATCGCGACGTACCAGGTGCTGACCACCAAGCGGAAGGGCGTGTACCCGCACCTCGAGCTGCTCGATGCCCGCGACTGGGGGCTCATCGTCTACGACGAGGTGCACCTGCTGCCGGCGCCGATCTTCCGGATGACCGCGGACCTCCAGGCGCGCCGCCGGATCGGGCTGACCGCGACGCTGGTGCGCGAGGACGGCCGCGAGGGCGACGTGTTCTCGCTGATCGGGCCGAAGCGGTACGACGCGCCGTGGAAGGACATCGAGGCGCAGGGGTGGATCGCGCCGGCCGACTGTGTGGAGGTGCGGGTGACGCTGCCGGCCTCGGAGCGGCTGGCCTACGCGACCGCGGAGCCCGAGGAGCGCTACCGGCTGGCGTCGTGCACCCACCACAAGATCGACGTGGTGCGGGCGCTCGTCGACCAGCACCCGGGCCAACCGACGCTGGTGATCGGGCAGTACATCGAGCAGCTCGACGAGATCGCCGAGGCGCTCGACGCCCCTGTGATCAAGGGCGAGACGTCGGTCAAGGAGCGGCAGCGGCTCTTCGACGCCTTCCGCTCCGGCGAGATCGGGCTGCTGGTCGTCTCGAAGGTCGCCAACTTCTCCATCGACCTGCCCTCGGCCGAGGTGGCGATCCAGGTGTCCGGCTCGTTCGGCTCCCGGCAGGAGGAGGCGCAGCGCCTCGGCCGGCTGCTGCGGCCGAAGACCGAGGGCAAGTCCGCGCACTTCTACACGATCGTCTCCCGTGACACCGTCGACGCCGACTTCGCGCAGAACCGGCAGCGGTTCCTGGCGGAGCAGGGGTACGCCTACCGGATCGTCGATGCCGAAGCGGTCGAGCGGGGCGGTCCGATCGCCGACGGCGGCGCGTGAGGATCCGGTCGACCTGCGAGGCGTCCATGGGCACCGATGCCGAAGCGGTCGAGCGGGGCGGTCCGATCGCCGACGGCGGCGCGTGAGGATCCGGTCGACCTGCGAGGCGTCCAAGGGCACCGATGCGGAGGACGTGGAGCGAGGCGGGCTGTCCGCGTAGCGATCCCCGGCTATCCGGGGATTCCTGGTGCCCGCGTGCGCAACAGCAGGTTGAACCCAGCCCTGGACCTGCGGTTGCGCACAACTAGGCGCTCCCTCCCGGTCACCCGTAGGTGGGAAGCTCCCAAGGGCATTCCTCGGGGTCTGTCAGGGCGCTTTCTGACGTTAGCGAATCCATGTAGTGATCTGCCGCATAAGCAACGAAGTCCTCTGTGTACTTCCGCAGCGACCGTATGTCGCTGTCGAAACGAGCGGCTGGCGCCGGAACCATAGGCAAGCCATTCGCTGTCGCCATGTTGAGGTTCTTCCCCGTCACCTCGAATCCCTCGATTAAGCACGACGCGAATTCGAAGACGAGCGGATCGCCCACGACTTGAGCATCAACGGCAGCTTCTCTGACCAAGAGGTGTGCCTCTCCAACTACCTTCGGGATCGGCCTCGAGGTCTTCTTGCCAGTTGCAAAGAACCTCGCATTCAACGACAACTTCCTGACTCCGTCCCGGGCCATGTGGCCGAGGTTCGCATAGGCCTCGCTCCGCTGCTCGAAGGCTAGGAAGTCACGCTGACTTACCAACTGCTCGCGAGTGGTCTCCGATTCCGCGTCGGCCACCATCTTGGCTGAGTCCGTAGCCGCATCAGCGAGCAACCAGGCCGCGATCAGCCCCCCGGCGAAGATGAGTACGGACGAAACGATCGAGGCCCAGAACTGGTGCCGGATCTGCGCACTCTGATCCGCGATCAGGTTGCTCAACCTGTCAAACTCGCGCGCTCCAGTAGACATTCTATTTTCTCCCCCGTTCACGCGCGTATCTTCATAGGAAGAACCTCCAAGACTCTGCATTGACACGCACTTGACTATCGACGCGATAGCCCCCGTTCCGTACCTGCTCGCCGGTCCGAATAGCAGGCGCTGTCAACACTCCCCCCAGCGACGATTGAAGGCAGTCCCACGTACACCTCAGGGGTCACCCTGAACGCACCCCCGGATCGGCGTCCCGGGGCTGACTTCGCGGACCCGGCGAGGCAGGCTCGAGGCATGAACAACACGCTCGTCCGTCCCCGTGACCGCTGGATCGCCGGCGTCTGCGCCGGCCTCGGTCGCAGGTTCGGCATCTCCCCCAACAAGGTGCGGCTGATCTTCGTGATCAGCTGCCTGCTGCCGGGACCGCAGTTCGTCGTCTACATCGCGCTGTGGATCCTCATGCCGAACGAGGAGCGTGCTGCCGCCCGCTGGTGACGTCCACCCGCGGCCGCGCGAGGTACGCCGTCCACAGCGCACCCGCGAACGCCACCCCGCCGGCCACCGCGAACGCCCACGGGATGCCCTGGTCGCGGGCGACCAGCCCGAGCACGATCGGTCCCGCGCCGAGGCCGAGGTCGAGGGCTGCGCTCGCCGTCCCGGACGCCGCACCCCGCTCCGAGGGCCGCGCGGTCGCGAAGATCGCGGCGAAGAACGACGGGGTCACGAAGGTGATGCCGAGCGCGGTGAGCACGGTGCCGACCAGCAGTCCGGCGGTCGTCGTCCACGCGCCGATGACGACCAGGCCGACCCCCATCACCGCGAGCGACGAGGCCGCGAGGGGCAGCAGCGGCAGCCGGTCGGGGACCCGGGCGAAGACGATCCGGCAGGCCACCACGACGCAGCCGTAGACGAACAGCGCGAGGCTCGTGCTCCGCATCCCGATCTCGTCGGCGTGCAGCGCCACGAACGCGAGGAAGCCGCTCATGGCGACCAGCGCGGTCATGAACCCGAGCGTCAGCGGCAGCGCCGGCCGGTGGATCAGCCGGCCGTGCCCCTCGTCGGCGGCGTCGAAGGAGCGCTCGGGCTCGGGCAGGGTCAGCACCACCGCCCCGGCGACGCCCGCCAGCACGCCCGCCCCCACCCAGGCGGTGGTGAACCCGCCCGTGTCGAGCAGCCACTCGCCGATCGGCGGGCCGAACGCGATACCGAGGTAGAGGCCCAGCGAGTTGTAGCTCAGCGCCTCCCCCATCCGCTCGGCCGGCGCGATGTCGGCGAGCAGTGCGAAGCCGGACACGAAGAACGCCGCCTCGCCGACCCCCTGCAGCAGCCGCAGCAGCACCACCGGCGCCAGCGACCCGGCGTACGGCATCAGCAGCATGCCCACCGCCGCGAGCACCGCGCCGAGCAGCAGCAGCGGGCGGCGCCCGAGCCGGTCGGAGTAGCGGCCGGCGAACGGCCGGCAGAGCAGCGCGGTGATCGCGAAGGCGCCGAACGCGAGGCCGGCACCGGCCTCGTCGGACCCGATCGGGCCGGTGACGTAGAGCGGCAGCGCCACGATCGCGATGCCGACGGACGTGAAGTAGGCGAGATCCGCCACGCCCAGCAGCACGAAGGCCCGGGTGAACAGCGGCGGGCGAGCAATCGGCTCGGCCATCCTTGGACGCTACTCCGGCCCCCGGCAGACGTCATCGCCCGAACAGGCCACCCCTCATGGCGCGGGCCAGCGGCAGGGCGACGTGAGGACCCGTCCGTACTCTCGAAGGCATGATCGTCGACCTCCGCGAACGGCTGGGCGACGCGCTGTTCCGGCGCGTGGCCGGTCCCGACGGCGAGAAGCACCGCGCCCGGATCCACGGCACCCCCGGCCCGAGGTGGTTCGACCCGGACAGCCCGATCGGCGTCGTCCACGGCGACGCCGCGATGTTCGTGGGCGGCATCCGCGCGGTGCTGCTGCAGACCCTGCACCCCGCGGCGATGGCGGCCGTGGCCGAGCACAGCGGCTACCGCGGCGACATGTGGGGCCGGCTCGCGCGCACCAGCCGCTTCCTGGCGGTCACCACGTTCGGCACCGCCGAGCACGCCCAGCGCGCCGTCGACGCGGTGCGCGCGATCCACGAGCGGGTCAACGGCACGCTCGACGACGGCACGCCGTACGCCGCCTCCGACCCGCACCTGCTCCGCTGGGTGCACGTCGCCGAGGTCGACAGCTTCCTGCTCGGCCACCAGGTCCACGGCGCGCGGCCGCTCGACCAGGCCGGCCGGGACGAGTACGTCGCCCAGACCGCCGAGGTCGCCCGGCGGCTCGGCGTGGTCGACCCGCCCACCACCGAGGCGGAGCTCGCCGAGCAGCTCGCGTCGTTCCGGCCGGAGCTGCGGGTCACCCCCGCGGCCCGCGAGGCCGTCTCCTACCTGCTGTGGCAGCCGCCGCTGCCCGCCCCCGCCCGACCGGCGTACTGGACCCTGATGGCCGCCGGCATCTCCCTGATGCCCGAGTGGTCGCGCCGGCCGCTGGGCCTGCCGTCGACCCCGGTGACCGACCGGCTGCTCGCCCGCCCCCTCGGCGAGGCCGCGGTCCGCACGATCCGCTGGGCGCTGGCTCCCGGGCGGCAGGAGGCCCAGACGCTCCGGGAGACCTCGGCCTGACTCCGCCGCGGTGGTTGGATGGACCGGTGCCGCTCCATGACCCGTCGGACGCACTGGGATCCCGCTGGCCGCTCCCCGACGAGACGACCACCCGCGACGCGCTGCTCGCGGCGTACGGCGCGCCGAGGCGCGGCTACCACGACCTGCGCCACCTGATCGAGGTCCTCGACCGGCTCGACGAGCTGGCCGCCCACGGCACGACCTACGACCGGCTGCCGGTGGTGCTGGCGGCGTGGTTCCACGACGGCGTCTACGACGGCCGGCCCGGCGCCGAGCAGCGGTCCGCTGCCTGGGCCGAGGAGGCGCTGGCCGCGCACCCGGCGCCCACGGCGGCCGAGGTCGCGCGACTGGTGCTGCTCACCGAGCACCACCGTCCGGCCGACGACGACGCCAACGGCGCCGCCCTGTGCGACGCCGACCTAGCGATCCTCGCTTCACCCGAGGACCGCTACGCGGAGTACGTCGCCGACGTGCGGCGCGAGTACGCCCACGTCCCGGACAAGGCGTTCCGCGCCGGCCGGGCGGCGGTGCTGCGCGACCTGCACGATAAGCCGCACCTGTTCCAGACGGCGTACGCCCGGGAGCACTGGGAGGCGGCGGCGCGGGCGAACCTCGACCGCGAGCTGGCCGACCTCGGCTGACCAGTCAGCACAGGGTCAGCGGCGGGGCTTGCGGCGGCGCAGCCCGGCGGCGGCCAGCCGGGCGATCAGCTCACGGGAGCTGACCGGCACCGCCCCGAGCTCGATCACCCGGTCGTACCACTCGGCCGGCACGTCGTAGTGGTCCCGGTCGAAGCCACGCTCGGGGATGCCGAGCTCGCGGGCGAACGCGTGCAGCTCGTCGTACGACGTGTCGCTGGCGAGGTGCGACCACATCCGCCCGTGCCCCTCGGCGTTGGGCGGGTCGATGAGGATCACCCGGCGACGGTACCGGCCTGACCGGCAGGGCCCGGCCGCCGCGTCGCCCGCTCGACGGCGTCGTCGAGCAGCAGCCGCCACGAGCGGACGTGGCCGGCGTCGACGTAGGCCCGCTCGGAGCCTCCGGGCCGCACCTGGCGTCCGACGTGGAGCTGGCGCACGCCGGCCCGCACGAACCACGGCACCTGCTCGGCCAGCACCCCGCCCGACGGCACCAGCAGGGCCGCGAGCACCGGGTCGGCCTCGGCGGCAGCGAGCAGGTCCTCGTGGCCGGTGGCGAAGCCCTGCGGCGACCCGGCGGAGTGCACGCCGACGAGCCCGACGAGGCCGAGCACCCGACGCCATGCCCGGCGCGGGTCGAGGGCTGAGTCGAGGGCGCGGTGGAAGGTCCACGGCACCGACGAGAGGGTGCCGGCGAGGTGGGCGCAGACCTCTGCGTCGACCTCGAGGTCGTGGTCTAGGAAGCCGAAGGACAGTCCGGCGGCGCCACACCCGAGGTAGTCCTCGGCGAGCCCGACGAGTCGGGTGAGCTCCCCGCCCGTGGTGGTCCAGGAGTCGTTGAGGCGCAGCACCACGAAGACCGGGAGCTCCGTCTCCCGGCAGGTCGCGGAGACGGTCGCCGGGTCGGGCGAGAGGCCGCCGGGGGCCACGAGGTGCAGACGGTCCGCGCCGCCCTCGTCCGCACCCGCTACGTCGCGGGGTCCGAGGACGGTCACCTCGAGCAGAGCCCGGCCCATACCCCGAGGGTAGGACGCGGTCGGGCCCGATCGTGGGAGGCCGACGTGATGCACCCGACGTGGCGCGGGCTCACCGTGCGGGGGGCACCATGGGAGGCATGGACCCCGTGGACCCGGCCCTCCTGCTCACCGCCCGCGCCCGGGTGCTCGCCGACCTCGAGGCCAGGCACCACGCGACGCCGGACGCGGTCTCGGCGCTCGAGGAGGCGGTCTCGTCCCGCACCTGGTGGGCGGAGCAGTGGCCCGAGGGCGCGGCGTACGTCGCGGGGCTGGTGGCCCAGGACGTGCAGGACGCGCTGTTCGAGACCGTCGGCCGCTGGCCGCTGTGCGTCGAGTGCGAGGACGCGCCGGAGCACGCGCTCTACATCCAACCGGACCTCGGCGGCCCGGACCCGGTGTGGGTGTGCGAGGAGTCGGGACGCGAGGTCGCGCCCCTGGGGCGGCTCAGCCCGACTCGCCCAGCTGGACCCACATCGTGAAGCGGTCCGCGCGGTAGACCGACCGCGAGACCTCGACGACCTTCTCGTCGCACAGCGCTCGACGGGACTGCCGCAGGACGGCCGCGCCCGGCTTCACCTCGAGCAGCGTGGCCTCGTCCTCGGTGGCGAGGTCGGCGGTCACCGAGTCCTCCGCCCACGTCGGCCGCAGCCCGCGCTGGGACAGCGCGTCGTAGAGGCTGGTCGGCATGCCGCTCTGCAGGAAGCCGGGGATCAGCACCTCGTTGAGGTAGGCGTCCTCGATGCACATCGGCGCCGAGTCCGCGCGCCGCAGCCGCTTCCAGTGGATGACCGCGTCGCCCTCGGTGATGCTCAGCGCGCGGGCGACACCGGGACCGGCCTGCTCGCGTCGGGCGAGCAGCGTCTGCGACTCGGCCAGCATGCCGCGGCGGCTCATCTCCTCGGTGTAGCCGAGGAGACGGCCCACTTCACGGCGGGGCCGGGCCACGAACGTGCCGCGACCGGGGACCCGCTCCAGCAGGCCCTCGCTCACCAACGCGTCCATCGCCTGGCGCACCGTCATCCGGGCCACGCCGAACTTCTGGACCAGCTCGCGCTCCGACGGCGCCGGGGAACCGGGCGCGAGGTCCTTGACGAGGTCACGGACGTACTCGCGCACCTGTACGTGCTTCAGTGTTCGCGCCCCCACCAGCAGATCTCCCACCTCTGCACTGTAAGGGCGGTCTATACGAGTCGTCCCGGGTTCCGATGTGGTTTACCCAACGACTCCCCCATACGGGCTACGGCTCATGACCCGGTCGGGTGGCTGCCTTGCGGGGAGTTCTCGGGCAGCTGCCTCGGGAGCCCTCCGTCACCCCCGTGTCGGCAGCCCCGGGACCTACTCCGTGGCGATCGCGCGGAGCACGTCGAGCCGGGCCGCACGACGCGACGGGAGCACCGCCGCGAGCACCCCGATGACGAGCGAGACGCCGAGGAAGACACCGAGCTGGTCCCACGGCACGCTGATGACCTCGAGGCCCTGGTCGCGGATGGCGTACATCATCGCGACGCCGAAGCCGATGCCCATCACGACGCCGAGCAGCGCACCCAGCAGCGAGATGACCACCGACTCGAGGGTGACCATCCAGCGCAGCTGTGCCCGGCTCACCCCGATCGCCCGCAGCAGCCCCACCTCGCGGGTGCGCTCGATGATCGAGAGTGCGAGCGTGTTGACGATGCCGAGCACGGCGATCACCAGGGCGAGGCCCAGCAGGGCGAAGATCATCAGCACCAGCTGGTCGATCGGCCCGCGCTGCTCCTCGGCGAACTCGTTCTGGTTCTTGACCGTGACCACGGGGTTGTCGGCCACGACCTCGGCGAGCCGGTTCTGCAGGCCCACCTGCTCGCCGCCGGTCATGATCACGAGGGTGTTGTCGGCACGCGGGAAGCCGGCGTCCTCGAGCGCGTCGATCGTCGTCAGGACCGGGAAGAACACGACCGGGTTCTGCTCGTAGGTACCGACCACCTCGAACGTCTTGTCACCCGTCGGCAGCTCCCACGTCATGGTGTCGCCGACGGCCAGCCCCTGCCCCTCGGCCCAGCCCTCCTCGAGCAGCATGGTGTCGTCGGCGAGGCGGTCGAAGGACCCCTCCGCGGCCACGAGGCCCAGCTCGTCGGAGGTGCCGGGGGCGATGGCGGCCATGGGCTCGTCGTCGTCCTCGTACGTCGCGAAGGCGAACCGCTGGCGGACCACCTGGTCCACGCCCTCGACCTCGGCCATCTCCCGGCCGATCGACGGCGAGAACGGCTGGCCGAAGACGTTGCTGACGATGTAGTCGCCGACGAAGTTCTCCTCGACCGACTTGTCGACGCTGGCCTTCGCCGAGTCGCCGACGATCGCCATCGTGCACGCCAGCGCGAGGCCGATCATCAGCGCCGACGCCGTCGCGGTGGTGCGGCGCGGGTTGCGCAGCGAGTTCTGGCCGGCGAGGTTGCCGATGCTGCCGAACACGGCGGCGTACAGCCAGCGCGCGGCGGCCAGGAACGGCCGGGTGATCACGGGCGCCGCCACCGAGACGCCGAGCAGGATGCCGAGGACCCCACCGCCCACGAACCAGCCGGCGCGCGGCACGTCCCCGAACAGTCCAGCACCGAGGGCGACGCCGCCGGCGACGAGCAGCCCGACCCCGGCGGCGAGCCGGCGCTTCACCGACGCCTCCGGCATCGCGACGTCGTCGCGCAGCGCCTGGACCGGCGCGATCCGACCGGTCCGCCGGGCGGGCAGCCAGGCCGCGGCCATCGTGACGGCCACGCCCACGACGTACGCCGCCACGACGGTGCGGGTCTGGAAGATCAGGCTCTGCCCCGACAGGTCGAGGCCGAAGTTGCTGAAGAGCTCGCGGATCCCCATGGCCAGCACCACGCCGAGGCCGAGGCCCAGCGAGGCGCCGATGAGGCCGAGCACGAACGCCTCCAGCAGCACCGACGCCGAGACCTGGCGCTTGGACGCACCCAGGGCGCGCAGCAGGGCGAGCTCGCGGCTGCGCTGGGCGACCAGGATCGAGAAGGTGTTGACGATGAGGTAGGCGCCGACCACCAGCGAGATGCCGGCGAAGATCAGCAGGAACGTGGTGAGGAACGAGATCGCCTCGACGAGCGCGGTGGCCGCCTCGTCGGCGGCCTCGTCGCCGGTGACCGCCTCCACGTCGTCGGGCAGCTCCTCGGCGACCCGGTCCCGCAGCTCCTCCTGGCTGGTGCCGGGCGCGGCGGTGACCCACAGGTCGTGGAACGCGTTGCGGCCGTCGAGGAAGAGGTCCTGCGCGGTCCTCGTGTCGAACAGGGACAGCGTGGCGCCGTTGGTCGAGCCGCCCTCGGCGAAGTCGGCGAGGCCGACGAGCTCCGGCTGGAGCACCGCCTGGTCGCTCGCGGTGACGATCCGCACCTTCTCGCCGATGGAGTAGCCGGCCTTGCTGGCCGTGCGGGCGTCCAGGACGACCTCGCCCGGGCCGTCCGGCTCGCGGCCGTCGACGATGGTGAGGCCCTCGAGGCCGCGGCCGGCCGGGGCGTCGTTCCAGTTGCCGCCGAAGGCGGGCGGACCGAAGCCGCCGACCACCTTGTCGTCCTTGCCGACGACGTAGACGCCCACCGCACCGACGTTGCCGTCCACCCGGGCGGCGCCGGGCACCTCGGCGAGCCGGTCCACGAGCGACGCCGGGACGGTGCGGTTGGTCGGGAAGCCCTCGGCGGTGGTGCCGCCCTCGGGCCGCACCACCACGTCGCCCACGCTGGAGGCGAAGATCGCGGTGAAGCTGCGCTCGAGGGTGTCGGAGAAGATCAGCGAGCCCGCCACGAAAGCGACGCCGAGGACGATCGCGAAGGTGCTCATGAGCAGGCGCACCTTGCGCCCGAGCAGGCTCTTCAGGGCAGCCCGGATCATGCGGGCGCCGTCATCCGCGTCATGACCTCGAGGACGCTCTCACGGGTGGGCTGCCGCATCTCGTCGACCACGCGGCCGTCGGCGAGGAAGACGACCCGGTCGGTCCACGCCGCGGCCACCGGGTCGTGGGTCACCATGACGACGGTCTGCCGGAACTCGTCGACGCTGCGGCGCAGCAGCTCGAGCACCTCGGCACCCGAGTGGGAGTCGAGGTTTCCGGTCGGCTCGTCGGCGAAGACGATCCGCGGCCGGCTCACGAGGGCGCGCGCGACCGCCACCCGCTGCTGCTGCCCGCCGGAGAGCTCGTTCGGCTTGTGGTGGAGCCGGTCGCCGAGCTGCACGGTGGAGATCACGGACTCGTACCACTCGGCGTCGGGCTTGCGGCCGGCGATCGCCAGCGGCAGCAGGATGTTCTCGCGCGCGGTCAGCGTCGGGACAAGGTTGAAGGACTGGAAGACGAAGCCGACCTGGTCACGGCGCAGTCGCGTCAGGGCCTTGTCCTTGAGTCGGGTCAGGTCCTGGTCGCCGATCAGCACCGACCCCGAGTCGGCGGTGTCCAGGCCCGCGCACAGGTGCATCAGCGTCGACTTGCCCGAGCCGCTGGGGCCCATCACGGCGGTGAACTCGCCGGCCCTGATGTCCAGCGACACGTCGTCGAGGGCACGCACCAGCGCCTCGCCGGAGCCGTACGTCTTGGTCAGGTTCTTCACGCTGGCCGCCACGCCCGTGGCCGTCACCGTGTCGCTCGAGGTCATGGGGTCCAGCATTCCAAGGCCGGCCAAGGCCCGCATGGGTGTTTACGTCGGGTTCACCCGGACGGCCACCCCGAACCACCCCCGAGGAGCAGCCCCTCCACGGGAGTGCCTCAGCCGGGACCCCTCCGTTGGTGTCGGGCGTAGGTTCGTGGCATGCACGTGGAGCGCACGATCACCGTCCCCCGGTCCACCGAGGCCGTCTTCGACTACCTCGCCGACTTCACCAGCACCAACGACTGGGACCCGGGCACGGTGGAGACCACCCGTACGGCCGGCGACGGCGGCGTCGGGACGACGTACGCCAACACGTCGGAGTTCATGGGGCGCCGCACGTCGCTGACCTACGAGACGCTCGCGCATGAGCGGCCCCAGCGGGTGCAGTTCCGCGGCCGCAACAGCACCGCCACCGCGACCGACACCATGACGTTCACCGACACCGGCGACGGCACCCGCGTCCACTACCGGGCCGACTTCGACTTCCGCTTCCCGATCAACCTGGTGGCGCCGCTGCTGATCCGCGGGCGGCTCGAGAAGCTGGCCGACGAGGTGGCGGACAACCTCGAGCAGCAGCTTCTCCAGCTGCCCTGAGGGCCGCTGGAAGCTCGCCGCGCCGACCTCCCGCACATCGAACAGGTGTTCGAGATCCGTGCTAGCGTGGTGGACGTGGACTTCCAGGGCACGCTCTTCAGCACCGCCGTGGCCGACCGCGTCTCCTTCGCCGGCCTGGTGCGCACCGACCTCGGCAGCGGCGCCTGGCTCGACGTCTGCCGCGACTGGCTGCCCGAGGCCGACGACGTCTTCACGGCGCTGCTCGCCGACGTGCCGTGGCGGGCCGAGCGCCGCGAGATGTACGACCGCGTGGTCGACGTCCCCCGGCTGCTGCACACCTACGGCGTCGGCGAGGCGCTGCCCCACCCGGCGCTGACACAGGGACGCGAGGCGCTCTCGGAGCACTACCTCCCCGAGCTGGGCGAGCCGTTCGTGACCGCCGGCTGCTGCTACTACCGCGACGGCAACGACAGCGTCGCCTGGCACGGCGACCGGATCGGGCGCGGCCGCGACCACGACACGATGGTCGCGATCGTCTCCGTGGGCGACCCCCGCCGGCTCGCTCTGCGGCCGCGGGGCGGCGGCGAGGCGCTCTCGGTCGAGATGGGCCACGGCGACCTGCTCGTCATGGGCGGCTCCTGCCAGCGCACCTGGGACCACGCCGTCCCCAAGGTCGCCCACGCCGGGCCGCGGATGTCGGTGCAGTTCCGACCGCGCCACGTCTTCTGACAGGTCGGGTGGCTGAGGCCGTCACGGGTGACGGCCTCAGCCACTCGACCGGCTACCGGTTCCGGCGGGACACGAGCCACCACAGGCCCAGCAGGACCGCCAGCGCCCCCGCGACCGGCTTCCAGTAGCTCTTCACGAGCACCGGCAGCACCGTTGCCCCGAGGTCGAGGGCGTCGTCCTCGGAGGCCGACCGCTGGGTGCCCGGCCGTTCGGCGCGCGGCGGCGGCGCCGAGCGCGGCGCCCGCCCGGCCTCGTGTGGCGGGGCCGCGGCAGCCTGGGCGTCCCCACCTGACGGCGCCGAGGCCGGTCCGGCGTCCGCATCCCCCGGCGGGGCCGCGACGGCCGCCGCCCCTGTCGGGACCGAGGCCGGTCCGGCGTCCTGGTCGACCGCCTCGGGCTGGGCCCCCAGCCGCATCTCGAGGCAGGCCACGAACTGCCCGAGCAGCTTGTCGGAGACGTCCTGCATGACGCCGCGGCCGAACTGCGCCGGCTTGCCGGTGATCGCGAGGTCGGTCCGGACGTCGACGTCGGTCGCGCCGCCGGCATCGGCCATGCTGAGGATGACCGTGGCGCCGGCGGTGCCGTTGCCGCGCTTGTCCTTCCCCTTGGCCTCGACCACGAACCGGTGTGCCGCGTCGTCCTTCTCGACGAACGAGCCGGACCCGTTGTAGACGAGCGCGACCGGGCCGAGCTTGACCTTGCACGAGCCGGTGAAGGAGTCGTCCTCGACCCCGGTGACCGTGGCGCCGGGGAAGCACTCCGCCAGCGACACGATGTCCTGGAAGTGCTCCCACGTCTCCCCCACCGGGGTGGGGACGGTGAAGCGGTGCGTCAGCTCCATGCCACCCCCGTCAGGCCCCGGCCGCCGCCAGTACCGCGCGCCGCGTCAGCACCGTGGCGAGGTGGCGTCGGTAGTCGGCGGCCCCGTTGAGGTCGGACGGCGGGTCGGTGCCCTCGGCCGCCCGGGCGGCTGCCTCGCGTACGGCGTCCTCGGTGGCCGGCCCACCCCGCAGCGCGTCCTCGACCAGCCGCGCCCGCACTGGCGTGGACCCCATGTTGGTGAGCCCGACCCGCGCCTCGGCGATGGTGCCGCCCTCGACGCGCACCGCCGCGGCCACCGCCACGATCGGCCACTGGTGCGCGACGCGCACGAACTTCTCGTAGTGCGCCCCCCAGCCGGTGCGCTTGGGGATCCGGACCTCGGTGAGGATCTCGTCGTCGGCGATGGCGGTCTCGAAGAGGTCGACGAAGAAGTCGTCCGCCACGACCGTGCGGGTCCCACCCTGCCCGGCGATGACGAACTCCGCCCCCAGCGCCAGCGCCGGCGCTCCGAGGTCGCCGGCAGGGTCGGCGTGGGCGAGCGCACCACCGAACGTGCCACGGTGCCGGATCTGCACGTCGGCGAGGTGCTCGACGGCCTTGGTCAGCAAGGTGGCGTGCTCCGCGACCAGCGGGTCCGACCCCACCGTGGAGTGGGGGGTCATCGCCCCGATCACGATCGCGTCGCCCTCCTCGCGGATGCCGCGCAATGACTCGATCCGGCCCAGGTCGATGACGACCTCAGGCGCGTTGAGGCGCATCCGCAGCACCGGCAGCAGGCTCTGCCCGCCGGCGAGGATCTTGGCGTCGTCGCCGTGCTCGGCGAGCGCTGCGAGGGCCTCCTCGACGGTGGCGGGGGCGACGTAGTCGAACTCGGCGGGGATCACTGGCCGTCTCCCTTCGTGCCGGACGCACTGTCGGCGCCCGGTTCGGACTGGTCGAAGTGGGGCATCGCCGCCCCGGCAGTACCGCCGCCGGCGCCGGCGTCGTTGATCGCGCGCCACACCCGCTCCGGCGTGCACGGCATCCGTACGTCGTTCACCCCGAGGTGCCGCACGGCATCCACGACCGCGTTGACGACCGCGGGCGTCGACGCGATGGTGCCGGCCTCGCCGATCCCCTTGGCCCCGAGCTGGGTCTTGGTCGCGGGAGAGGTGGTGTGGCCCGTCTCGTAGGAGATCGTGTCGGCCGCGGTCGGCAGCAGGTAGTCGACCAAGGACCCGGTCACCAGCGTGCCGGCGTCGTCGTACACCGCCTCCTCCCACAGCGCCTGGGCGATGCCCTGGGTGAGGCCACCGTGGACCTGCCCCTGCACGATCAGCGGGTTGATGATGTTGCCGATGTCGTCGACGCAGACGTACTTGCGCAGCTTCACGCCGCCGGTCTCGGTGTCGACCTCCGCCGCGCACAGGTGGGTACCGTGCGGGAAGCTGAAGTCGACCGGGTCGTAGGTCGAGGCGGCGTCCAGCGACGGCTCCATCCCCTCGGGGAAGTTGTGGGCGGTGAACGTCGCCAGCGCGACCTCGGTCAGCGCCATGCCCTGCTCGGTCCCCCGGACCGTGAACCTGCCGTCGGTGAACTCCAGGTCGTCGACCGAGGCCTCGAGCAGGTGGGCTGCGATCGGCTTCGCCTTCTCGATCACCTTGTCCGCGGCGCGGACGACGGCCTCGCCGCCGACCGCGAGCGACCGGGAGCCGTAGGTGTCCAGGCCCTTGGCGGCCACCTGGGTGTCACCGTGCAGCACCTCGATGTCCTCGAACGGGATGCCGAGCCGGTCGGCGACGATCTGGCTGAAGGCGGTCTCGTGCCCCTGTCCGTGGGCGGAGGCGCCGGTGATGACCTCGACCTTGCCGGTGGCGAGCATCCTGATCTCGGCGTGCTCCCAGCCGCCGGCGCCGTAGTCCAGCGCCGCCAGGATCCGGGAGGGGGCGAGCCCGCACATCTCCGTGAACGTCGACACCCCGATACCGAGCTGTACGGGGTCGCCGGCCTCGCGGCGCCGCTTCTGCTCGGCACGCAGGTCGTCGTACCCGAACATCTCCTTGGCGCGCTCGGTGGCGGCCTCGTAGTTGCCGGAGTCGTACTGCAGGCCTGCGACGGTGTCGAAGGGGAACTCGTCGTGGCGGATCCAGTTCTTCTCGCGGATCTCCAGCGGGTCCACACCGACCTCGGCGGCCAGCTCGTCCATCATCCGCTCGATCGCGAACGTCGCCTCGGGCCGGCCGGCGCCGCGGTAGGCGTCCGTCCACGTCTTGTTGGTGAGCACCGTCTGGCAGGAGAACCGATAGGCGGGGAACTTGTAGATCCCGTTGAACATGAAGGCGCCGAGGACCGGGGTGCCACCGCCGAGCAGGGCCACGTGCGAGCCGAGGTCGACCAGCAGGTCGACCTTGAGCCCCGTCACCGTCCCGTCGCTGCGGGCCGCCAGGGTCAGCCGCTGCCACTGGTCCCGGCCGTGGTGGCAGGCGACCATCGTCTCCGACCGCGTCTCGGTGTACTTCACGGGCTTGCCGAGGCGACGGGCGAGCACCATGGTCAGGTACTCCTCCGGCGTGGTCTGGAGCTTGCCGCCGAAGCCGCCGCCCACGTCGGGGGCGATCACCCGGATCTTCGACTCGGGGATGCCGAGCACGGCCGCCAGCAGGAACCGCAGGATGTGCGGGATCTGGGTCGCCGACCACATGACGACCTGCTCGCCCGTCGGGTCGACGACGACCGACCGCGGCTCCATGAAGGCGGGCACCAATCGCTGCTGCCGGAGCTCGCGCTCGATGAGGATGCCGCCGTCGCGGGCCTCGGCGATCGCCTTCTCGACGTCCCCGCCGGTCCCGGCCTCACCCGAGTCGAAGACCCAGAGGGCGGACTTGTTGGTGCCGAGGTCCGGGTGGGCGAGGGCTCCTCCGGCCTGGTCGGCCTCCGCAGCCTCCTTGAGGTCGAGCGCGGCCGGCAGCTCCTCGTACTCCACGTCGACCAGCTCGACGGCGTCGCGCGCCTCGGCCGCGGACCTCGCGACCACCACCGCGACGATCTCGCCGGCGAACGTGGCCCGGTCGATCGCGACCGGCGGGTGGGCCGGCGTCTTCTGGTCCGGCGTGATCGGCCAGGCGTTCGGCACCGAGCCCTGCTCGTCGCCGAGGTCGGCACCGGTGATGACGTCGACGACGTTCGGCGCGGCCTTCGCCGCGGTGGTGTCGATGCCGGTGATCCGCGCGTGGGCGAAGGGGCTGCGCACCATCGCGAGGTGCAGCATGCCGGGCAGCGTGATGTTGTCGGTCCAGCGGGTGCGGCCGGTGATGAGGCGCTGGTCCTCCTTGCGACGCCGGTCGCGGCCGATCTCGCGCTCGACGCGGTCCTGGGTGGCGGTCATGCCCGCACCCCCTCGGCGGCCCCCTCGGACTCACGCTGTCCGGCGTTGGCCGCGAGCTGCACGGCCTTCACGATGTTCTGGTAGCCCGTGCAACGGCACAGGTTGCCCTCGATGCCGAGCCGGATCTCCTCCTCCGACGGGTCGGGGTTGTCGTTGAGGAGGTCGATCGACTGCATGATCATGCCCGGGGTGCAGTAGCCGCACTGCAGTCCGTGGCACTCGCGGAAGGCCTCCTGCACCGGGTGGAGGGTGCCGTTGCTGGCGAGCCCCTCGACCGTGGTGACCTCGCGACCGTCGGCCTGCACGGCCAGCATGTTGCAGGACTTCACGCTGCTCCCGTCGAGGTGGACGGTGCACGCTCCGCAGTTGCCGGTGTCGCACCCGACGACGGTGCCGGTCTTGCCGAGCTTCTCGCGCAGGTACTGCACCAGCAGCATCCGCGGCTCCACGTCGTCGGAGACGTTGGCTCCGTCGACGGTGAGGTTGATCCGGGTCATGGCGGCTCCTCCAGGGACCAGATGGGCTGACCTGTGATGCCCGTCACGCTAGGACCGCCCGGTTGGCGAAAGGTTGGTCCTCCCGGGGGTACCGTCTGCGGCTCCCCGGAGGTCAGCGGCGGGCGACCGCGAGCCGGCCCTTGAGGAGCGGCGCGGCAGGGTGCGGGCGGCCGGCCAACCCGGCCAGGCAGGCCTCGATCACGGCGGCGTCGTACGGCGCGAGCTCGCTGTAGCGCAGCACCGCCTGCGGGTCGGGGTCGGCGAGCAGCGCCTCGCGGACGCTGACGGCGAGGTACTCGGCGAGCTCGACCAGGGCGGGGGCGTCGGTGCCGGGCAGCAGGTCGCCGCCGTACGCCGCCACCGCCTCGCGGACCCGGCCGCGGCCGAGCAGCGCGAGCACGTCCTCGACGTCGGTGCGCACCGGCAGCGTCAGCCGGTAGGGGCGGGACGCGAGCTGGCCGCCGAGCGCGTGGCGCAGGTGGGAGACCTCGGCCTTGAGCGTCGACAGCGTCACCGCGTGGTCGCCGTAGAGCAGGGCGTGGAGCTGCTCGACCGACAGCCCCTCGGGGTGCACGGTCAGCAGCGTCAGGATCTCGGTCTGCCGCCGGTTGAGCAGCAGCCGGGCCCCGTCGAGCCAGGCCTCGGCGGTGCCGAGCACGGAGAGCACCAGCCCGGGGTCCTCCGGCCCCGGGCAGTCCGTCACGACCCGGCCCCCCGGCCAGCCGCGGGTCCAGGTGTCGGAGCGGGGCATCGCGGTCTCGATCAGCCGCGCCATGACCCGGGCCGTCGCGAGCCCTATCGGGTGGGTGCGGTCCCAGGTCGTCGACAGGTCGATCACGCCGATCTGCTCACCGGACACGGGGTCGTGGAGCGGCGCCGCCCAACACACCCAGTTGTGCACCATCTCGGCGTAGTGCTCGGCGCTGAACACCATCGACGGCTCGCCGGTGCGGCTGCTGATCGCCAGCGCGTTGGTGCCGACGCTGGCCTCGTCCCACCGACCGGCCGGCACGAAGTTCACCGTCTCCGCCTTGCGGCGCATCACCCGGCCGCCGTAGGTCCACAGGATCCGGGTCTCGGCGTCGGTCACCGCGATGACGAGGTCGCCGTCCTCGGCGGTACGCCGCAGCTCTCCCTCGACCGCCTCCACCGCGCGCTGCAGCGGGGTGTCGTGCCACCGCGTCGTGGTGTCGGCCTCGTCGGCCAGCGGGGCGGCGTCGACGTCGGGGGCCACCCCCTCGGACAGCCGCCACGAGCGCAGGATCTCCGGGCGCACCCGCGTGTCGTCGCCGGACTCCACGAAGCTGGTCCACGCGCGCACGGCCGCGACCCGGCGGGCCTGGAGCTCGTCGCGCGCTGTGGTCATGGTCGTCCAGACTGTCGGGGCCCGGCGGGGCCGTCGGTGGCTGGCCGTGCTGCGGCCAACCTAGCGGCGCGGGCGTGGTGCCGGAACCGACCAAGGACCCCCGATCCGCGGCCGGTCAGCGCCGGGTCAGCCACGGTTCGGGCCGAGCTCGCGACGCAGGAACCGCACGGTCGCCTCGATCGAGTCCTGCCACTGCGGCACGAACGCGTGCCGCTCCCCCTCGTAGACCTCCAGCCGACTGTCGGCCCCTGCCTCGGTCAGCAGCCGCTGCGTGGTCCGGGCCCATGGGAACGGGCAGGTCTCGTCGGCCGTGCCGTGGTGCATCAGCACCGGCTCTGTCACGCGGTCGAAGTGGGTGCGCGACGACAGGCCGCGGTAGAACGCGGGCTCCTCGCGCGGCGTACCGAAGCGTGCGAACAGCGACTCCACCGCCTCCGGCCGGTTGCGCTGGGTGAAGTGGCGCAGGTTCGTGAGGAACCGCGAGCTCACCGACGCGTACACCACGGCCGCGTCCACCAGCCCCGGCCGGACCACGAGGGCGTTGAGGGTGACCCCGCCCCCCATCGAGCGGCCGAGCATCGCCATCCGGTCGCCGTCGACGTACGGCTCCCGCTTGAGCGCCCGCACCGCGTTGATCGCGTCGAGCGTGTAGCCCAGCCGGGTCTCCCGGTCCCGCGCCGGGATCGGGTCGGAGCGGGCGTGGCCGCGGTAGTCGGTGTGCAGCACCACGAAGCCGGCCCGCGCCAGCCAGTCCTGCTCGCGGGCCAGCCCCTGGCCGGTGACGTAGAACGCCGGGTCGATGTAGCCGTGGTTGAGCACGATCCCGGGGAACGGCCCGCGCCCGCGCGGCCGCAGCAGCACGCCGGAGACGGTCAGGTCGCCGCTGCGGTAGGTCACCTCGTGCCGGGTGTACGCCGCCGCGGCGCCCTGCAGCCGCTGGAACCTCACCCGGGTCGGGCCGAGCCGCTGCCGCATCAGCGCGGCGAGCGAGACCCGGTGCCGGACCGGCGGCAGCCGGTCGGCCCGGTTGCCGCCGGCGCCGGTCGTGGCACCGTCGTCGGGCTCCTGGGTCGGGGTGGGGTCGGGCAGCGGCTCGGGCGAGGCCGAGTCGGCCGGGCTCTCGACCGCGGACGGCGACGGCCGCGGTGACGCGGGCGAAGGACCGGAGGTGGCGTCCGAGCAGGCGACCAGTCCGGAGGCGACGAGCACGAGCCCGACCAGTCCCGCAGGACGAACGTGCCGCGGCGACCGCACCGTCAGTCCCGGACGGCGGGCGGCGCGTCGAGCTGGTGGGTGGCCGCCCCATGGATCCGGCCCCGGGTGCTGCTGAGCCGCTCCCCGGAGCCGCCCCAGCGACCCGCCACGATCTCGGCGGCGATGCTGATGGCCGTCTCCTCGGGGGTGCGGGCCCCGAGGTCGAGGCCGATGGGGCTGGACAGCCGGGTGAGCTCCTCGTCGGTCAGCCCGGCCTCGCGCAGCCGCGCCATCCGGTCCTCGTGGGTGCGCCGCGAGCCCATGGCGCCCACGTAGGCGACCTCGGGCAGCCGGAGCGCCACCTCGAGCAGCGGCACGTCGAACTTGGGGTCGTGGGTGAGCACGGCGATCACCGTCCGCTGGTCGATCGTGCCGGCCTCGACCTGCTTCCCGAGGTAGCGGTGGGGCCACTCGACGACGACCTCGTCGGCGTCGGGGAAGCGGGTGCGGGTCGCGAACACCGGCCGGGCGTCGCACACGGTGACGTGGTAGCCGAGGAAGCTCCCCACCCGGGCGACCGCGGCCGCGAAGTCGATGGCGCCGAAGACCAGCATCCGCGGCTTGGGCGCGAACGCCCACACGAAGACCCGCATGCCCTCGCCCCGCCTCTCGCCGTCGGGCCCGTAGGTCAGCGTCGCGTTGTGGCCCGCCGCCAGCAGCCCCAACGCGTCGTCGCGGACCGCGTCGTCGGCCCGGGCGCTGCCGAGGGTTCCCGTGGATGCGGATAGTTCGTGACGTTCGGGTCGCTCATCGGCCGTTTCCGCGACCCGATCGTCACGAACTACCCGGTCGGCCCCATCCGGCCGCACGACCATCCGCCGCCCCAGCCAGGCCGGGTCGGGGTGCTCGATGACGGTGGCGAGCGCAACCGGCCGGCCGGCCTCCACGTCGCCGGCGATCTCGCCGAGCTCGGGGAAGGTCTGGCGGTTCACCTTCTCGACGAACACGTCGAGGATGCCGCCGCAGGTCAGCCCCACGGCGAACGCGTCGTCGTCGGAGACGCCGTACCGCTGCAGGACGGGGACACCGGACTCGACGACGGACTCGCCGAGCTCGTAGACGGCGCCCTCGACGCAGCCGCCGGACACCGACCCGACGGCGCTGCCGTCCGGGCCGACGAGCATCGAGGCCCCGGCGGGGCGCGGGGCGGACTGGAAGGTCGCGACCACGGTGCCGACGCCGACGGTCTCGCCGGCGCGCCACCAGGTCAGCAGCTCGGGAAGGACGTCACGCACGGGACACCAGCTCCGTCAGCTCGGCGAAGGTGGCCAGGGAGTGCCCGGCCACGAAGTGGTCGATGTGGGGCAGCGCGGCCACGACGCCCTGCTGGACCGGCTCGTAGCCGTGCTTGCCGCGGTGCGGGTTGACCCACACGACGCGGTGCGCGATCCGCTGCAGCCGCGCCATCTGGGTCGCGAGCAGCTCCGGGTCGCCGCGCTCCCAGCCGTCGCTGAAGACCACGACCACGGCGCCGCGCGCCATCCCCCGCTGCCCCCAGCGGTCCAGGAAGAACCGCAGCGTCTCCCCCAGCCGGGTGCCGCCGGACCAGTCGGGGACCGTCTCGCCGGCGGCGACGATCGCGCGCTCGGGGTCGCGGTGCCGCATCGCCCGGGTGACGTGGGTGATCCGGGTGCCGACGGTGAACACCTCGACCGCGCCGGGCGCGGTCGCCACCCACCGCTGCGCCAGCCGGAGCAGCGCGTCTGCGTAGGCGCTCATCGACCCGGACACGTCGACGAGCAGCACGACCCGGCGGGCGCGGGTGCCGCGACGCCGCCACGCGATCTCGCCCGGCTCCCCCATCCGGCGCAGGCTGCGCCGCAGGGTGCGGGAGGCGTCGACCTCGCCGCGGTGCCAGGCGCGGTGCCGGGCGGTACGCCGGACGGGCGGCCGCAGCTCGAGGGTCGCGAACATCGCGGCGAGCCGCTGCTTCTCGGCGGCGGACATGGCGGCCACGTCGCGGTGGCGCAGCACCTCGGTGGCACTGGCCGCGGCCCGCACCACCTCCTGGTCGTCGGCCTCCCCCTCACCACCCTCGGGCTCCGCGTCCGGGAAGCCGAGCACCGGCGACTGCGACGGCGCGCCGGACCGCGGCCGGGGCAGCCCGTCGCGGCTGAGGAACCACGCCTCGAACACCTGGTCGTAGCGGGCCAGGTCGTCGGGGCCGGCGCACAACGTCGCGCGGCCGGCAGTGTAGGTGGCCCGCTGGTCGTCGAGCCCCACCACCGCGACGGCCCGCAGGAACGACTGCGCCCGGTCCTGGGTGACCGGCACGCCCGCGGCCCGAAGCGCCCGGGTGAAGCCGAGCAGCAGCTCGTCGGCGTGGTGCCGGGCAGGGGGCGCAGCGGGCGCGGCTGAGGTCATGGCTGCAGCATCCGGTCGAGGGCCTGCTTCACCCGCTCACTGTCCTCGCGGTACTTCACGAGGGCCCCGAGGGTCGCCGAGGCCGCGGCGAGGTCGACCTCGCTGGTGCCGAGGTGCTGCAGCGCCCGCGCCCAGTCGAGCGTCTCGGCCACCCCGGGCGGCTTGAGCAGGTCGCCGCGCTGCCGCAGCTGCTGGACCAGCTGCACGACCTGCCGGCCGAGCGCCTCGCTGACCTCGGGGGCACGGGAGCGCACGATCTCCAGCTCGCGCTCGAGGCCCGGGTGTTCGATCCAGTGGTAGAGGCAGCGCCGCTTGAGGGCGTCGTGGAGCTCGCGGGTGCGGTTGGAGGTGAGCACGACGATCGGCGGCGTCGCGGCGCGGACGGTGCCGAGCTCGGGAATGGTCACCTGGTACGTCGAGAGCACCTCGAGCAGGAACGCCTCGAACTCGTCGTCGGCTCGGTCGACCTCGTCGACCAGCAGCACGGCAGGGCTCTCCTGGAGCGCCTGCAGCACCGGCCGGGCGAGCAGGAAGCGGGCGTCGTACAGGCTCTTCTCGGCCTCCTCGACGGTGCTGTCGGCCGCGGCACCCGCGACCGCCTCGAGGGCCCGCAGGTGCAGGATCTGGCGCGGGAAGTCCCAGTCGTAGAGCGCCTGGGTGGCGTCGATGCCCTCGTAGCACTGCAGCCGCACCAGCGGCAGGTCGAGCGCCTCCGCGACCGCCTCGGCCAGGGCAGTCTTGCCGGTGCCCGGCTCGCCCTCCAGCAGCAGCGGCCGCTCCATCCGCAGCGCGAGGTAGACGACCGTGGCAAGGGCGTCGTCGCACAGGTAGCCGGTGCGGCCCAGCCGCTCGGCCACGGCGGCGACGTCGGGGACGCCGGCACCCGCGAGGTCGGCGGATGCTTCGCTCTGGTCGTCCATGCGCCCAGACTATGCGGGCGGTGTTGGCCGGGGGTTGGACACTGTCCGGGTGGGCAGGGCGCGCAGGACCAGTGGCGAGGGCGGCGACGACCGGGAGCCGAAAATGTGCGCCTCCTGCGGCCGCGAGATCTTGTGGCGCAAGAAGTGGGAGCGCGACTGGGACCAGGTGCGCTACTGCTCGACCGCCTGCCGCCGCCACGGCGTGACCGCCACCGACCGCGCCCTGGAGGCGGCGATCCTCGACCTGCTCGGCCGGCGTGCCCGCGGGGCCACGATCTGCCCGTCCGACGCGGCGCGGGCCGTGGACTCCGGTGAGGACGAGGGCTGGCGCGACCTGATGGAGCCGGCGCGGCGGGCGGCCCGGCGACTGGTCGCGGCGGGCGAGGTCGAGATCACCCAGGGCGGCCGGGTGGTCGACCCGTCGACCGCACGGGGCGCGATCCGGATCCGCCGCGCCTAGACGAGCGCGCCCGCGGTCTCCAGCAGGGGCGCCCCGACCTTCGGCGCACCGAACGAGGTGACGTAGAGCCCCGTCGAGACCCGCTCGACGAACCCCCAGTCCCAGATCCGCTGCTCGGGCAGCCCGGTGCCGTCGGCGAGCACCCGGGCGTACCCCTCGAGCACGCCCCGGGCGTCGGCGCCGCGCAGCCGCCCGCTCCAGTCGCGCAGCGCCACGCCCGCGTCGTACGCCGGGTCGGCGCGGACGCCGTCGGGGTCGACGAAGACGTACCCGGATCCGCCGCCCGGCCGCGGCGCCGGGAGCCGCAGCGCGTTCGCCGGGTGCGGGTCGCCGTGGGCTACGACGCAGGCCGCCGGGTCGAAGTCCGCGGCCAGGCGCTCCGCGAGCCGCAGCGCGTGCTCGACGGCCCGTGGCTGCGCGGCGTGGTCGAGCCGCCGGTCGAGGTCGGTGATCAGCCGGTGCAGCACCGAGGCGCGGTCCTCGCCGGGCGCGACGGCCTGGGCGTGGTCGAGCGGCAGCTGCCACGCCTCGCGCAGCGTCGCCGCGAGCACCCGCAGCTTCTCCTCCGGAGGCAGCGGCGTGTGCTCGAGCGAGGTGCCGAGCCGCTCGAGCAGCAGCGCGCGACGTTCGGCGTCGTGGGCGTGGAGCCGCACGTAGCCGTGGCCGTCCGCGGGGCCGAGCACCCGGCTCTCGTCGGCGAGGTCACCGTCGGGCACCAGCACCTTGACCACCCGCTCGTCGCCGTCGGCGGTCCGGGCGGCGACGACGTACGACGCGCTGCCGCCGGGCAGGCCGCGCCCCAGCGTGAGCGACCAGCACTCAGTGAGCTCGGCGAGCAGGCCGGGCAGCCGGTCGACCCAGCGGGCACCGGCGCCGCCCAGGGAGCCCACGCGGGCGCGGGTCAGCGGCTGCAGCCGGATCCGGTGGGTCACGGGGCGGTGGGGTCGGGGGTGTGGGGGGCAGGGGTGTCGCGGTCGGCGCCGGTGGCGAGGTCGCCGCACTCGACCAGCCGGACCTCGCGGCCGGCGAGGTAGTCGCGGGCGCCCCGGTCGCCGGTGGCGGTGTCACGCACACCCCCCCAGTGGTCGCGGCCCAGCACCACTGGGTGGCCGGGCACCCCGTCGTACGCCGCGCGGGCCAGCGTGGCCCGGTCGGCGCCGGTGGCCAGCAGCCGGGCGAGCACCTCGGCGGTCAGGTCGGGCAGGTCGACAAGGGTGACCACCGCAGCATCCGCGTCCCCGCCGGCCAGGGCGGCCAGGCCGGCACGCAGCGAGGCGCCCATCCCCTCGGCCCAGTCCTCGGCGACCACGACGCCGGCCTGCTCGTCGGCGAGCAGGTCGCGGGCGCGCCCGGCTCCGGCACCGAGCACGACGGTGACGTCGTCACAGCCGCCGTCCCGCAGCACCGCCGCGGCCCGCCGCAGCCAGGACCCGTCGGTGTCGTGCACCAGCGCCTTGGGCCCGCCCATGCGGGTCCCGGCGCCGGCGGCCAGCAGCAGCCCGTGCACACTCACCCGGCCAGTCTGGCAGCCGGGACCCGGCGGCCGGCCGGCTCAGCCGTCGAACGCCTCGGCGTACAAGGCCGCGAGCTCGTCGTCGTACTGGGCGCTGAAGCCGCAGATCATGACCTGCCCGTCGTTGGCGGCGACCAGGTAGCGGCCACCCTCCTCGAACTCCACCGAGACCAGCAGCTGGGCGAGGTCGCGGTCGGGCGCGGTGACGGTCACGAGGTCGGTCTCCTCGCCGGCGTACCACTGGGTGGGCGCGAGGGTGACCATGCCCTCGCTGATCTCCTGCACCTCACCGTCGAAGGCGACCTGGGCGTTGGACAGGACCGCGGCGGTCGGCACCATGCAGCGGGCACCGTTGGGCGCCGGGGCCTGCAGCTGGGTGACGCTGGTGTCGTCGGGGGACGGCGCGACCTCCTGGGCACCGTCGTCGCCGTTCAGGAAGAGGAACCCGCCGGCGACGGCGATCACCACCGCAGCGGCAGCCGCGACCACCCAGGTGAGCGGGCTGCGGTCGTGGGTGCCGGTCTCGCGGGACTCGTCGGTCACGTCGTGGCTCATGGTGCTCTCCAGGAGTCGGGCGACCCGGTCCGGGTCGGTGGGCGGCAGGTCGGCGGCAGGGTCGGCCGCGCGCAGCCGCTCACGCAGCTCGTCGTCACGGTCGGTCACCGTCGCCTCCCCTCTGTCGTCCCTTCATGTCCGGACCCCGTACCCCGCTTTCGCAGCTCCTCCCGCAATTTCTCGCGGGCGCGGTGGAGCCGCAGGTTGGCGGCGTTCACGGTGAGGTCGAGGACGGCCGCGATCTCGGTCGGCGTCAGCTGCTCCCACGCCCACAGTCGCAGCAGCTCGGCGTCCTGCGGGCGCAGCCTGGCCAGCGCCGCCGACAGGTCCGGGTCGGGGTCGGCCGCCGGCGGAGCGGCCTCGCGGGGCGGGTCCACGGTGGCGATCCGGGCGGCCAGCCGGCGCCGACGCCGCTCCCCGCGCTCAGCATTGGCCAGGCAGTTGCGGGCCACGCCGTAGGCCCACGGCAGCGCCTCCCCCGGCACGTCGTCGAGGCGGCGCCAGCACACCAGCAGCGTCTCGGCGAGCACGTCCTCCGCGGTGTCGGGGTCGGAACGCCGCACCAGGAACCGCCGCACCGGCTCCATCACCTCGCCGGCGAGCCGCTCGAAGCGCTCCCGCCGCCCGCGGTCGGCGACGTCGGTCTCGGCAGGCACGTCCCCATCCTTGCGGAAACCTCGCCCCGGAAATGGCAGCAGGGCCCCCGCCGAAGCGGAGGCCCTGCTGTTTGTGCTGGCGGACGTCATACGTTCCGGTCGCTATAGCGCTCGGTTCGTATGACGTCTCGCGGAGCGGTGGGACTCAGAAGTCCATGCCGCCCATGCCGCCGGTCGGGTCGCCACCCATGGGGGCGGCCTTCTCCGGCTTGTCGGCCACGACGGCCTCGGTGGTGAGGAACAGCGCGGCGATCGACGCGGCGTTCTGCAGCGCCGAGCGGGTCACCTTGGCGGGGTCGAGGATCCCGGCCGAGATCATGTCGACGTACTCGCCGGTGGCGGCGTTGAGACCGTGCCCAGCCGTGAGGCCGCGCACCTTCTCCGCCACGACGCCGCCCTCGAGACCGGCGTTGACCGCGATCTGCTTGAGCGGGGCCTCGGTGGCCGCGCGAACGATGTTGGCACCGGTGAGCTCGTCGCCCTCCAGCTCCAGCTTCTCGAAGGCCGCGTCGGCAGCCTGCACCAGGGCGACGCCACCGCCGGCGACGATGCCCTCCTCGACGGCCGCCTTCGCGTTGCGAACGGCGTCCTCGATGCGGTGCTTGCGCTCCTTGAGCTCGACCTCGGTGGCCGCGCCGACCTTGATGACGGCCACGCCGCCGGCCAGCTTGGCGAGGCGCTCCTGGAGCTTCTCGCGGTCGTAGTCCGAGTCGGACTTCTCGATCTCGGCGCGGATCTGGTTGACCCGGCCCTCGATCTGGGCGGCGTCGCCGGCACCCTCGACGATGGTGGTCTCGTCCTTGGTGATGACGACCTTGCGGGCCTGGCCGAGCAGCTCGACGCCGGCGTTCTCGAGCTTGAGGCCGACCTCCTCGCTGATGACCTGGCCACCGGTCAGGATCGCGATGTCCTGCAGCATGGCCTTGCGGCGGTCACCGAAGCCCGGGGCCTTGACGGCGACGGACTTGAAGGTGCCGCGGATCTTGTTGACGACCAGCGTGGACAGCGCCTCGCCGTCGACGTCCTCGGCGATGATGACCAGCGGCTTGCCGGACTGCATGACCTTCTCGAGCAGCGGCAGCAGGTCCTTGACCGAGGAGACCTTGGAGTTGGCGATGAGGATGTAGGGGTCCTCGAGGACCGTCTCCATGCGCTCCGGGTCGGTGACGAAGTACGCCGAGATGTAGCCCTTGTCGAAGCGCATGCCCTCGGTGAGCTCGAGGTCGAGCCCGAAGGTGTTCGACTCCTCGACGGTGATGACGCCTTCCTTGCCGACCTTGTCCATCGCCTCGGCGATGATCTCGCCGACGGTGGTGTCGGCGGCGGAGATCGACGCGGTCGCGGCGATCTGCTCCTTGGTCTCGACGTCCTTGGCCATGCCGAGCAGCTGCTCGGACACCGCGCCGACGGCGGTCTCGATGCCGCGCTTGAGGCCCATCGGGTTGGCACCCGCGGCCACGTTGCGGAGGCCCTCGCGGACCATCGCCTGGGCGAGGACCGTCGCGGTCGTGGTGCCGTCACCGGCCACGTCGTCGGTCTTCTTGGCGACTTCCTTGACGAGCTCGGCCCCGATCTTCTCGTAGGGGTCCTCCAGCTCGATCTCCTTGGCGATCGACACACCATCGTTGGTGATGGTGGGCGCGCCCCACTTCTTCTCGAGGACGACGTTGCGACCCTTGGGGCCCAGCGTCACCTTCACCGCGTCGGCGAGCGTGTTCATGCCACGCTCGAGGCCGCGGCGGGCCTCCTCGTTGAACGCAATCAGCTTCGGCATAACTCCTGCGATTCCTCACGCCTAGAGTTCGTGGACGGAGTCGGAGGGCTGCCCGCGACGGACGATCCGGCTGTCCCGGCGGACCCTTCCCGCCGGCGCTGGTGGACCTCAACCAACCGATCCGGTTTGTCACTCTCATGCTAAGAGTGCCAGCTCAATGTTTAGCACTCGGGGTGGGCGAGTGCAAACGATCCGTCCGCCGGTCCAGCGGGCCCTCCCGCTCCGACCGGCCGGGCGGGATCAGGCCAGCCGGGCGGCGAGCAGGTCGGCGAAGGCGGCCGCGTTGTCAGGGATCACGTCGAGGTAGAGCCCCGGCTCGATGAGCTCGAGCTCGCTCACGACCAACCGGCCGTCGTGGCGCATCATGTCGACCCGGGCGTACGCCGGCACCTCGCCGAAGCGAGAGCCCACCACCGCCACGGCGCGTTCGGCGAGCTCGAGCGCCTCTGGATCGAGCTGCACCGGGCGCGACCCGCCGCCGTACAGCTCGTGGACACGGATCTCCCCCTCGGCCGGCAGCTTGTCGACCTGGGCCGTGGCGTGCCCCTCGAGCACGAACACCGAGGTCTCCCCCTCGGTGCGGACCGACTCGACGAGCGGCTGCACGACCCACGGGGAGGCGGTGAGCCCCTCGAGCCGCTGGTCCTCGAGGCTCTCGGCCACGACCACACCGACGCCGCCGGCGCCGGTACGAGGCTTGACGACGACGGCGCCGTGCTCGGCCAGTGCCGCAGTGAGGCCGGGCAGCAGGTTGGCGTCGTCGAGGAGGTCGGTCGGCACCACGGGAAGGTCGCCGAGGTCGGCGAGGTAGGCCTTGTCGGCGTTCCACGTGAACACGTCGGCACCGTTGAGCAGGGTCGTGACCTTCTCGACGTGGCGGGCCCAGGCCAGGAACTCGTCGAGCCGACGGTGGTAGTCCCACGTCGACCGCACCACCACCAGCCGCGCAGCCGCCCAGTCGACCTCGGGGTCGTCCCAGCGCTCCCAACGGGCGTCGACCCCGCGTCGCGCAAGCGCGGTCAGCAGGTGGTCTCCGCCCGGCTCGCCGTCGGGCATCAGGTTGAAGGTCGCGAGCAGTACGTCAGGCACGTTCCGACCCTAGACGTCGGCCGCCGAAGGCTCGGGAGCGGCCGGGGGGTCGGGTGCGTGGTGCCCGAACGGGATCCGGACGACCACGCCGAGCGCGGCGAGCACCGACGGCAGCATCGCCTTGGCCGTCCGCTTGTAGCCGTGCGCGCTGGGGTGGAACCGGTCGAGGCTGAACATCTCGTCGGGGTTGGTGATGAAGAACGGCCCCACGACGTCGGCCAGGGACACCACCCGCGCCCCGCACTCCAGCGCCGCCCGCCGCTGCGCCGCGGCGAGCTGCCGCGAGGCCCGGGAGCCGAGTGCCCGCAGCGGCTGCGGCACCGGCCGCAGCGCGCCGAGGTCCGGGCAGGTGCCGACCACCACCGCGGCGCCGAGCTCCTGCAGCCCCTCGATACAGGCGACGAGGTGGCGCACCGACTCGGCGACCGGCACCCGGTGGGTCACGTCGTTGCCGCCCACCACGATCACCGCCACCTCCGGCTGCACCCCCGCGGGCAGCGAGGCGAGCTGGTCGGCCAGCGCGCTGCTCTCCGACCCGACGACCGCGAGGGTGGTCAGTCGCACCGAGCGTCGCGCCGCCTTGTGGACGCCCTTGGCGAGGCGGGCGCCGAGCGTGCCCTTGGCCGTCTCGGCGCCGAGGCCGGCTGCGATCGAGTCCCCCAGGACGACGAGCTCGACGGTGTCGCCGAGGCTCTTCTTGTAGACCCGGTCCGCGTCCGGGGGCTCGTCGCCGAGCGGGTGCCCGATGAGCCGTCGGGCCGCGGCCGCCTGGCGGCGCAGCAGGTGGCGGGCCGTCAGGGACAGGCCGCCGCCGACGACGGCGGCGCCCCCGAGGACCACGGACGAGCGGCGCAGGATGCTCACCCGCGCAGTTCAACCATGCCCGGCCGACCCGGCCGCCAACACAAGGTGGCCGGCGGCTGTCGATTTCCCCGGGCCGGCTCCGTCATGGAGGTGCCAGACTCACCACGAACGCACGGGAGGAACCCATGACCGAGTACATCCTGCTCATCCCCGACGACGAGGAGCAGTGGGCCGCCAGGAGCGAGGACGAGCGGCAACGGACCTACGACCGGCACCGTGAGTTCGCCGCCGCGCTGGCCGCCCGCGGCCACAAGGTCACCGGCGGCGCGGAGCTCGCCCCCTCGAAGGAGGCCCGGACCGTACGCCGCCGCGACGGCGCCCTGCACGTCACCGAGGGCCCCTACGCGGAGGCGGTCGAGCAGCTCTCGGGCTTCTACCTGATCGAGAGCGACGACCTGGACGACCTCGTGGAGTGCGTCGGGATGCTCGCCGTGGACGAATCCCCGCTCGAGCTGCGCGCGTGCCGGGACGGGTCCTCGTCGTGATGCCGGGGCCGGCCTGACCGCGGCGTCCGACCAGCCGGCGCGGACCGCGCTCGACGCCGCCTGGCGCGACGAGTGGGGCCGGCTGCTGGCCCTGCTCGTCGCGCAGTTCCGCCGTCTCGACCTGACCGAGGACGGGCTGGCCGACGCCTTCGAGGCCGCCGCCCGCACCTGGCCGGACGGCGGCGTCCCCACCAACCCGCCGGCCTGGCTGCTCACCACCGCGCGGCGCCGCGTCGTCGACCGGCTGCGCTCGGAGGAGGCCGCGACCCGCCGGCTGCCGCTGCTCGCTGTCGAGGCCGAGCTGCAGGAGGAGGCGCAACGCGTCATGGCCGATGCCGGGGAGCCCGCCGGGGCGGTGCGCGACGAGCGGCTCCGGCTCGTGCTGCTGTGCGCGCACCCGGCGCTGGCCCCCGAGGCTGCCGCGGCGCTCACGCTGCGGCTGGTCCTCGGCCTGTCCACCGCCGACATCGCCCGGCTGTTCCTCGTCCGCGTCCCGACCATGGCGGCCCGGCTCACCCGGGCCCGCAAGCGGCTCGCCGGCGAGCGCTTCGAGGTGCCGTCCGGCGAGGCGCTCCACGAGCGGCTCCGGGTGGCCGCCGACGTCGCCTACCTCGCCTTCACCGCCGGGTACGCGCCGCCTTCCGGCGACGAGGTCCTCCGCGCCGACCTGGCGGGCGAGGCGGTGCGCCTCGTGCGCACGCTGCGGGAGCTGGCACCGCCGTCGGTCGAGCTCGACGCCCTGCTCGCGCTGGTGCTGCTCCAGCACGCGCGCCGCGACGCGCGCGTGGCCGACGGCGAGCTGGTGCTGCTGCCGGACCAGGACCGCAGCCGCTGGCACGACGACGAGGTCGACGAGGCGCTCGGGCTGCTCCGGCCGCACGTCGACGCCCCCGCCGGGCCCTACCTCCTGCAGGCCCTGGTCGCGGCCGAGCACGCGGTCGCGCCGACTGCTGCGGACACAGACTGGTCCCGGATCGCGGACCGCTACCGCGAGCTCGAGGCCCTCACCGGCTCCCCCGTCGTCCGGCTCAACCGGGCCGTCGCGGTCGCCGAGGCGGACGGGCCGCTGGCCGGCCTCGCCCTGCTCGACGGTCCCGGCGGGCTCGCCGAGGGCGCGCTCCCCGGGCACCGGCTGCCCGGCGTACGCGCCGAGCTGCTGCGGCGGGCCGGCCGGTACGCCGAGGCGAGGGACGCGTACGCCGCCGCGCTGACTGCCTGCGACAACGCTCCCGAGCGTCGCCACCTGGCCCGGAGGCTCCACACCTTGGGGATTTGAGCACTCGTACCCATGTGTCCGCCCTGCCACGGGGTCACGATGGGCCCATGAGCACCCTCCTTCCCCCGCGCCCCGCGTCGCCGCGCCAGCTCGAGTGGCTCGACGCCGAGGCCCGCGCCTGGGAGGCCTCGGGCCTCCTCCAGCAGGGCCAGGCCGACGCGATCCTCGCGAGCTACCAGGTCACCCGCCGCTTCACCATCGCCAAGCTGCTGCTGGGCCTCGGCGCCGCCTTCGTCGGCGTCGGCCTGATCTGGCTGGTCGGCGTCAACCTCGACCAGCTCCCGCCGGTGGCGCGCGTCGTGGTCGTCGGGTCGGTGTTCCTGGTGACCCTGGTCGCCGCCGAGTCCCTCGCGCTGCGCTGGCAGGACGTCGTCCCGAACCCGGTGGTCGCCGCGCTGCGGCTGGTCGCGGCGTTCGCGTGGGGCGCCACCATGCTGCAGGCCGCCTTCTCGTTCGAGGTCGACATCGAGCCGTGGCTGTTCGCCGTCTGGGGTGCCGGCGCGCTGCTCCACGGCTACCTGCGGCACGCGGCCCCGCCGCTGCTCGTGGGTGTCGGCGCGCTGGCCGGCTGGTGGTTCGGCGAGCTCGGCCCCGGGGACCCGACCGCGCTGGCGCTGGTGATCGCGATGGGGGTCGCGGCCACGATCTGCCTCGCGCTGGCCGCGGTCCACGAGCGCTGGTCGCCGAGCCTGGCCGTGCCGTGGCGCGAGGTGGGCGCCGGCATCGCGCTGGTGATGCTCTTCATCGCGGCGATGCCCACCAGCACCCGCGCGGACTTCGCCTGGGACGCCTGGCTGGTCGGCGGACCGCTGCTGGCGGCGGTGGCCTTCATCGCGGCGGGGGCGGGCGCCCAGGAGAGCGGGCGGCTCGAGCCCCTCGGGGCGCTGGTGGCCAGCCTGGTCGCCGTGGTGCTGGTGCTGTGGGACGCCGGCGCCGACGCCGCCGACCCGGTGACCGTGGTCGACTGGCTGCACGCGGGCGTCAGCGTCGCGGCGTACGTCGCACTCGCCGGCGGCGTGGCCGTGCTCGGCACGATCCGCGACAGCTGGCGACTGACGGCCCTGGCCACCGTGGCGCTGGTGGGCTTCACCACCGTCCAGGCGTTCGAGGTGTTCGGCGTGCTGGTCGAGGGCGCGTGGCTGTTCGTGGTGCTCGGCACCGTGTTCCTCGCGACCGGCTACCTCTTCGACCGGGCGCGCCGCCGCTTCGCCGCCAGCCTGGAGGAGCGGGAGGACACCGAGGACGCGGACGACGTCACCGGCGCGAACGGCGTCAACGGGAGGAACGGCAGCCCCACCCCCGCCTGACGGTCCGGGTCAGCCGCCGGCGACCGCGGGGATCACCGAGATCTGGGCGCCGTCCGGGGTGGCGGTGTCGAGGTGGTCGAGGAAGCGGACGTCGTCGTTGCCGACGTACACGTTGACGAACCGCCGCAGCTGGCCGGCCTCGTCGAGGATCCGGCCCTTGATGCCGGCGAACCGGCCGTCGAGGTCGTCGAGGACCTCGGCGAGGGTCCCGCCCTCGGCGGCCACCTCGGACTCCCCGCCGGTGTAGGTGCGCAGGATGGTGGGGATGCGGACGGAGACGCTCACGGTCGGTGCTCCTCGGTTCAGGTCTTGGCTGGTCTGAGCTGTGGTCGGGCTGGTCAGGCGATGCCGGTGGCCGCGAAGGCGTCGTACGACGGGTCGATGGTCGCCGCGGCGCCCACCGAGTCGGAGACGGCGTCGAGGGTCTTCAGGCCCATGCCGGTGTTGATGATGACGGTCTCGAGGGTCGGGTCGAGCTGGCCGGTCTCGACGAGCTTGCGGGTGACGCCGACGGTGGTGCCGCCGGCGGTCTCGGTGAAGATGCCCTCGGTCCGGGCCAGGGTGAGGATCCCCTCGCGCACCTCGTCGTCGGTGATGTCCTCGACGGCGCCGCCGGTCTGGCGGCAGATGTCGAGCACGTAGACGCCGTCGGCGGGGTTGCCGATCGCGAGGCTCTTGGCGATGGTGTCCGGCTTCACCGGCCGCACGACGTCGTGGCCCTCCTTGAAGGCGGCCGAGACCGGCGAGCAGCCGTTCGCCTGCGCCCCGAAGATCCGGTAGGGCTTGTCCTCGACGAGCCCGAGCGCGATCAGCTCCTGGAACGCCTTGTGGACCTTCGTGAGCTGCGACCCGGAGGCCACCGGGATCACGACCTGGTCGGGCAGCCGCCAGCCGAGCTGCTCGGCGATCTCGAAGCCGAGCGTCTTGGAGCCCTCGGCGTAGTAGGGCCGGACGTTGACGTTGACGAACGCCCAGCCGTCCTCCTCGCCGGCGATCTCGGAGGCGAGCCGGTTGACGTCGTCGTAGTTGCCGTTCACCGCGACCAGGTTCTCGGTGTAGACCGCCGAGTTGACCTGCTTCGGTTTCTCGAGGTTCGCGGGGATGAAGACGACCGTCTTGATGCCGGCGCGGGCGCCGGCGGCGGCGACGGCGTTGGCGAGGTTCCCGGTCGAGGGGCAGGCGAAGACCTTCGCGTTCAGCTCGCGGGCGGCGCTGAGCGCACAGGCGACGACGCGGTCCTTGAAGGAGTTGGTGGGGTTGGTGGAGTCGTCCTTCACCCACAGCTTCTCGATGCCGAGCTCGCGGCCGAGGTTGCGGGCCTCGAGGAGCCGGGTGAAGCCGGGCTCGGTGTTGGGGCTCTCCTCGATGTCGGCGGGCACCGGCAGCAGCGCCTTGTAGCGCCAGATGTTGCGGGGTCCTGCCTCGATCTCCTCGCGGGTGACGGCCGGGAACTCGTAGGCGATCTCGAGCGGGCCGAAGCACTCCGGACAGGCGTAGAACGGGCCGAGCGCGGTGCGGTGCCCGCACTCGCGGCACGACAGCGCGGTGGCGTGCCCGAAGGCGCCCTCCCGCAGGCCGGTCGTTCCCGTGGCGCCGGTGGTGTCGGTGGTGTCCGTGCCGGTCGAGTGGGCGACGAGGGTGCTCATGAGTGTCCTCCTTCTCATCTTCCCCGCGACGGACCTCGCCTCGGGCCGGAATTGGCACCGTTTCCACGACTGCCGCTTGCGGCGGGAGGATCGTGGCGGTTGCCGGGACGTCGTCGGGCCGTTCCCTCAGTCCCTCTCGATGAGCTGGTGAGAACTCTACGGTCGCCGTTCCCGCCATCCGTACGCCGGGTCCACATGCTGGTCGACCTGTCCGGCATGCGGTCAGTGGCCGAGGTCCTCCAGCACCGCCCGCGCCATGGCCAGCCGGCTCGCGCACCTCGACTTCATGGTCTCGCCGTAGTACGGGAAGGTGACGACGGCGACCAGCAGCGCCCAGCCGGCGGCGGTCAGCCACGTCGCCTCGTCGACCTCGAGCGCGTCCCGCAGCTCCCGGCGACCCGGGGCATCGAGGACCTCCCAGGCCGCCATCAGGTCGACCGCCGGGTCGCCCACCCCGAGACCCCCGAAGTCGAGGACGGCCGCGAGCCGGCCGTCGCACACCAGGAGGTTCTCGGCCAGCAGGTCGCCGTGGTACCACCGCAGCGACGGGGCCCGACGGGAGCGGGCTGCGTCGAGCGCCAGGTCCCAGCAGGCCGCGACCGCGTCGAGGTCCAGGTCCAGCCACGCCAGCTCCCGGCACTCGACGAGGGTCTCCCGGAGGTCCTCGTCGACCTCGGCGAGCGGTCCGCCGCGGTACCAGCGCAGCGCACCGTCGGCGTGTGCCCCGTCCGGCACCTCGGCACGGCGAAAGGCCTCCAGAACCGCGACCAGGTCGGCCGGCGCGACGTCACCGGGACCACCGGGTGTCTGGCCCTCGACCCACCGGACGACCGACCACCGCTCGGGGTACCCGGCCGCAGGCTCGCCCACGGCGACCACCTCGGGCGTCCCCACCGGCAGCGCCGGTGCCACGTGCGGCAGCCAGCGCGCCTCCTTCTCGATCGACGCGGCGCCGCCGGGCTGCCGGGGCACCCGGACCAGCAGGTCGTCCCCGAGTCGGAAGAGCACGTTCGAGGAGCCCGTCGCCGGCAGCGGCGTCAGCGGCCGGTCCGCCAGCTTCGGCACCGACGCGGCCAGGAGGCGGCGTACGAGGGCGAGGTCGACGGGGATCTCGTCGACATGGAGCGAGGTGGGCACGCGGAGACCCTGTCATGTCGGATCCCGAACCTCAGGCGGAGGCGGCGTCCTTGGCGATCTGGCGCATCAGGTCCAGCACCCCGTCGGGGCCGTGGACGGCGACGTCGGAGAGCGGGAGGAGGGCGCTCTGCTCGTCGGACATGGAACAGACCAGCAGCGTGGGCAGCCCCTGCTCGCGCAGCTCGGCGACCGCCTCGAACGCCTCGACGTCGCCGAGGTCGTCGCCGGCGAAGAGGAAGGCACCGGCGTCGAGCTCCTTGACGAGGGTGCGGACCACCTGGCCCTTGTCCATCCCCGACGCCCGGACCTCGATGACGTGGCGGCCGGGCTCGATCCGCAGGCCGTGCTCGGCGGCGAGCTCGCGCAGCACCGGCAGCAGCCGGTCGTACGCCGCCGCGGCGTCGGGCAGCCGGCGGGTGTGGACCGCGACCGCGAGCCCCTTCTCCTCGATGAACGCGTCGCCGGCGTCGTGGCGACGCAGCACGCCCGGCAGCTTGCCGAGGAAGGTCGACAGGCCGTGCGGGGGGCGCGGCGAGACGATCCGGCGGTTGGTGGAGCTCCACCGCTCGTTGCCGTACTGACCGAACAGGTAGAGCTCCTTGCCGGCCTCGCCGATGGCGTCGCCGACCTCGTCGAGCCCGCCGAGGGCGAGCGCCTGACGGGCGGGCCGGCCGGTGATCACCGCGACCGCGCCGACCACGTCCGCCAGCTCTGCCAGCGCCTGACCCGCGTCGGGGTGGATGTGGGCCTCGGTCGGGTCCTCGACGATCGGCGACAGCGTGCCGTCGAAGTCGAAGCCGCAGACCGCGCGCGACGCGGCCGCGACGAAGGTGGCGTACCGGTGCTCTGCCTCGGGGGAGCGGAACTCCATGGGTTCCACCCAACCACGTCACCGGCGTGGCAGGCCGGGGGGTCTCACCCCCGGGACGGGTCAGCTGGCGGCGTCGGCGGTGAGCACGACCGTGAGCCGGTCGGACTTCATCGGGCCGTCGACCGCCGGCATCACCCGGCGGATGCCGAGGTCGAGCGCGAGCAGCTTGCCCTCGCGCTCGAGCTTCTCGGGGAAGTACACGGTGGAGGCGGGGATGGTGCCGTACCAGTTGTCGGAGCCGACCACGCGCCACCCGATCTCGCCGGCGCGCTGGGCGTAGCGTCCGGCCAGGCCGGTGATGCCGGAGTTGTTGTAGACCTCGACGTAGACGCGGTTGCGCCTCACCGGCGGCTTGGCCGGCTTCTTCTTCTCGATCTTCTCCGGCTTGAACGTGGGCTGCGGGTCGGCGGGCGCCGCCGGCTGGGCCGCGCTGATGATCTCGCGCTCGGTGGGGTCCTGGCCCTGGGTCGCGACGTAGGCGATCCCGGCCATTGCGACGGCGACGATGCTCAGCATCACCACCGGCGACGGGAACACCACGCCACGCTCGTCACGGACCCGCACGGTGGCTCCTCAGAGCTCGAAGCCGAGGCGGCGGGCGGAGCGCTGCCGCTGCCGGGCGGCGCGGAGGCGGCGAAGCCGGCGGACCAGCAGCGGGTCGGCCTCGAGCGCCTCGGGACGGTCGATCAGGGCGTTGAGGACCTGGTAGTAGCGGGTCGACGACATGTCGAACTTCTCGCGGACGGCCGTCTCCTTGGCGCCGGCGTACTTCCACCACTGGCGCTCGAACTCCAGGATGTCGCGGTCGCGGTCGCTCAGCCCGGCCGCGGTCGACTCGTCGGCGTGACCCTCGGTTCCGGTGGCCCCCGTGGCATGACGGGCGTTCGCGGCGTCCATGGCGTCTCCCCTGATGTGTGACCTCGACCCAACTGCCCCCAGTGTAGGGCTACGAACCACACCGATGTGATTCGTTTGCGGCGAGTCGCCGTGACAGGCTTCGCCGCATCCATGTGCGGCCGTCGGAAGGGGACGAGCATGTCATCGCAGGAGGCCACGACCGGGTGGGGGGTCCTCGCCACCGGCCGGATCGCGCGGAGCTTCGCGCGCGACCTGCGGGAGGTGCCCGGCGCCCGGCTCGCCGCGGTCGGCTCGCGCAGCGAGGGATCCGCGCACGACCTCGCCGAGCAGTACGGCGACTCCGGGACGCGGGCGCACGGCTCCTACGAGGCGCTGGTCGCGGACCCGTCGGTCGACGTGGTCTACGTCGCCAGCCCGCACGCCCTGCACCTCGAGCACGCCCGGCTCGCCCTCGAGGCCGGCAAGCACGTGCTCTGCGAGAAGCCGCTCACCCTCAACCTCGCCGAGGCGCGGGAGATGGTCGACCTCGCCGCCGAGCACGACCGCTTCCTGATGGAGGCGATGTGGATGACCTGCCACCCGGTCATCCGTGCCGTCCGCGACGAGCTGCAGGCCGGCCGGTTCGGACGGCCGCGGCAGCTCCACGCCGACCTCGGGTTCGTGGTCAGCCGCCCCGCCGGCGACCGGCTCGTCGAGCCGGACCTCGGAGCCGGCGCGCTGCTCGACATGGGCGTCTACCCGCTCACGCTCGCCGACCTGCTGCTCGGGCCCGCCGAGCAGGCCACCGCGGTCGCCGGACTCAGCGACTCCGGGTTCGACCTCGACGTGGCGATCGCGACCCGCCACGCCGACGGCGCCGTCGCCGCGCTGACCGCCTCGATGACCTCCTGGTCGCCGCGCCACGCGACGCTCGCCACCGACGCCGGCCGCGTCGAGCTGCCCGCCGACTTCCACCACCCGCCGTACGCCGTGTGGGTCCCGCACGGCGGCGAGCCCGTCCGGATCGAGGGCATCGAGCCGCTGCTGGGCGGCGGGCTGGGGAACGAGGCGGCCGAGGTGCAGCGCTGCCTGGCCCTCGGCCTGCGCGACAGCCCGCTCGCGCCGCACGACCGCACGCTGCGGCTGATGGAGACGATGGACGCGCTGCGGCGGCAGGTCGGCGTCGCCTATCCGCAGGAGGCCCCCCGGCAGCCCTGACGACCGCGTGCGCGTCGTCCCACCGGGTACGGACAGGGGACCTCTTTCCCCCGACCTGCATAAGGTGAGACCTGTGACCGACTCCGCCAACCTCGTGATCGTCGCCAACCGGCTTCCGGTCGACCGGGTCACGGCGGCGGACGGCACCACCGAGTGGCGCCGCTCCCCCGGCGGCCTGGTCAGCGCCCTCGACCCGGTCATGCGGGCCAACGACGGCGTCTGGATCGGCTGGCCCGGCGGCACCGACACCGACCTCGAGCCCTTCGAGGACAACGGCCTGTCGCTGGTGCCGATGTCGATGAGCGAGCAGGACCTCGAGGAGTTCTACGAGGGCTTCTCCAACGCCACGCTCTGGCCGATCTACCACGACCTCGTCGCCAAGCCGGAGTTCCACCGCGAGTGGTGGGACACCTACGTCAACGTCAACCGCCGCTTCGCCGAGCGGGCCGCGGAGGTCGCCGGCGACGGCGCGACCGTGTGGGTGCACGACTACCAGCTGCAGCTGGTCCCGCAGATGCTGCGCGAGCTGCGGCCGGACCTGCGCATCGGCTTCTACCTGCACATCCCCTTCCCGCCCAACGAGCTGTTCCAGCAGCTGCCGTGGCGGCGGCAGATCCTCGAGGGGCTGCTCGGCGCCGACCTCATCGGCTTCCAGCTCCCCGGCGGCGCGCAGAACTTCGTCCGGCTGGTCCGGCAGCGGGTCGGCCACAAGACCCACCGCGACCTCGTCTACCTGCCCGACGGGCGGACGGTGAAGGCCGCGGCCTTCCCGATCTCCATCGACGCCGCCGGCTACGAGGAGCTCGCGCGCTCCGACAGCGTCACCCAGCGCGCCAAGGAGATCCGCGAGGCGCTCGGCAGCCCCCGCAAGGTCTTCCTCGGCGTCGACAGGCTCGACTACACCAAGGGCATCCACGCGCGGCTGCGCGCCTTCGCCGAGCTCATCGAGGACGGCCACTTCGACGTCGACGACGCCGTCTTCGTCCAGGTCGCCACCCCGTCGCGGGAGCGGGTCGAGCAGTACCGCATCCTCCGCGACGAGATCGACCGACTGGTCGGCCGCGTCAACGGCGACCTCGGCAAGATCGGCCGCCCGGCGATCTCCTACCTCCACTCCTCCTACCCGCGCGAGGAGATGGCGGCCCTCTACCGCGCCGCCGACATCATGGTCGTCACGCCGTTCCGCGACGGCATGAACCTCGTCGCCAAGGAGTACGTCGCCTGCCGGTTCGAGGAGGACGGCGCCCTGGTCCTCTCGGAGTTCGCCGGCGCCGCCGACGAACTGCGGCAGGCATGGCTGGTCAACCCCTACGACATCAACGGCATGAAGTCGGCACTCCTCGAGGCGTACGGCGCCAGCGAGCGCGAGCTGACCCGCCGGATGCGGGCGATGCGCAAGACGATCATCACCCACGACGTCGCGGCCTGGGCCGACAGCTTCCTCGACGGCCTCGCCGACGTCCGTCCCTCGCACGGCAAGACCGTGCGGCCCGCCAAGCGCTCGTGAGCCGGCTGCCCGACGTCGTCGTGATGAGCGACGCCCGCGTCACCTCGATCCCGGTGCAGCCGATCGACGAGCCGTTGGAGGACGCGTCGAGCAGGCTGCCCTTCGACGGCCGCGAGGACGACGGCACGGGTGCCGCCCGGTGGCTGCGTCGCGAGGTGGCCGACCGGCTGGCCGACGCCGCGGCAGCCCTGCCGGCCGACCTGCGGCTCGTCCTCAACGAGGGCTACCGGCCCCCGCGCCTGCAGCGGCTCTACTTCGAGCGGTACGCCGCCCGCCTGCGCGCCGAGCTCCCCGCCCTGCCGGACGAGGAGATCCGGGGACTGGCCAGCCGCTTCGTGTCCCCGCCCGACGTCGCCCCGCACAGCGCCGGCGCGGCCGCCGACGTGCTGCTGACCACCCCCGAGGGCGTGGAGCTCGACATGGGCTGCCCCATCGACGCCTCCCCCGAGGCCAGCGGCGGGCGCTGCTACACCTGGCACCCCGACGTGACCGGCGAGGCCCTGCTGCTGCGCCGCGAGCTGGCCCGGGCCATGACCGCGGCGGGGCTGGTCAACTACCCCACCGAGTGGTGGCACTGGTCCTACGGCGACCGCTACTGGGCGCTGGTGACCGGGCAGCCCGCCGCCCGCTACGGACCGGCCGAGCTCGAGGCGGCAGGACCCGCCTGATGGAGCTCTCCACCGATCCGGCGCGCCTCGACGTGGACCGGATCCACCACTGGCTGTCGACCGACGCCTACTGGTCGCTGGGCCGCTCCCGCGATGTGGTCGAGCGCGCGATCGCCGGCTCGCTCAACGTCGGCGCCTACGTCGACGGCGAGCAGGTCGGCTACGCCCGGGTGGTCACCGACCGGGCGACGTTCGCGTGGCTGTGCGACGTGTACGTCGCCCCCGACCACCGCGGGTCGGGCGTCGGCACCGCGCTGCTGGAGAGGGTGGCTGCCGAGCTCGAGGGGCTGCAGCTGAAGCGGGTGCTGCTCGCGACCGCGGACGCGCACGACCTGTACCGGCGGTTCGGGTTCGAGCCGCTCGCGCACCCGGAGCGGTTCATGGCGACCGGGCACCCCGACGCCCGCTGACCCGCCCGGAGCTGAGCGCTGACCCGCCCGAAAGACTCGGGCGGGTCAGCGTCGGGTCAGCTCAGGGTCATCCGCGGCTCGCCGTTGACGAGGCCGGTGCCGGCGATGGTGCAGCTGCCGCCACGCGGCGTACCGCCGTTGTACGCCTGGCGCACGCAGGACCGGGTGGCCAGCTGCGCCCAGTAGTTCGGGTGCAGCGACTCCTGGATGTAGTACGGGCTGTTGGCACAGCAGGTCGAGACCGTGCGGATCTGGTTGATCCACTCGGTCTTGTCGACCGCGGTCGGCTGGGTCCAGGACGTGAGCCCCTTCTCCTCGTAGAGGCCGACGGTCGTCTCGCACAGCCGGCGGCCGTTGAACGCGCTCGCCAGGTTCAGCGTCTTGCTGTTGGTGATGCCGGCCTGCGAGATCGCGGCGGTGACCGTGTTGTTGATGGTCGGCAGTGCGGTGGCGTTGGCCCAGTCGGCGTCGGCGTTCCAGAAGCCGCAGCCGCCGGTGCTCTGCCGGGTGTAGCCGCTCTGCGAGTACCGGAAGCCCGACCCGTTCGGGATCGGGGACGGGTAGGTCTGCACCAGCATCGTCCAGGACGAGTCGGCGTAGCCGGCGTTGCGCATCGCGGTGCGCACGTTGGTCAGCGCCGTCGCGATCTTGGCGCGCACCGCGGTCACGTTGGAGGTGGTGAAGTTGGACGTCACCGAGCTGTCGTCGTTGCAGTAGTCGGGCCACCACGAGGGGGAGGACAGGAAGTTGCTGACGCAGGTCTGGACGATGTCGCCGAAGTTGAAGTCGTTGCCGCCGATCGAGACGACGACCATCTTGACGTTGTTGGCGGCTGCGAAGTCCTGCAGCATCCGGGCCTGGCCCTTCTGCCCGGCGTTGTCGTAGAAGTCCAGGCCCGGCTTGAACCGGCCGTTCGAGTCGGTGTAGGTGCCCGTCCTGGCGCCCGAACAGGCCAGGTTGAGCCCGTTGACGCCGCCGCCGATGAACGCCTCGGCGGACTTGCTGCGGTGGCAGCGCGCGATGGCCTCGCCGGTGCCGGTGGCGTTGTCGTGGTACGCCGAGGGGCCGAGCGCGTCGGCGTACGACGAGGACGCGTTGGAGCTGCCCGCCCAGCGACCGGCCTCCCCGGAGATGTAGGAGTCGCCGACGGTGACGACCCACGGGGTGCCGACCCCGGGACCGTCCGCGGTGGCGGGCGGCGCCGCCACGAGGGCGATCGTCGCGGACAGGAACAGCGTGACGAGGATGGCGAGCGCGGCACGGCGGCGTGGCCGACCGGCTCCCGAGAGACGAGGCACCAAGGGCTCCTTCGAGTGGTTGTTCCCTCCCCGGCCGACCGGCCAGCGCGAACCTAGTGGTGACCGGGGTCACAGCGGAAGGGGTTACGGCCTGCGGGGTGTGGGATGCCCGACGCGTCCAGACCACCGCGCCGCAGGCGACGGTCGGGTAACTTGCGAGCATGGATCTGATCCCGAAGCCCGATCAGGTCGTCTCGGCTGCCGGCAACGTGGCCCACAAGATGCTCTACGGCGGTCTGGCCGATCTCCGTCCGATGCCGCGCACCCTCATCGACGACGGCCACCTGCGCGAGCTCTACCACTACCGACCCGCCAAGAAGGTCGTGGAGCAGGGCGACCCGGTGCTGCTGGTGACGCCGCTTGCCGCGCCGTCGCTCTGCTACGACCTGCGCCGCGGCTGCTCGCTGGTCGAACACTTCATCGCGCAGGGCCGTCCGACCTACCTCGTGGAGTACGGCCGAGTGTCCTTCAAGGACCGGGCGCTCGGGATGGAGCACTGGGTCGACGAGGTGGTGCCGGCCGCGATCGAGGAGGCCTCCCGGCACGCCGGCGGCCGGCCCGTCCACGTGGTCGGCTGGAGCCTCGGCGGCATCTTCACGCTGCTCACGGCCGCCGACCGGCCCGACCTGCCGATCGCGTCGCTGACCGCGGTGGGCACGCCGGCCGACATCAAGCAGGTGCCGCTGGTCGCGCCGATCCGGCCGCTGCTGCACCTCACCGACGGACGCGGCGCGATCACCCGGGCCTACCAGGCGATGGGCGGTGCGCCCCGACCGCTGGTGAAGTGGGCGTTCCAGCTGTCGTCGTTCCAGAAGCTCGTGACGAAGCCGCTGGCGATCGCGGCCAACCTCGACGACCACGACTTCCTCGCCCAGCTCGAGGCGGTCGACCGGTTCACCGACAACATGATCGCCTACCCCGGCCGCACGTTCGGGCAGCTCTACCACCGGTTCGTGAAGGGCAACATGCTCGTCACCGGCGAGGTGGAGTTCGGGGACCGCACCATCTCCCTCGGCTCGATCAAGCAGCCGGTGCTGGTGTTCGGCGGCGCCAACGACGGCATCGCCCCCAGCCCCGCCGTCCAGGCGATGGTGCCGCTGCTGAGCGGCTCGGCGGAGGCACGGTTCGAGGTCGTTCCCGGCGGCCACCTCGGGATGCTGACCGGCCGGGCGGCGCGCCACACGACCTGGCGGATCATGGACGAGTGGATCGACCAGTGGTCGACCCCGGTCGAGACCCCCGGCTCCGACGACGACTCCGGCACCCCGCGGCACGCCGCGTCCGCGCCGTCCGCCGCCGCGCCGCCGCCGAAGGCAGCGCGCAAGAAGGCCGCCGCGAAGTCGACCAAGCAGGCCGGGAAGGAGACGGCGAAGAAGACCCCGCGCAAGAAGCCGACGAAGTCCAGCGCCGACGCGATCGGTGCCAACCCGTCGCGCCGCTACGGCTCGGAGTCCTCCCGCTCGCTGGCACGCTGACGCTCACTCCCGCGGGGCGCGAGGAGCCCGGCGCGGAACGTCGTACCGTTGCGGCATGGACGGGGGACGCGTCGAGGGACGGATGCAGCGACGGGGCGCGGCCACGGCGGCGGTGCTCGTCGTCGTGCTCGTCGTCGTGCTCGTCGTGGGGCTTGCTGTCGGGCTTCCGATCTGGCTCCGGGACGGCGACGACGGGCCGGGAGCCGACCGGCCCCCGCCCAGCACGCTCGACGGCGGCGAGTGCACCGGGACCGTGCGCGCGGCCGAGGTCGACGGGGACCTGACGGTGCCGCCGGGCGAACGGTGCCGCCTGCTCGGGGTCGCAGTGCTCGGCCACACCTCCGTCGGCGCCGGCGCCACCCTGTACGCCCGGTCCTCCTGGTTCGGGGAGGGCCTCACCGCTCGCGGCCACCGGAGGGTGGCGATCGTGGACGGTCCGGTCCCGGGCCGCAGCGACTGGTGGCGGGCCGACTACCCGCTGAACGAGGTCGAGGCCGTCATCGAGGGCGGCCGGGACGTCCTCCTGCTCGAGGGCGGCTACACGGACTACCTGATCCGTCGCAACACGGGTCGGGTCGAGATCCGCGACATCTACTTCGACCTCGGCAGCGCCGACTGCCGGGGCAACACCCGCGAGCCGCTCGTCCGGGGCATCTCCGCCGAGACCCCGGGCGTGCTGAAGGGCCAGTGCGCCGGGCTGAAGAACTTCGGCCCGAGCGACTTCTGAGCCGGAGACCTCCGATCCCGGGCATGACCCGGTCCCAGGGGTTCCCCGGGCACGCGTTCGGTGGCAGGTTCTGGGTGCGGCCGCGCTCGCGTCCGCACCGTCTCGGGAAAGGACCCTCCATGTCGCGACTGCGCGCTGCCCTCGTGGCGCTGCTGGTCACCCTGACCAGCCTCGTGGCCCTCACCTCGGCGCCGTCCCCGGCGTACGCCGACGAGTGCTACACGTGGAACCGCACCCTCTCCAGCGGGGCCAGCGGCTCCGACGTCGCCGAGCTCCAGGTCCGGGTGGCCGGCTGGGCCGGCTACGGCGTGGTGATGTCGATCGACGGCTCCTACGGCTCGCAGACCGCCACCGCGGTCCGCAACTTCCAGTCGGCGTACGGCCTGTCCGCCGACGGCGTGGCCGGTCCGCAGACCTACGCGAAGATCTACGAGCTCCAGGACGCCGACTGCTCGCCGGCGCACTTCAGCTGGGCCGAGGTCGACGGCGGCTGCGGCCAGGGCGGCTACAGCGGGGGCTCGGTCTCGGCTGCGACCGTGCAGCAGAACCTGCTGCGCGCGATGTGGCGCGCGGAGGCGTTGCGGCACCGGATGGGTGACAAGCCGCTGGTGGTGACGTCCGGGTTCCGCTCGAAGTCGTGCGACGCCTCGGTCGGCGGGTCCGGGTCGGGCCAGCACACCTACGGCACCGCGCTGGACCTGGTCGGGGTCAGCGGCAGCCCGACGCTGTGCAGCATCGCGCAGAACGCCCGCTACGCCGGCTTCGGCGGCATCTTCGGCCCGGGCTACCCGAACCACGACGACCACGTGCACGTCGACGTCCGCAGCAGCATCTCCTGGAGTGCCCCGACCTGCGGGATCTGATTCTCCGCGGGTCGTGACCCCGGGGCGGACGCGCCGTTGAACATCTGTCAACAACGTCTGCCCCGGGGAGCCGCCATGACCGACCTGCACCTGTCCCGCCGCACGCTGCTGGGCGGTGCCGGGCTGGCGCTCGGCGCCGGGTCGGTGGGCCTGCTCGCCGACGAGGTCGCCGCCGCGACACGACAGGGCTCGCTGCCGCGCGCGGTCGACGTCGTCGTGGTCGGCGCCGGGCTCTCCGGGCTCGTCGCGGCCCGCGACGTGGCGCGGCGCGGCCGGTCGGTGCTGGTCGTCGAGGCACGGCGCCGCGTCGGCGGCCGGATCCTCAACCACCACCTGCGCAGCGGCGGTGTCGTCGAGGCCGGGGCCGCCTTCGTCGGCCCGACCCAGGGCCGGATCCTGCGGCTGGCCCGCGAGGTCGGGGTCCCGACGTTCGACGAGCACGTCGAGGGCAGCAGCGTCTACATCTCCTCGACCACCGGGCGGCAGGAGTACCAGGGCACCGTCCCGCCGGACCCGTCGATCCTCCTCGACGCGGCCCGGCTGCTCACCGAGATCGACAAGTACGCGAGCGAGATCGCCGTCCACGCCCCCTGGTCCCACCCGCGGGCCGCGGAGTGGGATGCGATCACGTTTGGGGAGTGGATCCGCGACAACGCGGTCAACCCCGACGGCGTGGAGAACCTCATCCGCTCCTGGACCCACCCCGGCTTCGGCGCCGATCCCGCGCAGCTGTCGTTCCTCTACGTGCTGTGGTTCGTGGCCTGCTCGGGCGACGAGCGGAACACCGGCACCTTCGCCCGGAACTCCGAGACGCAGAACGGCGCCCAGGAGCGCCGCTTCGTCGGCGGCTCGCAGCTGATCCCGCTGCGGCTCGCGCGCCGGCTCGGGGACGCGGTCGCGCTGGCGGCACCGGTCCGGCGCATAGTGCAGCGGGGCGACCACGCGATCGTGCACACCGACCGCGGCCGGGTCCGCGCCCGGCGCGTGGTGGTCGCGTGCCCGCCGCCGCTGGTGCTCGACATCGACTGGCAGCCGCAGCTGCCGCGGCGACGCGCCGAGCTGCTCCGGCACCTCGAGATGGGCCAGCTGATGAAGTGCGACGCCGTCTACGACAAGCCGTTCTGGCGCGAGGCCGGGCTCAACGGCTTCGGACTCAACGACTCCGGCGCGGTGCGGGTCGCCTTCGACAACTGCCCGAAGGACGGCGACCCCGGCGTGCTGCTGGCCTTCGTCGGTGGCTCGACCTGGCGGACGTACGGCGTGCAGTCGCGCGCCGAGCGGAAGCAGGCCGTGCTCGAGGGGTTCGCGGCGATGTTCGGCGAGCAGGCGCTGCGCCCGGTCGAGTACACCGAGCAGGACTGGACCCGGGAGCAGTGGACCGGCGGCGGCCCGATCGCCAACTACTCCCCCGGGACGATGGTGCGGTTCGGCCGGGCGATCCGGCGTCCGCACGGGCTCGTGCACTGGGCCGGGACCGAGACCTCGACCTACTGGAACGGCTACATGGACGGCGCGGTCCGGGCCGGCGAGCGCGCCGCCGTCGAGGTGCTGGAGGTGCTCCGATGAGCCGCCCCGCCCGCCTGACCACCCGCGTCGTCGCCGCGGCGGCGACGCTCGCCGTGTCCGCGACGCTGCTGCCCGGTCCCGCGGCGCGCGCCGGGGCGGAGCGCCCGCGCTGGGACACCCGCGTCTTCGCCAAGGTGCCCGAGCCGGGCTTCCCGGCGTACGTCCACAAGCACAGCAACGGCCGGGTGTACGCCGGCACCTACACCGACCCGCAGGGCGACCGGCAGCGGTCGCGGGTCTTCGAGTGGACCGGCGGCGGCACCCTGCTGCGCTCGTGGACCGTGCCCGGGCAGGACCTCGACTCCGACCGCGGCGTGCAGGTGGCGAACCAGGACGCTCGGGGCCGGCTGGTGCTGCTGGAGAAGTCGCGGTCCCGGGTGATGACGCTCGACACCCGCACCGGCCGCTTCCGCACCTGGGCGACGCTGCCGGACCTGCCGACCTGCTCGTCCGGCGAGCAGCCCTGCTCGCCGAACGTCGCCGACAACCCGGCGATCCCCAACTACGCCACCTGGGGCCCGGGCGGGGCACTGTTCGTCAGCGACTACGGGCAGGCGGTCATCTGGAAGATCTCCCGCCGGACGCAGCGGCCGCGGCTCTGGTTCGCCTCGCCGCGGCTGGACGGATCGGAGTTCGGGACGACCGGCATCGTGTTCCGGCCGGGGCGCTCCGACCTGCTCATCTCCCAGATGTCCTCGACGACCGACGGGTCGGCGCCGACCAACGGCAAGCTCTTCCGGCTCGCTGTCCGCACGAACGGCCGGCCAGGGAAGCTGTCGACGCTCTGGGAGTCGCTGCCCGGCGAGCTGCCGGACGGCTTCGGGATCGCGCGGTCGGGCCGGATCTACCTCGCCACCGTCGGCACCACCCAGCAGATCGTGGTGCTGACGAGGAATGGCCGCGAGCTCGAGCGGTTCCCCGAGGAGCCGGGCGCCGGCGACAACGGCTCGTCGATCCCCTTCGACACGCCCTCCAACGCCACGTTCCACGGCACCCGGGTGCTGGTCGCCAACCAGGCCTTCACCGGGAACTCCGAGCACCACGCGATCCTCGACGTCGAGGTGGGCGAGCGCGGCCGGCGGTCGCACCTCCCCCGCCGGGCGTTCTGGCGCTGAACCGCCGCCGGTGAGCGCCCGGTAGCCTCCGCGGCATGAGCGCGCTGGCCGGACTCGTCGCCAAGGGCCTCGTGGCCCCGGACTGGGCGGAGGCGCTGGCCCCGGTCGACGACCGGATCGCGGCGATGGGGCGCTTCCTGCGCGACGAGCTGGCGGCCGGTCGGCAGTACCTGCCTGCCGGCGACCAGGTGCTGCGGGCGTTCCGGCGCCCGCTCGCCGACGTCCGGGTGCTCGTGGTCGGCCAGGACCCCTACCCCACGCCGGGGCACCCGATCGGGCTCAGCTTCGCCGTCGACGCCCACGTGCGGCCGATCCCGCGCAGCCTCGCGAACATCTACGCCGAGCTCCGCACCGACGTCGGCGTGGAGCCGCCGCCCCACGGCGACCTGACCGCCTGGGCAGACCAGGGCGTGATGCTGCTCAACCGGGTGCTGACCGTCAGGCCCGGCGAGGCGGCGTCCCACCGCGGCCGCGGCTGGGAGGCCGTCACCGAGTGCGCGATCCAGGCGCTGGTACGCCGCGGCGGGCCGCTCGCCGCGATCCTCTGGGGCCGCGACGCGCAGTCGCTCAAGCCGATGCTGGCGCCGGTGCCGTGGGTCGAGTCGCCGCACCCGTCGCCACTGTCGGCGAGCCGGGGCTTCTTCGGGTCGCGGCCGTTCTCGCGGGTCAACCGGCTGCTGGAGGAGCAGGGCGGGACGGCGGTGGACTGGCGACTCCCCGTGGAATAAAGTTGAATCCTAAACCAGTTGGGGTGGTCATGGATTCCGCTACACCGATGCCGGCGCTCTACCTCGGTCACGGCGCTCCCCCGCTGCTCGACGACCCCGTCTGGTCGAGCGAGCTGGCCGCGCTGGCCGCGGACCTGCCACGTCCGAGCGCGATCCTGATCGTCAGCGCCCACTGGGAGTCGGCGCCGGTCAGCCTGACCGCGAGCGGCGTACCGCTCGTCTACGACTTCGGCGGCTTCGACCCGAAGTACTACCGGATGACCTACGAGACGCCGGACGCCTCGGCACTCGCCGCACGGATCGCGGCACTGATGCCGGACACCGAGCCGGTCCACCAGCACACCTCGCGCGGCCTCGACCACGGAGCGTGGGTGCCGCTGAGGATCATGTACCCCGCCGGCGACGTGCCGGTGCTGCAGATGTCGCTGCCGACCCAGGACCCGGTCCGGCTGATGCGGCTCGGCGAGCGGCTGCGCCCGCTGCGCGACGAGGGCGTGCTGATCATCGGCTCCGGCTTCCTCACCCACGGCCTGCCGTTCCTGACGTCGTGGCGGCTGGACGCCGAGCCGCCCGGCTGGTCGGTCGACTTCGACGCCTGGGCCGGCGACGCGCTGGCGCGCGGCGACGTCGACGCGCTGGCCGACTTCCGAGGCCAGGCGCCCGGTATGCCCTACGCCCACCCGACCGTCGAGCACTACACCCCGCTGTTCGTGACGCTCGGCGCCGCGACCGACCCCGAGCAACCCGGCCGGCAGGTCATCGACGGGTTCTGGCTCGGCCTCTCCAAGCGCTCGCTCCTGGTGGCCTGATCGCCCCAGCCGTCACACCGCTCGGCCACTCGCTGCGCTTCTCGGCCACTCCGATGGCCCAGAAGCGGGGCGATCCCCGGATATCCGGGGATCGCGACGGCCCCTAGCCCGTCACCCGGTCGAGCTCGGCGAGGTCCTCGGCGTCGGGACACCACGCCAGCGCGGCCGCGTTGCGGAGCACCTGGTCGGCCGAGGTGGCGCCGGCGATGACGGAGGCGACGGTCGGCTGGGCGGCCAGGCCGGCGATGGCCACGTCGAGCAGGTCGAGGCCGCGGACCTTGGCGTACTCCTCGAGCGCGGCGATCCGGTCCCAGTCCGCCTCGGCGAGCCAGTGCGCCCGGCGCGGGTCGTGGGCGGCGCGGGAGCCCTCCGGAGGGGCGTGGCCACGGCGGTACTTCCCGGTGAGCAGGCCGTACTCCAGCGGGAAGTACGGCAGCAGCCCGAGCCCGAGCCGCTCGCAGGCGGGCACCATCTCGACCTCGACGTCGCGGTGCAGCAGCGAGTAGCGGCTCTGCACCGACACGAACCGCTCGAGGCCGCGGCTGCGGGCGGTCCAGTCGGCGTCGACGACCTCCCAGGCCGCGAGGTTCGAGCAGCCGACGTAGCGGACCTTGCCCTGCTGCACCAGCTCGCTCAGCGCCGAGAGCGTCTCCTCGATCGGCGTGACCGCGTCGGGGGTGTGCAGCTGGTAGAGGTCGATGTGGTCGGTCCGGAGGCGCCGCAGGCTGGCCTCGACCGCGCGGCGCACGTACGCCCGCGACGCCCGCACCCCGTGGTCGTTGCCGTACTGGCCGCGCATGTCCATGCCGAACTTGGTGGCGACCACGAACTCGTCGCGCTGCCCCTGCAGCGCCTCCCCGAGCAGCGACTCGCTGCCGCCGGCGGGGTTGCCGTACACATCGGCGGTGTCGAGGAAGGTCACGCCGACCTCGCGCGCCGCGGCGAGGATGTCGCGCACCTCCTCCAGGCCGACCCGCCTGCTGAACGCGTTGCACCCGACCCCGACGACGCTGACCATCAGCCCCGAGCGGCCGAGCGAGCGGTAGCGCATCTCCGTCATGCGGCCTCCCGTCCCCGACGCTACGTCGTGCGCCCGGGGTTTGCCAGTGCCGTGCAGCGCTCGCGATGATCGCCCGGTGAAGATCCTGTCGGTGCAGTCCTCGGTCGCGTACGGCCACGTCGGCAACTCCGCGGCGGTGTTCCCGCTGCAGCGGCTCGGGCACGAGGTGTGGCCGGTGCTGACGGTCCACTTCTCCAACCACACCGGGTACGGCGAGTGGCGCGGGCCGCTGCTCGCGCCGACGGACGTCGCCGACGTCATCAACGGCATCGAGGACCGCGGTGTGCTCGGGCAGGCTGACGCGGTGCTCTCCGGCTACCAGGGCGACCCGGCCGTGGGCGCGGTGATCCTCGACGCGGTCGCGCGGGTCAAGAAGGCCAACCCGGACGCGGTCTACTGCTGCGACCCGGTGATGGGCGACGTCGGCCGCGGGATGTTCGTGAGGCCGGGCATCCCGGAGTTCATGCGCGACTCGGTGGTGCCGCAGGCCGATGTCATCACGCCCAACCACTTCGAGCTCGACTTCCTCGCGGGCCGCACCACCCGCACCCTCGACGAGGTGCTCGACGCGGTCGACGCGGTGCGGGACACCGGTCCGCGCGACGTGCTGGTGACCAGCGTGCTGCACGAGGACCTGCCCGAGGGCAGCCTCGACCTGGTCGCGGTCTCCGGCGCCGGCGCCTGGGCGCTGACCACGCCGCTGCTGCCGATCACCCCGAACGGCTGCGGCGACGTCACCGCCGCGCTCTACCTCGCCCACCTCAGCACCAGCGGGTCGCCGGAGCAGGCGCTGGCCGCCACCGCGTCGTCGGTCTTCGCGGTGCTCGAGCGCACCCTCGAGGCCGGCACCCGCGAGATCCAGCTGGTCGCCGCGCAGGAGGCCATCGCCGAGCCGCCGACGCGGTTCGAGGTGCGCCGGCTGCGCTGAGGCTGGGCCGGTGCAGGCCCCGGCCACCACCAGGCGATTGCTAGGTTCGCCGCCGTGACCCCCCGCTCCACCGCTGTACGCCGCACGACCGCCGCCACCACCCTCGCCCTGGGCCTGCTCGCCGGCTGCGGCGACGACGCCTCGACCAGCAGCGTCGACGACGAGAACCCCTGGAACGAGGCCGACGTCGCGTTCGCGGCCGACATGATCCCGCACCACGCGCAGGCGCTGGTGATGGTCGACATGACCCGCGGCCGGAACCTCGACCCCGGGCTCGCGGCGCTGACCGACCAGATCCTCGCCACCCAGGCGCCCGAGATCGAGCTGATGGCCGACTGGCTCACCTCGTGGGAGGAGCCGGTGCCCGAGACGATGCGCGACCACGCGAACGCGCACGGCGACGGGGGGCACCCCGACGGCACCGACCACCGCGACATGCCCGGGATGATGAGCGACGAGGAGCTCGACGGGCTCGAGTCCGCCGCCGGGGAGTCCTTCGAGGAGATGTGGCTCGACATGATGATCGAGCACCACGAGGGCGCGATCGAGATGGCCGGGACCGAGATCGCGGAGGGCGAGTTCCCCGAGGCGATCGAGCTCGCCGAGCAGATCCGCGACGGCCAGCAGGCCGAGATCGAGCAGATGGAGCAGCTGCTCGCGTCGTGACCCCGGGCGTCACCACACCCAGGACTGGGAGCCGGTGACAGGAGTCGAACCCGCGACATTTCGCTTACAAGGCGAACGCTCTACCAACTGAGCTACACCGGCCTCGCCCCACGGATCCACCGTGGGGCGCGGCCTCATCGTAGTTGCTGCCCGGTCGCCGTCCGAACCGCGACCGGCGGACGCGCCGCCCGCCCGCAGCGAGGGGCACGGCAGGCCCAGCGACCTCATGCCGCCACTCGCAGGAAGCCGTCGAGCGAGCGCCGGATCCCGGCCGCGTCGAGGCCGTGGGCACGCACGTGGTCCGCGGCGCTGCCGTAGCGGCGGAGCTCCTCGCGTCCCACACCCAGCGCCAGCAGCCGGTGCGGCAGGTCGCGCAACGCGTCGGAGACGACGTACGCCGAGGTGCCGGCGAGCCACGGCTCGACGAGCACCACCTCGGGCGTGCCGAGGACCTCCCGCAGCCCGCGGCCGTCGAAGGGCCGCACCGAGTGCGCGTAGACGACCGTGACGTCGCGGTCGGTGGTGGCCTCGAGCACGGCGTCGAGCACCGGGCCGAGGGCGACGACGGTCGGCCCGGTGCCGCGGCGGACGACGTGCAGGCCGCGGCCGGGGTACGACGTGGTGTTGTTCTGGTCCACCACGCGGACGTAGTGCAGCCCGTCGCCGTCGACGGCGCGGCGCAGCACCGCGTCGACCTCCGCGGACGTCCCGGGGGCGTGCAGGTGGGCCCCCGGGAGGGTGTCCATCAGCGCCATGTCGCCGGGCGACTGGTGGGTGCGCCCGCCGGTGGTCATGTCGAACGACCCGCCCGAGCCGACCAGCACCCCGCCCACGTCCTGGTGGCCGAAGCCGAGCTTGACCTGCTCGAATGCACGCTCGACCAGGAAGGCACCGAAGGTGTGGACGATCGGGCGCATGCCGGTCAGCGCCATGCCGGCGCCGACGTTGACGAGCAGCTGCTCGCGGATGCCGACGTTGACCACCCGGTCGGGGTGGGCGGCCTCGACGTCACGGAAGAACTGGCCGGAGATCTCGGCGTAGACCAGCGTCACCGACAGGTCGGTCTCGACGAGCTCGGCGGCGGTGCGGGCGAACTGCTGGCGCGGGTTCACGACTTCTCCTCGACGATGGCCACGACCGCGTTCGGGCGGCCGACGGAACGGTGGGACAGGGCCTTCTCCAGCAGGTCGTGGTCGCGGCCGTCGACGGTGGCGGCATCCCAGCCCTCGGTCAGGAACCGCTGCTCGATGCGCCCGGGGACCGCGTACGACGACGACCGGTTGTCGATCACGACCACGGTGAGGGCGTCCAGCGCGAGGGCCGCGGCGACCTCGAGCGCCTCGTGGTTGCTGCCCTCGTCCAGCTCGGCGTCGCCGACGAGCACGACGACCCGGGAGTCGATGCCCTGCGCCCGCAGGCCGAGGGCGGTGCCGACCGCGAGCGGCAGCCCGTGGCCGAGCGAGCCCGACCCGATCTCGACGCCGGGGACGAGGTTCCGGTCCGGGTGGTAGCCCAGCGGGCTGTCCCAGGTGGACCAGCCGGCGAGCCACTCCTCAGGGAAGAAGCCCTGGTCGGCGAGGACCGCGTAGTACGCCATCGGCCCGTGCCCCTTGGAGAGGAGGAACCGGTCCCGCCGGGGATCCCCCATGGTCTCCGGAGAGACGTCGAGCACCCGCTCGTAGAGGACCCGGATCACGTCGAGGGTCGACGTGGCGGCAGCGGTGTGCTTCTCGTCCCCCGTCATCAGGGAGATCAGTCGTGGGATCTGGCTCATGAGAACGATGGTGAGACTTGAAGTTCACTTCAGGTCAAGGTCTACGATGGGCGGTATGCACCAGTTGTCGATCGGAGAGCTCAGCGAGCGCAGCGGCGTGCCCCAGTCCGCGCTCCGCTTCTACGAGTCGCGCGGGCTGATCCGCTCCCACCGGACGGCCGGCAACCAGCGCCGGTACGACCAGCCCGAGCTGCGTCGCGTCGGTTTCATCCGGGCCGCCCAGCGGATCGGCCTCTCCCTCGAGGAGATAGCCGAGGCGCTCTCCGAGCTGCCGGACAACCGCACGCCGACCAAGGCCGACTGGACGAGGCTGAGCCGGATGTGGCGGCGGCGCCTCGACGAGCAGATCGAGCGGATCCAGCTGCTGCGCGACCGTCTCGACGGCTGCATCGGCTGCGGCTGCCTGAGCCTCAAGACCTGCTCCCTGCACAACCCGCACGACGAGGCGGCGCTGCGCGGCACCGGCGCGGTGAACATCGAGCCCACTCTCCGCCGCTGAGGGCGCCCGCCGGACCGCCGCTAGGCTGAGGGCCATGGCCCTGCGGATCGTGGCGAGCCGTCCTGACCCGGCGATCGTGTCCCTGCCGTGGTCGACCCCGCTGGAGGAGTGGACAGACCAGTACGTCGTCCCGCTGCCCCGCGGCCTGTCCCGCCACGTGGTGCGGATCGTCAGGCTCGGCCAGCGCACCTACGCGGTCAAGGAGACCGTCGAGGACATCGCCTTCCGCGAGTACCGGCTGCTGCGCGACCTGCAGCGCGAGGGGCTGCCCGCGGTCGTCCCCCAGGGCGTGGTCACCGGCCGCGTGGACAAGGACGGCAACGAGCTGCCGGCCGCGCTGCTCACCCAGCACCTGCAGTTCTCGCTCCCCTACCGCAGCCTCTTCGCCCACGGCCTCTCCGCCGACAACCTGCCCTCGCTGATCGACGCCCTCGTGGTCCTGCTGGTCCGGCTGCACCTCGAGGACTTCTACTGGGGCGACGTGTCGCTGTCGAACGTGCTGTTCCGGCGCAGCGCCGGCGGCTTCTCGGCGTACCTCGTCGACGCCGAGACCGGCGAGCTCAAGCCGTCCCTGTCGCGGCAGCTGCGCGAGTACGACCTCACCGTGGGCTGCGAGAACGTCTTCGCCGAGCTCCTCGATCTCCAGGCCAGCGAGTCCCTCGACGCCCACGTCCAGGCCCACGACATCGTCGAGATGATCCAGGAGCGCTACGCGGCGCTCTGGGACGAGCTCACCGGCGAGGAGGAGTTCTCGACCGACGAGATGTGGCGCATCGAGCGGCGGATCGAGCGGCTCAACGACCTCGGCTTCGACGTCGACGAGCTCGACATCATCACCGACTTCGACGGCGACAAGATCCGGATCCAGCCCAAGGTCGTCGAGCTCGGCCACCACTCGCGCGAGCTGCAGACCCTCACCGGCCTGTACGTCGAGGACGCCCAGGCCCGGCGCCTGCTCAACGACATCGCGTCGTACCGCGTCTCCAGCGACCAGGGCGGCGAGGACCGTACCCTGGTGGCCTACCGCTGGCTCACGGACTTCTACGAGCCGGTCGTGGAGATGGTGCCACCGGAGGCGCGCGGCAAGCTCGAGCCTGCGGAGTTCTACCACGAGGTGCTCGAGCACCGGTGGTACCTCTCGGAGCGCGCCGGACACGAGGTCGACCTCTTCGACACCGCCCGCGACTACATCGCGACCGTGCTGTCGAAGAAGCCCGACGAGGCCGTCGCCGCTGCCCCGGACCCGGGTGCGCGTCCCGAGCTGCTCTGACCCGCGAGGTGGCGGGCCTAGCGGGTCAGCGCAGCAGGTCGCGGCCGATGACCATCCGCTGGATCTGGTTGGTGCCCTCGAAGATCTGGGTCACCTTGGCGTCGCGGAACAGCCGCTCGACGGGGTAGTCGCGGGTGTAGCCGTTGCCGCCGAGCACCTGCACGGCCTCTGTGGTCACCCGCATCGCCGCGTCGGTCGCCGTGAGCTTGGCGATGCTGGCCTGCCGCGAGAAGGGCCGGCCGGCGTCCTTGAGCCGCGCCGCGTGGAGGTACGTCGCCCGGGCGCGCTCCACCTCGGCCGCCATGTCGGCGAGCAGGAACTGCAGGCCCTGGAACTCGCCGATCGGCTTGCCGAACTGCTCGCGCTCGCCGGCGTAGGCGACGGCGTGCGCGAGGGCGGCCTGGGCGATGCCGGTGGCGACGGCGGCGATGCCGAGCCGACCGGCGTCGAGCGCCGAGAGCGCGACCCGCATCCCGTCGCCCTCCTCGCCGATCCGCTGCGCCACCGGGATCCGGGCGCCCTCGAAGATCACCTGGGTGGTGACGTCGCAGGCGAGGCCCATCTTCTTCTCGGGGGCGCCGAAGCCCATGCCCTCGGTGTCGGCGGGAACGATGAACGCCGACAACCCGCGCGAGGGGTGCTCGCCGGTGCGGGCGAAGAGGATGTAGTAGTCGGCACACGAGCCGTTGCTGATCCACTGCTTGGTGCCGGTGACGACGTACTCGTCGCCCTCGCGCACCGCCTTGGTGCGGATGCCGCTCACGTCGGAGCCGGCCTGCGGCTCGGAGAGGCAGTAGGCGCCGAGCCAGTCGCCGCCGAGCATCCGCGGCAGCCACTCGGCGCGCTGCTCGGGGCTCGCGTTGGCGTCGACGACGCTGGCGGTGAGGGTGTGGACGCTGGTGCCGACGCCGACGCTCGGCCACGCGGTCGCGATCTCCTCGATGACCTGCAGGTAGACCTCGTAGGGCTGCGCGCCGCCGCCGTGCTCCTCGGCGAACGGCAGGCTGAGCAGCCCGGAGCGTCCGAGCAGGGCGTACGCGTCCGTCGGGAAGGCGGCCTGCTCCTCCAGCTCCGCGACCTGCGGCGCCAGCTCCTTGGCGGCGATGTCGCGGGTCAGCTCGAGAAGGGCCTCGGCCTCGTCGGTGGGCAGCAGTCGGTCGACGTTCGTGGGCACCCCGCCATGCTAGGCGGCGCCCCTCAGCGCTCGTCCCCGGTGTCCCCGGTCCCCTCGCCGTCGGCCTCGCCGCCGTCCCCGTCCGGCCCCCCGGCATCATCGGGGTCGTCGACGGGGGCGATCTCCGAGACCGGCGTCAGGTCGAGCTCGGTGAAGGGACCGACCTGGTAGACGCCGTTGGTCTGCAGGATGACGTACTGGATGCCGACCGGCCGGCCCTCGCGGTAGGTCACCAGGCTGACCATGGCGTCGCGTCGCGGCTTGCTTCCGATCGCGATCGCGTACGCCGCGCCGCCGGTCGTGCCGGTCGTGTAGCGGTAGCCGACCTCGCCGTTGGCGCCGACGACGCGGGTGGGGCCGACCCGGACGTGCACGTGGCCGGCGAGCACCAGGTCGACGCAGCCGCGCTCGAGCGCCTCGTCGGCGAGGTTCTCGTCGTGGACGAGGATCGTCGAGATCTTCTCGTCCCGGTCGCAGGCCACCCCGGAGAGCCGGGAGCCCACCTCGGTGAAGCTGAGCCCGGTCTCGTCCCGCCAGTTGCCCAGGCCGCTGGAGCGCGGGTCGTCGACGCCGAGCAGCGAGATGCCGTCGGGGCCGTCGATCACCTCGCCCCCGAGCATGGTCCAGCCGAGCTCGTCGAGGTAGTCGGCGACGAAGTCGCCGTGGTCGTGGTTGCCGGCGACGGCGTACTTGTCCACGCCGTCGAAGGCGGCGCTGACGGAGTCGAGGCTGAAAGCCTCCCAGCTGGCGCCGGTGGAGGTGTCGTCGCCGGCGTTGAAGACCGCACTGGCGCCGGCGGCGTCGTGGATGGCGCGGGCGACGACGTCCATGCCGATGTTGTCGTGGCGGTCGGAGACCAGCGTCACGACCGTCTCGCCCTCCTCGGGCTGCCGCAGCTCGAGCTCGGCCGCCTTCTCCGCGGCCTTCTCGTAGAACGCGCGGCTCTTGTCGTAGGTGTCGAGCGCGCTCTGGATGAGCCGGCGAGAGGAGACGGCGGTCGCGTCGGTGCTGATCTGCAGGCCGCGTGCCGGCTCGGGCACCGGCACCTCCGGGCCCAGGTAGTCCTGCAGCGCGGCCCAGCCGACCTCGTCCTCGCCGGTGGGCTCGTCGGGGTTCCACGGTTCCCACACCAGGACGCCGGCGACCAGCGCGGCGGCCACCAGGGCGGCGCCCTCGGGACGCTTGACGTGACCCCACAGCTCCCGGCGACGCACGGGTCCGACCAGGAGCCAGATCGCCACCGGGACGAGGCCGACGAGCGCGCCGCGCACCGCGGCGTCGTACGCCATGTCGGTGAGCGCGCGCTCGACCTTGGCCTTCTGGCCGTCCGGCTGGCTGGCCAGGAAGGCGTAGCGCTCGACGAGGCCGGTGGTGTCACCGGCCGTGGTCTTGCCGAGCACGAGGTCGGCGCCCACGATGCTCGGTGACTCGAGGCGCACGTCGGGGAGCACCGGGCCGGTGTGGAGCACCACCCAGCCGTCCAGGGTCGGCCGCAGCTGGGCCTGGTGGCTGGCGACGACCACCTGGGTGCTGCTGTTGAGGAAGAACGCCATCGCGGCAGGCAGGGCCACGACGAGCCAGACCACCAGCAGCACGACGCCGTGGAGGACGCGGGCGCGAGTCATCGACGCCCCACCGACGGGGACCGTCTCACCATCGCTGCCACCTCTGGTTCCGCTGCTGGAGATGCCTCAACTGTCCCACCTCGTTGGGCAAAGCCTGCCACCTCGCGGAGCCAAGCCTGCCACCTCGCGGGGAAGGTGCGTCAGGCGCGCGCCTGGGCGATCGCGTAGAGGGTCACCGAGGCGGCCACGCCGGCGTTGAGAGACTCGAGCTGGTTGGCCATCGGGATCGAGACCAGCTGGTCGCAGGTCTCGGCCACGAGCCGCGAGAGGCCCTTGCCCTCGGAGCCGACCACGACGACGAGCGGCATGTCGGCCAGGTCGAGGTCGGGGAGCGACACGTCGCCGTCGGCAGCGAGGCCGATGACCATGCAGCCGGCCTCCTGGTAGGCCTTGAGCTGCCGGACCAGGTTGACCGTCTGCGCGACGGGGATCCGGGCGGCGGCGCCGGCGGAGGTCTTCCACGCCGACGCGGTCATCCCGGCCGCGCGCCGCTCGGGCACCAGTACGCCGTGGGCGCCGAACCCGGCGGCGCTGCGGACCGCCGCGCCGAGGTTGCGCGGGTCGGTGACGGAGTCGAGCGCCACGACGAGCGGCTTCTCCCCCGCCTCGGCGGCGCGGGCGAGCAGGTCGTCGGGGTGGGCGTACTCGTAGGCCGGGATCTTCGCGGCGAGCCCCTGGTGGACCGCGCCCCCGGTCATCCGGTCGAGCTCGCCCCTGCTCACCTCGAGCAGGCTCAGCCCCTGCTCGGCGGCCAGCCGGAACGCCTCGCGGAGGCGGCCGTCGCGCTCGGCGCCCTCGGCGACGTAGACGCCGCTGACCGGGATGCCGGCTCGTAGCGCCTCGACGACGGAGTTGCGCCCGGCGACCCACTCGGCGTCGCCGCTGGTGGGCTTGCGCTTGGGACGGGCCGCGGCGGCGCGCTCCTCCTTCTGGCGGGCCTTGTAGGCCTTGTGGTTGGGGCGGTCCTTGGCCTTCGGCGTCGGACCCTTCCCCTCGAGGCCGCGCTTGACCCGGCCGCCGGAGCCGGCGGTCGGTCCCTTCGACGACTTGCGGATGGCGCCCTTGCGCTGCGAATTACCTGCCATTGCCCTCAGTGTCCTTCTCCGAGCGACCACTTCGGGCCCTCGGGTGTGTCCTCGATCTCGATGCCGGCCGCCTTGATCCGGTCGCGGATCGCATCGGCGGTGGCGAAGTCCTTGGCGGCGCGGGCCTCGGCGCGCTGCTCGAGCAGCCCGGAGACCAGCACGTCGACGGCCTGCGTGAGCCGCTCGTCGGCACCCCCGGACGCCTGCGCCCAGGCGGGGTCGGCGGGATGCAGCCCGAGCACGTCGAGCATCTCCAGCACCGACGCCAGGTTCCCCCGCAGCGCTGCGGTGCTGCCGGGGTCCCCCGCTGCCAGCAGCCTGTTGCCCTCGCGCACCACGTCGTGGATCGCCGCGACGGCCGCGGGGGTGCCGAGGTCGTCGTCCATCGCCTCGACGAACTCGGCGCAGGCGATACCGCCGGTCGGCAGCTCGCCGACGACGGCGGCCGCCCGCGCGACGTACCCCTCGATGCGGCGGAAGCCCGCCGCGGCCTCGTCGAGCGCCTCGAACGAGAACTCGACGTGTGAGCGGTAGTGGGCGGCGACGATGTAGAACCGCAGCTCGATGCCGCGGACCCGCTCGAGCACCGACGGGATCAGCAGCGAGTTGCCGAGCGACTTGCTCATCTTCTCGCCGGCGGTGGTGATCCACGCGTTGTGCATCCAGTACGACGCGAACGGGTGGCCGGCCGCGCGCGACTGGGCCTGCTCGTTCTCGTGGTGGGGGAAGCGCAGGTCGACGCCGCCGCCGTGGATGTCGAAGGCGGGGCCGAGGTACTTCTGCGCCATCGCCGAGCACTCGATGTGCCAGCCGGGGCGGCCGGGGCCCCACGGCGACGGCCACGCGGCGGAGGCGGGCTCGGAGTCCTTCTTCCAGCCTTTCCACAGCGCGAAGTCGCGGGGGTCGCGCTTCCCGCGCGGGTCGGCGTCGCCGGCCGGTTCCATGTCCTCGACCTTCTGCCGGGTCAGCTCGCCGTACGACGGCCAGGAGCGCACGTCGAAGTAGACGTCGCCCGAGCCGTCCTCGGCGGCGTAGGCGTGGCCGCGGGAGACCAGCTCCGCGATCAGCTCGACCATCTCCGGCACGTGGCCGGTCGCGCCGGGCTCGTAGGTCGGCGGCAGCACGTTGATCGAGGCCAGCGCCCGGTCGAGCTCGCGGTGCATCGCGTAGGCGAGGTTGTACCAGGGGCGGCCCTGCTGCTCGGCCTTGGCGAGGATCTTGTCGTCGATGTCGGTGACGTTGCGGATGAACGACACCTCGTAGCCCGACCTCGTGAGCCAGCGGCGCAGCACGTCGAAGTTGACCGCGGAGCGGACGTGGCCGACGTGCGGCTCGGACTGCACGGTGAGACCGCAGACGTAGATGCCCGCCTTGCCCGCCTCGAGCGGGACGAAGTCGCGGACGTCTCGGGTCGCGGTGTCGTACAGCCGGAAACTCACCCGGCCGATTCTAGGGTCGCGGCCCGGTCGACCCCGCATCCCCGGCCGCTCCGGGGGCCGCAGGGGACGCGCGGTCCGCGCCGGGCGGATCCCTGTGACTCCTGTGACAGGAGTGGCGGGTGCGGGTTACCGTCGTCGGGTGCGCACCCCGATCCTGGCGGCCGGCCTGACCCTCGCCGCCGCCCTGCTCACCCCGCTCCCGGCCCCCGCCGAGCCGGCCCCGGGCAAGGCCTCTGCGGCGGCCCCGACCACCGAGCGGGCCGCCAAGCGGCAGATCGCCCGGACCGCCTGGGACACCGGCGCCGAGCTGCGAGCCGGCACCCGCGACGGTGTCCGGGTCCGCAAGGGCGGGCTCCGGATCTCCGAGGCCAGCGGCACCCGGTCCTACAACGGCGACACCTACGAGGCCGGCACCTGGACCTCGCCGTGGGTCTCGCCGGGCTTCGGGCTCACCGAGCTGATCGCCTCCTGGGAGGCCCGCACCCGCGGCGCCGGCTACCTCGAGGTCGCCGTGCGCGGCCAGGCCGCCGACGGCCGGACCTCGAGCTGGGACGTCCTCGGCCGCTGGGCCGACGCCGACCGTCACGTGCGGCGCACCTCCTTGCCCGGCCAGGGCGACGACCTCGCCGACGTCAACGTCGACACCTGGCAGGCGAGCACCCCGCTCACCTCCTGGCAGCTGCAGGTGACGCTGCTCCGCCGCCCCGGCGCGAGGAGCCCGCGGCTCGACGCCGTCGGCGCGATGGCGAGCCGGCTGCCCGCCGTCAGCGACGTGGCCACCTCCCGGCCCGGACCGGGCGCCGGCACCGTGCTGCCCGTCCCCCGCTACTCGCAGATGATGCACCGCGGCCACTACCCCACCTGGGGCGCCGGCGGCCAGGCGTGGTGCTCGCCGACCTCGACCTCGATGGTGCTCGGCTACTACGACGCGCTCCCGCCCGCGAAGGCCTACGACTGGGTCCCCGACGACCACGTCGACCCGTGGGTCGACCACGCGGCCCGACGCACGTACGACGCGTCCTACCGCGGCACCGGCAACTGGCCCTTCAACACGGCGTACGCCGCGACCCGCACCGACCACGCGTTCGTGACGCGACTGCGCAACCTGCGCGAGGCGGGCCGGTTCATCGAGGCCGGCATCCCGCTGATCGCGTCGCTCTCCTGGTCGGCCGGCCGGCTCGACAACGCGCCGCCGGAGACCCGCAACGGCAGCAACGGCCACCTGCTGGTGATCGTCGGCTTCCGCAAGAACGGCGACGTCGTCGTCAACGACCCCGCGGCCGAGGACCGGGCCGGGGTGCGGCGGGTCTACGACCGCGGCCAGTTCGAGGACGCCTGGCTGCCGAAGTCGGGCGGGCTGGTCTACGTCATCCACGACGCCGCGCACCCGCTGCCCGGGACCAAGCTGCGCAACTGGTGACGCCCGGCTGAGGCGCGTCAGGCGCGGGCGGTGAACTCCACGCCGTGCCAGCCGGTGGCGCCGTCCGGCACCACGTCGCGCTCGACGCCGGTCTGCACGTCGCCGTCCTTGCCGATGGCGCGCACCCGCACCTCGTGGTCCCCCGGCGGCACGTCGTCGAGGGTCAGCGCCCACTGCACCCAGGTGTCGTCGGTCGGGACCGACGCGACCGCGGCCCGCTGCCAGCCGCCGCCGTCGAGGGAGACCTCGACCGCGTCGATGCCGGTCCGCTGGTGCCAGGCGACCCCGCCGACCTGCACCTTGCCGGCCTCGACGTCCTGACCCTGGCGCGGCACGTCGATGCGCGAGGCGATCTTGACCGGGCCCTGCGCCGACCAGCCCTTCCCGGTCCAGTACGCCGTGAAGTCGGCGAACCGGGTCACCTCGATGTCGACGACCCACTTGCAGGCCGACACGAAGCCGTAGAGCCCCGGGACGATGGTGCGCACGGGGAAGCCGTGCTCGATCGGCAGCGGCTTGCCGTTCATGGCGACGGCCAGCATCGCGTCGCGACCGTCGGTGAGCGCGGTGAGCGGGGTGCCACAGGTCCAGCCGTCGTGCGACGTCTGCTTGACCGCGTCGGCGCCGGGCAGCGGCCCGGCCTCGGCGAGCAGCGCGTCGAGCCGGACCCCGCTCCACCACGCGTTGCCGATGAGGTTGCCGCCGACCGGGTTGGACACGCAGTTGAGCGTCACCCACGCCTCGGTGCGCTCCCGCTCCAGCAGGTCGGCGTACGTCAGCACCACCTCGCGCTCGACCATGCCGTGGATCCGCACCGACCAGTCGCCGGGCGCGATCGTGGGGACCACGATGGCGGTGTGGATCAGGTAGAAGTCCTCGTTGGGCGTCATCCACGGCGAGACCCCGTCGAGCCCGATCCGCGCCTTCGCCGGCACGCTCGGCTCGGTGACCCCGTCGATCTTGAGCAGCCGCCGGCTCGCCTCCACGCCGCGGCGGCCGGCGCCGACCACGCGACCCAGGCCGGTGGTGGCGGCCGCGACCAGCGCGACCGCGCCCGAGGCGAGCAGGAAGGTACGCCGCGAGGAGGCGGCCCCGGGCCGGCCCTCGTCGGCGACCGCCACGGGCTCGTCGAACGCCGCACCCGTGGCGTCGGCGCCGGCAGCGGCGGCCTGCTCGCGCCGCAGCACCGCCGCGAGCAGCCGCAGCACCACCACCCAGGTCGCAAGACCCAGCGCCAGCGGCAGGTAGTCGACGAGCGTCTGCCCGCGCTGCACCACCACCGCGACGGCGCCGACGGCGGTCAGCGGCAGCCACACGGTGAGCGGCTGCCACGGGCCGCGCGCGGCCAACCGGCCGGCGTACGCGAAGAGGACCGCGAGGAACAGCAGGATCCCGCCGATCAGCAGCGGCTTGTCCCAGAAGCCGAGCCGCGCGATGGCCTCCTCCACGACGCGGCCCGGCGTCACCCTGATCACCAGCTCGGCCACCGCGACGACGGGCGACTCACGGATGGTCAGCGCCATGGCCAGCGCGTAGCTGGTGGCCAGGCCCGCGAAGCCGGCGACGATGCCGGCCCACGACCAGGCGCCTGTGCCTCGGGAGGTCCTCACACGTCCGATTGTGGCTCGTGCATCATCATCGTGTGACTCAGACCCCACGCGTCCCACGCGTCGGCCTCGGTACCGACGTCCACCGGCTCGTCGACGGCGTCCCCATGAACCTCGCCGGGCTGGGGTGGCCGGACGAGCCCCAGGGCCTCGAGGGGCACTCCGACGCCGACGTCGCCGCGCACGCGGCGTGCGACGCGCTGCTGTCCGCCGCCGGCCTCGGCGACCTCGGCAGCAACTTCGGCACGGCCGAGCCGGAGTGGGCGGGCGCCTCGGGCGCCGCGCTGCTCGCCGAGACCGCCCGCCGGGTGCGGGCCGCCGGCTTCGAGATCGGCAACGTCGCGGTCCAGGTCGTCGGCAACCGGCCGCGGCTCGGCCCGCGCCGCGCCGAGGCCGAGGCTGCCCTCTCCGCGGCGGCCGGCGCCCCGGTGACGGTGTCGGCCACCACCACCGACGGGCTCGGGCTCACCGGGCGCGGCGAGGGGGTCGCGGCGATCGCGACCGCCCTGATCGTCTGACACCAGCCGTCACACCAGCCCCGCTGCTCGGGCACTCCGCTCGCTTCTCGGGCACTGCAGTGGCCCAGAAGCGAGGCGATCCCCGGATATCCGGGGATCGCGACGGCCCCGCTAGGCCCCCTCCACCACCCGGTCGAGCCGCGGCCCGACCAGCACCACGCCCTCGACCACCCGGACCGCGAAGACCGGGACGTGCACGTGCGGGTCCTCGAGGCAGGTCCCGGTCCGCAGGTCGAAGGCGTGGTGGTGCACCGGGGAGCCGACGATCGGGACGTCGCCACGCCGGCCGACGATCCCGCGGGACAGCACGGACGCCCGCGCGTACGGGTCGTGGTTGCCGAGCACGTGTACCTCGTCGCCGCCCCCGGGGCCGACGGTGCGGAAGACCGCCACCGCCTGCCCGTGCACCAGCGCGGTCGCGGGCCGGTCGACCTCGAGCTCCACCACGCGGCACACGGGTTGCCAGTCCTCCATGCGCACTCCTCTCGCAGCCTGGGGACCGACGCTAGGGCCGCCGTGTTGTGCCGAGGTTTCGCAACCGGGCGGCCGTGTAACAGCCGTGGAAACCTAGACTGCGCCCCATGCCCGCCGCCGTCGTCGTCCTCGCCGCCGGGTCCGGCTCCCGGGTCGGGGCCGAGGTCAACAAGGTGCTGCTCCCCCTCGGCGACGCCCCCGTGCTGGTGGCCTCGCTGCGGGCCGCCTGGCAGCTGCCCGACCTGCACCGGCTGCTGCTCGTCGTCCGCCCCGGCGAGCGCGATGCCGTGGCCGGGGCGGTCTCCCCCCACCTCGGCGACCGCGAGGTCGGTGTCGTGGAGGGCGGCGCCACCCGGCACGCGTCGGAGTGGCAGGCGCTGCGGGCGCTGGCCCCGGAGATCGAGGCCGGCGAGATCGACGTGGTCGCCGTCCACGACGCCGCCCGGCCGTTGGCCGGCCCCGAGCTCTTCGCGGCCACCGTCGCCGCGGCCCGCGAGCACGGTGGCGCGCTGCCGGTCGTCCGGCTGTCCGGCCTGGTGACCGCCGAGGGCGCCGCCGTACCCGCCGGCCTCGTCGGCGTGCAGACGCCGCAGGCGTTCCGGGCCGCGGAGCTGCTGGCGGCGTACCGCCGGGCCGACGCCGACGGCTTCGACGGCACCGACACCGCGAGCTGCTTCGAGCGGTACGGCGAGGGGCGGGTCGTCGCGGTCGGGTCCGGACCGGCCAACATCAAGATCACCTTCCCCGAGGACGTCGCCCTCGCCGCCACCCTGGCCGGCCTCGACGACCGGGCGCCGGGCGACGACTGACCGGTTCGACCGGCTCGGCCGGCTCACAGGGAACGCTCAGCCGGCTCCCAGCAGACCGTCAGCCGGCGCCGCCACGATGACGGGGTGACCACCCACCTGCTGGTCGTCGACGACGAGCCCAACATCCGCGAGCTGCTCGGGGCGAGCCTGCGCTTCGCCGGCTTCGAGGTCACCGCGGCCGCCAGCGGCCGGGAGGCGCTGGACGCCGCCGCCCGCCGGGCCCCGGACCTCGTCGTGCTCGACGTGATGCTGCCGGACCTGGACGGGTTCGAGGTGCTGCGCCGGCTCCGCGCCGGCCACCGGGTGCTGCCGGTGCTGTTCCTGACCGCCCGCGACGCCACCGAGGACAAGGTCACCGGGCTCACGCTCGGCGGCGACGACTACGTCACCAAGCCGTTCAGCCTCGAGGAGGTCGTCGCCCGGATCCGCGCCGTGCTGCGCCGCACCTCGGCCGACCCGGGCGCGGACGGCCGGCTCGTCGTCGCCGACCTCGAGCTCGACGAGGACGCCCACCAGGTGCGCCGGGGCGGCCGGCTGGTGGCGCTCTCGCCGACCGAGTTCAACCTGCTGCGCTACCTCATGGTGAACGCCGGCCGCGTGCTGTCGAAGGCGCAGATCCTCGACCACGTCTGGGAGTACGACTTCGCGGGCGAGTCCGGCATCGTCGAGTCCTACGTCTCCTACCTTCGGCGCAAGGTCGACGCGGACGGGCCGCCGCTGCTGCACACCGTCCGCGGCGTCGGCTACGTGCTGCGGCTGCCGGACGGCGGCTGAGACCCGATGGTCACCGCGACGACCCCGGACCGGGCGTCCTGGTGGGGCCGCCGGTCGCTGCGGGGCCGGCTGCTCGTCGTGGTCGCGCTCCTGCTCACCGCCGCACTGGCCCTCACCAGCGCCACCACGAGCGCGCTGCTGCGCGGCTACCTCGCCGACCGCGTGGACGACGAGATGTCGACCGTCGTCGAGTCGCTGCGCCGCGGCCCGCTGGCCGGGCCCGACCGTGGCCTGCGGCAGCGGCAGGACCTCCCCAGCCGGTACGTCGTGCGCGTGCTCGCCGCCGACGGGTCGACGCTGCTGCAGCTCGCCGACCCGGTGACCCCGGAGGAGCCCCCGGACCTGACCGGGATCACCTCCCGGGTCGCCGCGGAGCGGGCGGGCACGCCGTACACGCTGACCGCCGCCGACGGCACCCCGTGGCGGCTCCTCGTGGCGCCGCTGGAGCAGGGCCGGACGTTCGTGCTCGCCACCTCGCTCGAGGACGTCGAGGCCACCGCGGCGCAGCTGCGGCGGATCGTGCTGGCGATCGGGCTGGCGGTGCTCGGACTGGGGGTCGCCGCGGGCCTCGCGGCCGTGCGGGGCAGCCTCCGGCCGCTGCACCGGATCGAGGAGACGGCCGGCGCGATCGCGGCCGGCGACCTCTCGCGTCGCGTCCCCGTCGAGGGCGGGCCGGGGACCGAGGTGGGGCGGCTCGGCCAGGCGCTCAACGGGATGCTCGCCCAGATCGAGGCGGCCTTCGAGGTCCGCACGCAGTCCGAGCGTCGGATGCGGCGGTTCATGGCCGATGCGAGCCACGAGCTGCGGACCCCGCTGACGTCCATCCGGGGGTTCGCCGAGCTCTACCGGCAGGGCGCGGTCCGGGAGCCGGAGGACCTGGACCGGATGATGCGCCGGATCGAGGAGGAGTCGACCCGGATGGCCGGCCTGGTCGAGGACCTGCTGCTCCTCGCCCGGCTCGACCAGCAGCGACCGCTGCGGCGCGACGTCGTCGACCTGGTCGTGGTGGCCGCCGACGCCGCCCACGACGCCCGGGCCACCGCACCCGGGCACGCGGTCCGGCTGGACCTGCCCCGCGACGACGGCGGCGTCCTGGTGCTCGCCGACGAGGAGCGGCTGCGCCAGGTCGTGATGAACCTCGTCGTCAACGCGGTGCGGCACACCCCCGCCGGGACGACGGTGACGATCGCCGCGTCGCGCGACGGCGGCGTCGGGGTCGTCGCGGTGCGTGACGACGGGCCGGGGCTGCCCGAGGACCTGGTCACCACGGCCTTCGACGGCTTCGCCCGGGCGGACCGGTCGCGCGCCCGCGGGTCGGGCGGTGGCGCCGGGCTGGGCCTCACCATCGTCGCGGCGCTGGTCCGGGCGCTGCAGGGCGAGGTCGACGTGGACTCCACACCGGGCGAGGGCGCCAGTTTCCGGGTGCGGCTGCCGCTGGCGCCGGACGACGGGTCCTGAGACTCCCAGCGAACGTCCAGCAAACCTTGGAGGGCGTCCCAGCCTGCGGGGTCAGGCTCGTCTGCGTCAGCAACCGACGGGAGGACCACCATGAACCGCACGACCTTTCCCCGGCTCCCCCGGCTGCACCGGACCACGGTCGCCGGAGTCGCGGTCGCCGGCATCGCCGCCGCCGGCCTCGCCGTGCCCGCGCTGGCCGACGACGACCCGGCCGACACGAGCACGGCCGCCCAGCTCGAGGGCCAGCTCGAGGGGCAGCTCGAGGGGCAGCTCGGGGAGCTCGACGGCCTGCGCGACGAGCTCCGCGAGCAGCGGCAGGCCGACTTCGCGCAGCGGCTCGCCGAGGAGCTCGGCCTCGACGCCGACGAGGTCGCCGCAGCGCTGGAGACCGTGACCGAGGAGCTCCGCGAGGAGCAGGAGGCGCGCCGGCTGGAGCTGCTCGCCTTCCGGCTGGACCGGGCGGTCGAGGACGGCCTGATGACCCGCGAGCAGGCGGACGCGCTGCTCGAGGCCGCCGAGGAGCGCGACGGCTTCCCCGGTCTCGGCGGGCACCACGACTTCGGCCACGGTCCAGGCGGACCCGAGGGCGGGCTCCCGGGCGGGCCCGGCGCGGACCTCTCGCCCGACGACGGCGCCACGGAACCCAGCTCGACGTGAGCCGGGCCGATCTGGGTCGACCGGGGCTGGATCAGCCGGTCGCGTCCGGGGGAGGCTCCTCGACGGTGGCCACCGCGCTGTAGCCGGCCCAGAGCCGGCCGCCGACGCCGTCGAGGACCGCCTCCGCGACCGTGGCCAGCGGGTTCGGGTCGCCGGAGAGGGCGGCCTGCAGCCCCGCGTCGAGCCGCTCGGCGTACGCCGTGTCGTACTCCGCGTCGTACTCCTCGAGCTCGCGGACCAGCCACTTGCCGGTGCCGCTCCACCGGCCGGCGGCGGCGAGCAGCAGCTCGGCGGCCTGGTGCCACACCTCGACCGCGACCGCGTGGCCGGCGGCGCCGCCGCGGCGGTCGCGGTCCCCGCCGGAGACGGCGACGTCGACGAGGTCGTCGAGCAGGTCGGTGAGCGCGTAGCGGGCGCGGTCACGCGCCTCGTCGGACAGCGGGCCGGGGCCGGCCACCACGAGGTCGGCGCACTCGGCCTGGAGTGCCGCACCTGCGTCGCCGCCCAGCAACGGCACCCCGGTCGCGACCAGCCGGGCCATGGTCGGCCGGCGGCGGCGCCGGTCGAGCTCGACGAAGTGCCGCACCGACGCCTCGGTGTGGACGAAGAGCTCGACCGGCCAGCCGTCGTGGGTCAGCGAGCGGCGGTGGACGACCGCGTCGCCGGCGCCCCCGGAGTCCGCGGCGTCGAGCAGCACGGTCACGTCGAGGTCGGAGGTCGGTCCGGCGCCGCCCAGCACGACAGACCCCGAGAGCCAGGCCTGCCGGGCGTCGGGGTGGTGGGTCTCCACGACCGCCCGGGCGGTCTCCACCGGGTCGGGCCGGCTGCCCGGCCCGCGGGGGTCGATCGGCCCGCCCGTCACGGCCGCTGCTCGCCGCGGCCGGTGAGCGCCTCGAGCAGTCGCAGGTCCTCCTCGGAGGCGACCCGGCGAGCGTCGGCCGGCGCCTCAACCAGCTCGACCCCGAACCGGTCGCGCAGCGCCGGCACCAGCTCGGCGAAGTCGAGCGACGGCAGCTCGGGCGAGGGCAGCCCGCGGATCTCGCGCACCACGGAGGCGGGCAGCACGACGGGCGAGACGACCGTCACCAGCCCGTCGCGGTCGACCGTCCCGCCGACCGCCTCGCCGGTGACCTGCTTGACCGTGTCGGTCACCGGGCGCACCGCCACCACCACGCGGTCGAGCTCGGCAGCCCGGGCCACGCACTCCCGGACGAAGCCGGCGGGGGTCATCGGGCACAGCGGGTCGTGCAGCACGAACGGCTCGCCCGACTCGACGATGTCCTCCCACGACGTCCCGAGGTCGACCGCGGTGACGCCGGCCTCCCCCAACGCCCAGGAGGCACAGCCCACGAGTGGCTCGCCGTGGATGAGCGCGAACGGCAGCGAGCCGCGACCGGTCTCCACGACGGCGCCGAGGGCGGCGTACTCGGGGTACTCGGGGTACTCGGGGACGTCATACGAATCGGTCGTCATGGCGACCGGATCGTATGACGTCCGGGCGCCCCTGGGAACCGACAGCGCACCGGCCGCACACGCGACGAGGCCCCGGCGCTGCTGCGCCGGGGCCTCGTCGTGACGGTCAGGAACTGACTCAGGAGGCGAGGACCTCGTCGAGGAGGGCCTCCGCCTTGTCCTCGTTGGTGTGCTCGGCGAGCGCCAGCTCGGAGACGAGGATCTGCCGCGCCTTGGCGAGCATCCGCTTCTCACCGGCCGACAGCCCGCGGTCACGCTCACGGCGCCACAGGTCGCGGACGACCTCGGCGACCTTCATGACGTCGCCGCTGTGCAGCTTCTCGAGGTTGGCCTTGTAACGGCGCGACCAGTTGGTCGGCTCCTCGACGTGCTCGGCCCGCAGCACGTCGAACACACGGTCGAGACCCTCCTTGTCGACCACGTCGCGAACGCCGACGAGGTCAAGGTTGCACGCGGGGACGCGGACCACCAGGTCCTGCTGGGCAACGATCCGAAGGACGAGGTACTGCCGGTCCTCTCCCTTGATCTTCCGAGTCTCGATGTCCTCGATGACTGCAGCCCCGTGATTCGGGTAGACGACCGTTTCTCCGACGGTGAAAGTCATATGGCAAGTACCCCTTCCTAGGTGAGCAGTCTAACACGCCGCCACGACTGCTCCTTCCGCGTTTGTGCAGGTCAGAGGGGGTATGAGGGCTTGACAGATCGGCGTCCCCTGTGGTGGCGGGCGCGTGTCGGTGCGCGAATCCCCCACGGTTGAGCGGTTCTTTGGCGATACTGCGTCGCATGTCGCCCCGCCTGCGCGTCCGCCTGCCCGGTCGGCAGCGGCCGGACGCCCCGCCCGGCAAGCCGGTCGACCCCGAGCCGCCGCTGCCGCCGCTGCCGCCGCTGCCGTCCCCGGTGCCCGACCCGCGCCCGCTGCCGCTGCTGCACGCCGCGCACCCGCGGCAGGCCGTCGTCACCGCGCTGGTGCTGGCGACCGCCGCCGCGCTGAGCGGCCGCGCCACCCGCGAGGTGCTCCTCGTGCTGGGGACCGTGCTGATCGGCCAGGCCGTGCTCGGCTGGCACAACGACGTGGTCGACCGCGAGCGCGACCTGCGGGCCCAGCGTCCCGGCAAGCCGGTCGCGGCCGGCCGGCTCGACCCCGGCACGGTCTGGTTCGCGCTGACCTGCGCCGTCCTGCTGCTCGTGCCGATGTCGCTGAGCAACGGGCTCGCCGCCGGCGTCGCCTACCTCGCCTCGGTCGCGGTCGCCGTCGTCGGCAACGTCGCCCTCCGCGGCGGCTGGCTGTCCTGGCTGCCGTGGGCGGCGTCGTACGGCCTCTACCCCGCCTTCCTCTCGTACGGCGGCTGGGGCGGCGCCGCCACCGGCCGACCGCCGGAGATCAGCATCACCGTCCTCGCCGCCCTCCTCGGCGTGTGCGTCCACGTGCTCCGGGCACTCCCCGGGCTCGTCCCCGACAACCGGGAGGGCCTGCGCCACCTGCCGCTGCGGATCGCGCTGCGCACCGGCGCACCCCGGCTGCTGTGGCTCTCGATCGGCGCGACGACGGTCGTGTCGCTGGCGCTGCTGGTCGAGGCGGGCCGGGTCGGCCTCGGCCAGTAGGCCCCTCGGGCGCGGGGGCCGCTAGGCTGTCCTCCGCACCATGCCGGAACGGCGGCCCGCGCTCGCCGACGACCTGCGAAGGCCCTCACACGATGCACCTGCGACCGACGCCCCTGCGACGCACCCTTGCGCTGTCGACCACCGCGCTCGTCCTCTCCACGCTCGGCGCGTGCGGCTTCGACGAGGCGACCAACCGGGTCTACACGCCCGGCGCCGGCGTCAACAACCGCGACGCCTCCGTCGACGTGCTGAGCGCCGTGATCGTCTCCGCCGAGGACGGCTCCGGCACCTTCATCGCCACCTTCGTCAACAACGAGGAGCTCGAGGCCGCCACGGTCGAGGAGATGGCCGGCGCGGGCGAGACGACGCTCGACTTCACCGGCTTCTCACCCTTCGAGGTGCCGGCCGCCGGCGCGGTCAACCTCAACGACGAGGGCGGTGTCGAGGTCGAGGGCGACTTCGACAAGGGCGACTTCATCCCGGTCTCCATCCGCTTCGGTGACGGCGAGCAGATCGAGATGGACGTCGTGGTCGTCGACAACTGCGGCGACTACGAGGGCATCGACGGCGAGTCCGAGTGCATCGACCCCGACGAGGTCCACGGCGAGGGCGACCACTGATCTCGTCGCCTCCCAGGTGACGCACTGAAAATCCGCGGGCGTCCCGGCGGCGCCGGCACGACCGATCGGAGCACCCCGTGACCCACACGCTGATCCTCCTCCGCCACGGCGAGAGCGAGTGGAACGCCAGGAACCTCTTCACCGGGTGGGTCGACGTGCCCCTCACGGAGAAGGGCCAGCAGGAGGCGGTGCGCGGCGGCGCGCAGATCAAGGAGGCCGGGCTCGCGCCCGACGTCGTCCACACGTCGCTGCAGCGGCGCGCGATCAGCACCGCCTGCCTCGCGCTCGACGCCGCCGACCGCCACTGGATCCCGGTGCGCCGCAGCTGGCGGCTCAACGAGCGTCATTACGGCGCGCTCCAGGGCAAGGACAAGAAGGAGACCCTCGAGGCCTACGGCGAGGAGCAGTTCATGCTCTGGCGCCGCTCCTTCGACGTCCCGCCGCCGCCGCTCGACGACGACGCCGAGCACTCCCAGGTCGGCGACCCGCAGTACGCCGACCTCGGCGAGGAGATGCCCCGCACCGAGTGCCTCAAGGACGTCATCGCCCGGTTCCTCCCCTACTGGGAGTCCGCGATCGTCCCCGACCTGCAGGCCGGCCACACCGTCCTGGTCGCCGCGCACGGCAACAGCCTCCGCGCACTGGTGAAGCACCTCGACGGCATCGGCGACGAGGACATCGCGGGGCTGAACATCCCCACCGGTCAGCCGCTGGTCTACCGGCTCGACGACTCGATGCAGCCGACCGTCCAGGGCGGCGAGTACCTCGACCCGGAGGCCGCCGCGGCCGCCGCGGCCGCGGTCGCGAACCAGGGTCGCTGACGCGCGGATTGCGCTGACCCGCCCGAAACTGAACGCTGACCCGCCCGGAAGTTCCGGGCGGGTCAGCGTATTTCCGGGCTTGTGCGGGGCCTCAGGCCTCGACGGGGAAGTCGCCGGTGACGACGTAGACGATGCGGTTGGCGATCGAGACGGTGTGGTCGGCGATCCGCTCGTAGTAGCGGCCGAGCAGGGCGACGTCGACGGCGGCCTCGATGCCGTGGGCCCAGTGGTCCCCGAGCAGCTCGGTGAAGCTGCGGCGGCGCAGGCCGTCCATGACGTCGTCGTCGCGCACCAGCTCGGCGGCGGCCTCGACGTCGCGCTCGACGATGATCCCGGCGACCCGGCCCACCATCTCCTCGGCGACCTGGCCCATCTTCGCCAGGGTGGGGCGCACCTCCTCGGGCACGGCCACCTGCGGCACGCGGAGCCGGGCGATCTTCGCGACGTGGACGCTCAGGTCGCCCATCCGCTCGAGCTCGCTGACGATCCGCAGGGCGGAGACGACGAGACGCAGGTCGCCGGCGACGGGCTGCTGCAGCGACAGCAGCTGGAAGGCGTTGTCCTCGACGCGCTCACGCGCCCGGTCGATGGCGGCGTCGCCGCTGATGACGCGCTCGGCGATGCCGGCGTCCCCCGTCAGCAGTGCCTCGGTGGCGAGGTGGACGGCGTTCTCGACCTGGTGGCTGATGCCGGCCAGGTCCTGGAAGATGCCGTCGAGCTGGTCATGGAATGCCTCACGCATGCCCCCACCATAAGCAGTGCGGGTGACAACAGGCGGCAACGCCGTGAACGAGTGGTGAACGTCTCGAAGCCCGCCGTCCTCGGGCGGAGGTTCCGGCCAATCCCTGCCTAAGATCGGGACCGTGGACGCGACGACGGAGGCACTGCTCCCGGTGCTTCTCTGGATGCTGCTCGGAGCGCTGCTCGGAGCGGGCCTCACCGCGGGCCTGCTCCTGACGCGGCGCGGCCGCGAGCGGCAGCAGCAGCGCACGACGCCGGGCCTCGAGGACCGGGCCGTGCCACCCTCGGTGACCGCCGTGCTGTCCGTCCTGCGCAGCAGCGCCGTGGTCGTCGGCGAGGACGACGTCGTGCTCAAGGCGTCGGCGCCGGCGTACGCCTACGGCCTGGTCCGCGGCCAGGCGCTGGCCTCCGACGAGCTGGCCACGCTGGTCCAGCAGGTACGCCGAGACGGCCAGATCCGCGAGACCGAGCTGCTGCTCTCCCGCCACCACATGCCCGCCCGCCACGTCACCGCCCGGGTCGCGCCGCTGGGCGCACGGCTGGTGCTGGCACTGGTCGAGGACCGCACCCGCGAGCGCCAGGTCGAGGCGATCCGCCGCGACTTCGTCGCCAACGTCAGCCACGAGCTCAAGACGCCGGTGGGCGCGATCCGGCTGCTCGCCGAGGCCGTCACCGACGCTGCCGACGACCCCGAGGCCGTCAAGCGCTTCAGCAACCGGATGCTCACCGAGAGCGAGCGGCTCGGCCGGCTGGTGCAGCAGATCATCGAGCTGTCCCGGCTGCAGGGCGACGACCCGCTCGAGGAGCCGGTCCCGGTCCCGGTCGACGAGGTGATCCGCACCGCCGCCGACACCGTCGCCATCGACGCCGACGCGCGGCGGATCTCCGTCGTCACCAGCGGCGCCCCGGGCCTGGAGGTCCTCGGCAACCCGGAGCAGGTGACCGCGGCGGTCGCCAACCTCGTCGCCAACGCCGTCCACTACTCCGGCGACGACTCGACGGTGCTGGTGTCCTGCAAGTCCGAGGGCGACGACGTGGAGATCTCCGTCGTCGACCAGGGCGTCGGCATCCCGTCGAGCGAGATGAGCCGCATCTTCGAGCGGTTCTACCGCGTCGACCCCGCCCGCCACCGGTCCACCGGAGGCACCGGGCTGGGGCTGTCCATCGTCAAGCACGTCGCCACCACCCACGGCGGCGACGTCCGGGTCTGGTCCGTGGAGGGGCAGGGGTCTACGTTCACCCTCAGCCTTCCGCGCCACGTCCCCCACGAGAAGAACCAGGAGAACGGCCGGTGACACGGGTACTCGTCGTCGAGGACGAAGAGAGCTACAGCGACGCCCTCGCGTACATGCTCCGCAAGGAGGGCTACGAGGTCGCCATCGCCGCGACCGGCACCGACGCGCTGGCGGAGTTCGACCGCAACGGCGCCGACATCGTCCTGCTCGACCTGATGCTGCCGGGCCTGCCCGGCACCGAGGTGTGCCGCCAGATCCGGGCCACGTCCAGCGTCCCGGTGATCATGGTGAGCGCCAAGGACGACGAGGTCGACAAGGTGGTGGGCCTCGAGCTCGGCGCCGACGACTACGTCACCAAGCCCTACTCCCCCCGCGAGCTGGTCGCCCGGATCCGCGCGGTGCTGCGCCGCGGCGGCGAGCCCGAGCTCGAGCCGGCCGCGCTCGAGGCGGGCCCGGTGCGGATGGACGTCGAGCGGCACGTGGTGACCGTCGACGGCCAGGAGCAGAAGCTCCCCCTGAAGGAGTTCGAGCTGCTCGAGATGTTCCTGCGCAACCCCGGCCGGGTGCTGACCCGCGGCCAGCTCATCGACCGGGTGTGGGGCTCCGACTACGTCGGCGACACCAAGACGCTCGACGTCCACGTGAAGCGGCTCCGCGCCAAGATCGAGCCGGACCCGAGCGAGCCGAAGTACCTCGTCACGGTCCGCGGCCTCGGTTACAAGCTCGAGGCCTGAGCCCCGCCGGCGACGCCTGGCCCGCCGCCGGAAGGTGGCGGGATCTCGCGCATGCGCGTCCGAAAACCGCGTGGCACAGGGGGGTTGTGCTCCTTACGCTGATGCGGTGACGAGCACGACGAACCCCCGCGCCTGGCTGCCGCTGGCGGCCGTGGCGGTGACGCTGGTGTTCTGGGCCTCTGCCTTCGTGGCGATCCGGCACCTCGGCCACGACTTCTCCGCCGGCGCCCTCTCGCTGGGCCGCCTGGTGGTCGGGGCGGCCTGCCTCGGGGCGGTCGCGCTGAGCCGCGGGCTGCCGCGCCCGACGCGCGCCGACTGGTTCGCCATCGCCGCCATCGGCGTGCTGTGGTTCGGCGTCTACAACGTCGCCCTCAACGAGGGCGAGCAGCGGGTGGACGCCGGCACCGCCGCGATGCTGATCCAGGTCTCGCCGGTGCTGATCGCACTCATGGCCGCGATGTTCCTCGGCGAGCGGTTCACGCTGAATCTCGGCGTCGGCCTCGCGCTGGCGTTCGGCGGCGTCGGGCTGATCGCGCTCGGCACGTCGCCGGCCGGCGACCGCGACGTGCTCGGCGTGGCGCTCTGCGTGCTGGCCGCGGTCTCCTACGCGATCAGCCTGATCCTCCAGAAGCCGCTCGTGGGCCGGATGCCGGCGGTCCACATCACCTGGCTCGCCTGCTCGGTCGGCGTGGTCACCTGCCTGCCGTTCACGCCGCAGCTCGTCGTCGAGCTGGGTGAGGCGCCGCTGTCGTCGGTGCTGTGGCTGGTCTACCTCGGGGTCTTCCCGACGGCGATCGCGTTCACGACGTACGCCTACGCGCTGCGCCACATGGACGCCAGCCGGCTCGGCGTGACCACCTACCTCGTCCCGCCGATCACGATCGTCCTCGGCCTGCTGTTCCTCGGCGAGACCCCGCCGTCGATCGCCTACCTCGGCGGCGCGCTGGCGCTGGTCGGCGTCGCGGTGGCCCGCCACCGGCGGCGCCCGCCGGCCCCGCCGGTCGTGACCCCGCCGGCGCCGCTGGAGCCGGCCGCCCGCTAGCCCTTCTCGGCCTCCTCGGCCTCCAGCCAGGGGCGGAACGCCTCGAGGTTGTGGGTGGGCTCGCCGCGCAGCTTGCGCCACTCCCACTCCTTGCGGATCGAGCTGGCGAAGCCGAGCTCGAGGATGGTGTTGAAGGACCCGTCGGCGTAGCTGAGCACCGCGCCCAGCAGCCGGTCGAGCTCGTCCGGGGTGGCCGCGGCCAGCGGCAGCCGGGCGTCGAGGTAGATGTCGCCGGCGGCGTCGACGGCGAACGCGACGGCGTACAGCCGCAGGTTGCGCTCGAGCAGCCAGCGGTAGACCCGCTCGTGGTTCTCGTCGGGTCGGCGGCAGACGAAGGCGTGGATGCCCAGCGCGTGCTCGCCGACGTCGAGCCGGACCGGCGTCTGCAGCTTCTTCTCGCCGGGCAGGCTGAAGGAGAAGACGCCGTCGGACAGCTCGCGATAGTCGAGCTCCTGGGCCGCGAGGTGGTCGCGGACCGCCTGGGCAGCCCGCTGCTGGAGGTCCCCCGGGACGCGCTCGACGGCGTCGCTCACGAGACCGCCTGCAGCAGCGCGCCGCGGGAGGCGGCGTACACGTCGAGCGTGCGCTGGGCGGTGCGCTCCCAGGCGAACCGGCGGGCCTGCTGCCGGGCGCCGGCGGAGAGCCGGGCGTGGAGCGCCTCGTCCTCGATCACCCGGCGCAGCGTAGCGGCCCAGTCGCGGGGCTCGTGGCCGTCGACGAGCAGGCCGCTGCGTCCGTCGCGGACGACCGTGGTGAGGCCGCCGACCGCGGCGGCGACGACGGGGGTGCCGGTGGCCTGCGCCTCGACGGCGACCAGCCCGAAGGACTCGTTGTACGACGGCACGGCGACCAGGGTGGCGGCCGACGACCAGCGCGCGAGGTCGGCCTGCGCGACCGGCGGCACGAAGCGGACCACGTCGTCGAGGCCGAGCTCGGCGGAGAGCTGGGCGAGCGACTCGGGGTGCTCCAGGCCGGTGCCGGACGGGCCACCGACGACCGGGACGACGAGCCGGCTGCGCAGCTGCGGGGACTGCTCGAGCAGCACCGCGACGGCGCGGAGCAGCACGTCGGGGGCCTTCAGCGGCTGGATCCGGCCGGCGAACATCAGCACGTGGGCGTCGGCGGGCAGGCCGAGCTCACGGCGGGCCTCGGCGCGGTCGTGGGGCCGGAAGACGCCGAGGTCGACGCCGGGGTGGACCACCTCGACGCGGTCGGGGTGGGCGCCGTAGAGGTCGATGAGCTGCGACGCCTCGAGGTCGGTGTTGGCGATGAGCATGTCGGAGGCGTCGACCACCTGCTCCTCGCCGATGATCCGGCCCTCCGGCTCGGGGGTGTCACCCTCGGCGAGCGCGGCGTTCTTGACCTTGGCCATGGTGTGCATCGAGTGGACCAGCGGGACGCCCCAGCGGTCCCGGGCGAGCGCGCCCACCTGGCCGGAGAGCCAGTAGTGGGAGTGGACGACGTCGTAGTGGCCGACCGGTTCGGCGGCCTCGGCGCGCAGCACCTCGCGGGCGAAGGCGCACATCTGGCCGGGCAGCTGGTGCTTGTCGAGCCCCTCGAACGGTCCGGCGAGGACGTGGCGCACCCGGACCCCGTCGGTGTCCTCGACCACCGGCGGCAGCGCCGAGGTGGTGGCGCGGGTGAAGATGTCGACCTCGATGCCCTGCTGGGCGAGCCGGCGCGCGAGCTCGATGACGTAGACGTTCATGCCGCCCGCGTCACCCGTCCCGGGCTGGTCGAGCGGGGAGGTGTGCAGGCTGATCATCGCGACGCGCCGGGTCGAGCGCGGCACCGGGTGCGGCACCGGGTTCGGCAAGGTCCACCTCCAGGTCAGGGTCCGACCCCGTAGAACACCCGGTGATCCTGCCTCATTCCCGGTGCCGCGAAACCGGATCAGGCGGTGACGGGCGCCCCGGTGTGACGGGCACCACGCCGACCAGCGCCCCGGTCGACGCTTCGGCCCGCGGCCAGCCGCACCGACACCGCGACCACCCAGATCAGCGACAGCAGGAACGGGATCGGCACGGCGTACGACGGCCACACGGCGCCGAGGACGCCGGCGACGGTGCCGAGGCTGCCGAGCACCAGCCCGGCGTACCCGAGAACCCTGCCGACGTGGCCCGCCTCGCCGAGCACCCGCGCGGCGGCGGCCACGAACAGGCCGAACGGGATCCAGAAGAGCACGAAGGCGGCGCCGTTCTGCTCGACCAGCGCGGTCGCGGTGACCTCGTCGAGCTCGTCGCGGGTGTGCAGCGCGGCGAGCACCGCAGCGGCGGAGCCGAGCTTGACGGCCACCATCGCCGTGCCGGCCACCGCCATCACGCCGGCGGCCGCGGAGCGGCGCACGGACCCGGCCAGGCTGCCGACGAAGCAGAGCAGCAGCACGAAGGCCACCAGCTCGACCGCGAGGCCGGAGCGCGCCGCGCCTGCGGGGCAGCGTGCGCGAGGCGCCGGCGCTGGCGCGGCTGACGCCCCGCGAGCGGGAGGTCCTCGACCACCTCGGCCGCGGCCGCTCCAACGCGGAGATCGCGGCGGCGATGCACGTGGGCGAGACGACCGTGAAGACCCACGTCGCCTCGGTGCTCGACAAGCTCGGGCTGCGCGACCGGGTGCAGGCGGTGGTGTTCGCCTACGAGAGCGGCGTGGTCCGGCCCGGCGGCTGAGCCGTCAGCGGGCGCGGGTGCCCGCGCGGCGCTTGGGCGCGCGGGCCCGCTTGGCCTTGCGCAGCTCCAGCCAGGCCAGGACGGCGACGACCAGGCCGGCGATGCCGTCCACCACCGAGGGGTCGGTGCCGGGGTCGATCGCCTCGAGGATCGACCACACCAGCACCGGCACCGCGACCGCGACGATGGCCCGCAGCCAGACGACGCCCTTGCCGACGAGGTCGAGGCCGAGGCCGGCCAGGCCGAGCGCGAGCAGCACGAGGCCGACCCAGTGGAGGACGTCGACGAGGCCGCCGGTCGAGCCGGCGAGGTCGAGGACGGTCCGCAGCAGCCAGGCGAGGCCGCCGAGCACACCCGACGCCAGCAGGGCGGTGCGCAGGTTCATCGGCCTCCTCGGGTCGCGGTGGGCAGGCCAGTCTGCCACCGGTTCTCCCTCCCCCACCAGCGGCAGGTCCCCGGCGCCGCCCTCGGCGGCGACGTGTGCAGAATCTCGGCCATGGACAAGCCCACCAGCCACCCGTCCCGCACCGCCGTCGTCACGGGAGCCAGCAGCGGCATCGGCGCCGCCACCGCCCGCGCCCTCGCGGCCGAGGGGTACCGCGTCGTCTGCGCCGCCCGGCGTACCGATCGGGTCGAGGCGCTGGCCGCCGAGATCGGAGGCCTCGCCGTGGCCTGCGACGTGACCGACCGGGAGTCCGTGGCCGGGCTCGCCGAGTCGGTCGCCGAGGCGACCGGCGGGCCGCTCCACGTGCTGGTCAACAACGCCGGCGGCGCGTTCGGCGCCGACTACGTCGAGGTCGCCGACCCCGAGGACTGGCGGGCGATGTACGACGTCAACGTGCTCGGCGTCCTGCACGTCACCCAGGCGCTGCTGCCGGCGCTGCGGGAGTCGGGCGACGGGCTCATCGTGAACGTCGGCTCCACGGCCGGCCGGATCGCCTACGAGGGCGGCGCCGGCTACACCGCCGCCAAGCACGGCACCCAGGTCGTCACCGAGACGCTGCGGCTCGAGCTGTGCGGCGAGCCGATCCGGGTCTCCGAGGTGGCGCCCGGGATGGTCCGGACCGACGAGTTCTCGGTGAAGCGGTTCGGCGGCGACACGAGCAGGGCCGACGCGATCTACGAGGGCGTCGCCGAGCCGCTGGTCGCCGAGGACGTTGCCGACGCCATCGCCTGGATCGCGACGCGGCCCAGCCACGTGAACGTCGACGAGATGGTGATCCGCCCGCGGGCGCAGGCCGCCCAGCACAAGGTCCACCGCGAGGCCTGAGCAGCCGGGACGGGCCACCTGACGGATGCGTCGAGCACCGTGGGCCCGACGGTGGCAGACTGCCCGCGTGCAGACCATCGGACTGATCGGCGGGATGAGCTGGGAGAGCAGCGCGGTGTACTACCGCGACCTCAACCTCGGGGTGCAGCAGCGGCTGGGAGGGCTCTCCTCACCGAAGCTGGTGCTCAGCACCGTGGACTTCGCGGAGCTGACCCACCTCGAGGACGAGGAGCGCTGGCAGCAGGTCGGTGAGCTGCTCGCCGACGCCGCGCGGGGGGTCGAGCGCGCCGGCGCCGACTTCCTGCTGCTGTGCACCACGACGTTCCACAAGGTGGCCGCCCAGGTGGAGGCCGCGGTCGACATCCCGCTGGTGCACCTCGCCGACGTGGTCGCCAAGGCCTGCGCCGACCAGGGCGTCACCACGGTCGGGTTCATCGGCACCAAGGTCGCGATGGAGGACGGCTTCTTCACCGACCGGCTCGCCGAGCACGGCGTGACCGCGATCCTGCCGAAGCAGGAGCACCACGAGTGGCTGAACTCCGCGATCTACGAGGAGCTCGTGCACGGCCACGTGCTGCCCCGCACCCGCCGCCGGGTCGTCGGGATCATCGACGAGCTGTGGGACGCGGGCGCCGGCGGCGTGCTCCTCGGCTGCACCGAGCTCGAGCTGCTCATCAAGCAGCCCGACGTGGACATCCCCGTCTTCCCGTGCACCACGCTGCACGTCGAGGCGGCGCTGGACCGCGCGCTGGCCTGACGCCTCAGCCGGCGGGCGCCCGGTCGGGCGGGAAGCCGCCGGTCGCGACGGGTCCCCACGACTCGACGGTGACCCGGATCAGGGACTTGCCCTGGCGTCGCATCGCCTGGCGGTACTCGTCCCAGTCCGGGTGCTCGCCGGAGATGCAGCGGAAGTACTCCACGAGCGCGTCCTCGGCCTCCTGCGAGGGCATGTCGAGGACCTCGGCTCGGCCGGACACCTGCACCCAGGGCCCGTCCCAGTCGTCGGAGAGCACCAGAACCGAGGCGGCGGGATTGCGCCGCAGGTTCACCGCCTTGGCGCGGTCGGGGTAGGTCGACACCACGATCCGCCCCTCGTCGTCGACGCCACCGGCCACCGGTGAGAGCTGCGGGCTGCCGTCGCGTCTCGTCGTCACCAGCACCAGGCGGTGCCGCACCCGCACGAAGTCGAGCAGCTCGGCACGGTCCACCCGACGGTTGGTCGCGATCGTCACCATGCCCGTCACGGTAGACGCGCCCGTCAACCGCGGAGGCGCGGACAGTTCGTGACGATCGGGTCGGGTTCCGGCCCGATTCGCGACCCGAACGTCACGAGCTGTCCGGAACGACCGGAATCAGCGGACGCCGGATGGCAGCACCAGCTCGGCGAGCCGCCGCAGCTCCGGGGTGAGGGCGTGCTCGGGGACGACCAGCCGGTGGCCGTCGAGGTCGAACTCGTACGTCGCGGCTCGCAGCGCCACACCGGCGGCGCCCAGCCCGGCCTCGGCGACGGATCCCATCAGCCGGTGGGCGGGCTGGGGAAGGAGCCGCGCGACGAGGTGCCGGGCCTCCAGGACCCGCTCGTCGTTGCCGGCGAGCACCATCGTGCCGACCATCGGCCGCCGCAGCAGCCCGCGCCGGCGGCTGGCCCGGACGGTCGGCACCGAGATCGAGACCAGGTCCGTGTCGAGCGGGTTGCCCGCCAGCACGGCGTCGAGCTGCTTCTCCAGTCGCCCGACCCAGCCCTCGTCGAGCCTCGTCATCAGGTCGAGCCGGCGGGCGTAGAACTGCCGGCGCGGGTCGGTGCCGGGGCGGCGCCGGTCGGCCTCCCAGCGGGCGGCCGCCTCCGACACGACGGCGTCGAGGCACCAGAACAGGAACTGGTCGGGGTCGCTGGTCTCGCGCCGGAGCAGCACCGAGCCGCGGCTGCGCGCCTCCAGGACGAAGAGGCCGTCCCGCACGGCGTACTCCAGACGGCCGTCGGAGCCGCCCGGCGAGCCCGCCGGGACGGGGACCCACGGGTCCGCCACCCGGCAGACCGTGCGGAGCAGGGTGACGCGGGCGTCGACCTCGCGACGCACGTCCTCGGCGGTGGTGACCGGCCCGACCATGCAGCGACGGTACCTGTCGAATCGGAGGTTCGCAGGCGGGTCCGTAGACTCTTTGCCGGCCCGGTCGGGCCCGCGACCTCTCCCGAAAGTGACGCCGTACGCCCATGTCTGCCCCCACCAGCCCCGCCAGCACGCTCGTGGAGCGCTCCGACCTGCGCAACGTCGCGATCGTGGCCCACGTCGACCACGGCAAGACCACGCTGGTCGACGCGATGCTCCACCAGGCCGGCGCGTTCTCCGCGCACGAGGCCGAGGGCGTCGCCGAGCGCGTGATGGACTCCGGTGACCTCGAGCGCGAGAAGGGCATCACGATCCTCGCGAAGAACACCGCGGTCCGCTACGAGGGCCCCAGCGCCGCGGACTTCGGTGCCCCCGCCGGGATGACCATCAACATCATCGACACCCCGGGCCACGCCGACTTCGGCGGCGAGGTCGAGCGCGGCCTGTCGATGGTCGACGGCATCGTGCTCCTCGTCGACGCGTCCGAGGGCCCGCTCCCCCAGACCCGGTTCGTGCTGCGCAAGGCACTCAACGCCGACATGCCGGTCATCCTCGTCGTCAACAAGACCGACCGGTCCGACGCGCGCATCAGCGAGGTCGTCGACGAGACCTACGAGCTGTTCATGGACCTGCTCGACGACTCCCACAGCCAGGACGCGCTCGACTTCCCGGTCGTCTACGCCTCCGGCAAGGCCGGCATCGCCTCGCTCGAGCAGCCCGCCGACGGCACCATGCCCGAGGGCACCGACCTCGAGCCGCTGTTCCGCACCATCCTCGAGACCATCCCGGCGCCGCGGTACACCCCGGAGGCACCGCTGCAGGCCCACGTCACCAACCTCGACGCCTCGCCGTTCCTCGGCCGGCTCGCGCTGCTCCGCATCAAGCAGGGCACGCTGAAGAAGGGCCAGAACGTCGCCTGGATCCGCCGCGACGGCGAGGTCAAGAACGTCCGCATCACCGAGCTCCTCGTCACCGAGGGCCTCGAGCGCAAGCCGGGCGAGTCCGCCGGGCCGGGCGACATCGTCGCCGTCGCCGGCATCCCCGACATCACCATCGGCGAGACCCTCGCCGACCCGGAGAACCCGATCGCGCTGCCGCTGATCCACGTCGACGAGCCGGCGATCTCGATGACCATCGGCACCAACACCAGCCCTCTGGTGGGCAAGGTCAAGGGCTCGAAGGTCACCGCCCGCCTGGTCAAGGACCGCCTCGACTCCGAGCTGATCGGCAACGTCTCGCTGCGGGTCCTCCCCACCGAGCGCCCCGACGCCTGGGAGGTGCAGGGCCGCGGCGAGCTCGCCCTGGCGATCCTGGTCGAGCAGATGCGCCGCGAGGGCTACGAGCTGACCGTCGGCAAGCCGCAGGTGGTCACCAAGGAGGTCGACGGCAAGCTGCACGAGCCGTTCGAGCGGCTGACCATCGACGCACCCGAGGAGTTCCTCGGCACGATCACCGAGCTCCTCGCGGCCCGCAAGGGCCGCATGGAGGGCATGACCAACCACGGCACCGGCTGGGTGCGCATGGAGTTCGTCGTGCCCGCACGTGGCCTGATCGGCTTCCGCACCGACTTCCTCACCGAGACCCGCGGCACCGGCATCGCCCACCACATCTCGGAGGGCTACTTCCCGTGGGCCGGCGAGATCCGCTCGCGCGCCAGCGGCTCGCTGGTCGCCGACCGGTCGGGTGCCGCCACGGCGTACGCCATGACCTCGCTGCAGGAGCGCGGCGTCATGTTCGTGGAGCCGGCCACCGAGGTCTACGAGGGCATGATCGTCGGCGAGAACTCCCGCGCCGACGACATGGACGTCAACATCACCAAGGAGAAGCAGCAGACCAACATCCGGTCCGCCACCTCCGACAACTTCGAGAAGCTGATCCCGCCGCGCAAGCTGTCGCTGGAGCAGTGCCTGGAGTTCTGTCGCGAGGACGAGTGCGTGGAGGTCACGCCGGAGACGGTGCGGATCCGCAAGGTGGTCCTCGACAGCAACGAGCGGGCGAAGATCGCGAGCCGAGCGCGTAAAGCGAACAAGTGAGGCCCGGAGCGAGGAACGAGCGGAGCGGTCTCGCTTGATCGTTTTCTGCGAGGCGAGCGATCCGGGCGCCGAAGGCGCCCTGATGGCCTCGCGGGCCCGCAAGGCCAACAAGTAGCCGTCAGGCCCAGTCGCCCAGGTCGGTGACCTCGAGCCGGCGCACCCGCGCCGGCTCGCCGGTCGCCTCTGCCACCAGGGCGACGCCGGTGCTGCCCGGGCCCGGGAAGACGAGGTCGGTCAGCGCCACCTCGCCCTCGCCGGCGAACACCTCCACCGAGGTGCTGTCGACGAGCACGTCGAGCGTGACGACCCCGTCGACCGGCTCGTACGGCGCCCGGTGCACCGCCGCGAACCCGGGCGCGAAGCCGGTCTCCCCCGACCGGGTGCGGTCGAGGTAGACGCTGCCGCGGTCGGCGTCGTACCCGACCTCGGTGTGCTCGCCCTCCCCCGCCCGGACCCGGACGCCCGCGCGGCCGCCGGCGGGGGCCTCGAGCTCGAGCCGCACCCGGAGCCGGGACGTGGCGACGGGCAGCGGCTGCACGCCGTCGACCCGCTCCCCCTCACACGCGTACGCCGGCTCGCCGGCCGGCGCGACCGGGCGCTGCGCCAGCCGGACCCGGCCGTCGAGGGTGCGCAGCGAGACCGCCCGGGCGAGGGTCATCGCGCCGCGGTAGCCGCCGCCGGCGGGGACCTCGCGGGCGTAGGCCCAGTTGCTCATCCAGCCGAGCAGCACCCGCTCGTCCTCCGGCTGGCCGGAGAAGGAGACCGCCGCGTAGTGGTCGGCGCCCCAGTCGAGCCACTGCGGCCCCCCGGGGTCGGGCGTGAACGTGGTGCCGTCGAAGTCGCCGACGACGTACTGGGTGCCGGACCCGCCGGCGGGCGCACCCTCGATGACGCTGACCACCAGCACCCAGCGGCGCCGGGAGGGGTCGCCGTCGACGGCCAGCGGGAACAGGTCGGGGCACTCCCACACCCCGGTCGGGTCCCCCGACTCCCCGAGCGGGCCGACGTCCGACAACGGCTCCCACCGCTTCAGGTCCGGCGAGGCGAAGATCCGTGCCCGCCGCTCGGTCGAGAGCGCCACGACCATGACCCAGCGGCCGTCGTGGCGGAACACCTTGGGGTCGCGGAAGTCCTCGAGGCCGAGGTCGAGGACCGGGTTGCCGGCGTACCGCTCCCAGGTCCGGCCGCGGTCGAGGCTGAAGGCGAGCGACTGCGCCTCGTGCTTCGGCTCCTCGACGTGGCTGGTGTAGACGGCGACCATCGCGCCGGCCCCGAAGCCGGCGGTGTCGCCCTCGTCGACGACGACGCTGCCGGAGAAGACGTGCTCGGCCTCCGTGTGGCGCAGCGCGACCGGGAGCTCCTCCCAGCGCAGCAGGTCACGGCTGACGGCATGGCCCCACGACATGTTCCCCCAGTCGACGCCCTCGGGGTTGAACTGGAAGAACGCGTGGAACTCGCCGTCGTGGAGCACCAGCCCGTTGGGGTCGTTCATCCACTGCCGTCGCGGCGTCAGGTGGTACGCCGGCCGCTCGTTCATGGCGTCCATCCTCGCCGTCGGGGGCGCAGCCACCGCGGGCCGTCCTAGACGCGGACGCGGACCTCGTCGCGGATGTGCTGCTGGTTGGCGGCGATGCCGAGGCCGGAGAGCCCGACGGTCAGCAGCAGCACCGCGAGGTTGGAGACCTCCTCGGGGAGGACGGCCCGCAGCGGGAACGTCGCGACGTGCGCGAGCAGCAGCAGCGGGATCCAGAGCGGGGTGGACCCGGCGCGCAGCAGCGCGACCGCCAGCAGCACCTCCCCGAGGTAGAACGCGGCCACCCAGGAGTAGAGGAAGGCCGAGAAGCCGACCTCACTGGTGACCGCGTCGAAGACGACGGGGTCGACGGCCTGCTCCTCGACGAGGGCGCCGATGAAGGCCATCAGCATCGCGAGGCCCGCCACCCCGACGGCGCCGACCGTGAACACGGTGACAGCGGTCAGGCCGGTCCGGGCGCCACGGTCGTGGAAGAGGGTCAGCACCGCCGGCATGCCGGCGGTGAGGCCGACCGAGGCGACGAAGTAGAGGGCCGCCATGGCCATCCACTCGCCGCGGTTCTGCTCGACCACCTGCAGCGTCTCGGCGCCGCTGGCGTCCGGCAGCATCACCCCACTGACCGAGAGCGCCACCGCGCCGGCCACGAGGGCGGAGGCTGACAGCGGCACCCAGTCGACGCGCATCGGGGACCCTTCCGGGACAGCGAGAGGCAGGTCGCAGCAGTCTAGGGTCCTTCGACCCTGTTCCGGGAGGCTTTCGCCCGCCGGTGTGGACAGGGGTTGACCGGGTCAGCGGTGGACGTACCAGCGGCCGAGCAGGGTGTGCTCGGCCTCGAGCAGCACCTTCAGGTCGAGCATCACGTCGACCGGCGGGCCGTCGGTGACCCGCGGGTGGGTGCCGCCGACGAGCCGCGGCACCATCGTCATGTCGAGCTCGTCGAGCACGCCCTGGTCGCACAGGTCGCGCAGCAGGTGGGGGCCGCCCTCGGCGAGGACCTGGTGGAGGCCCCGCTCGGCGAGCCGGTCGCGCAGCTGCGCGAGGTCGACCCGGTGGCCGCCGAGGACCAGCACGTTGTCGGCGCCGAGCAGGTCGCGCATATCGTCGACGCCCTCGGCCGCCTGGCAGGTGGCCAGCAGGACGGATCCCGGCTCGGCGCCGCGCAGCTTCCCGGGCACCCGGCCGGAGCGGCTGACCACGACGATCGGCCGGTCGGTCGGCCCGTAGCCCTCGGCCTCGGCGGTGCCGGCGCCGACCACGATCACGTCGCTGAGGCCGCGCAGCGTCTCGAAGACGCGGTGGTCCACCGGGTTGTTGATCGAGCCGCTGCGGCCGTCCTCGCCGGTGGCGGCGCCGTCGAGCGTGGCGATCATGTTGGCGCGGACCCACGCGGGGCGGGGGGCGGCGTACAGCTCACGGAGGTCGGCGTCGGTCTGCGGTGCGCGGGTCCCGTCGGGGCCCACCAGGAGGCGCATCTGCATGACGCCACTCTTCCAGACGGGCCGCGGCCCCGGGGATCAGGGCCGGACGGGGCGGTGGGCCGGCCGCAGCCACCAGGCGGCGAGCGCGCCGCCGACGGCGCCGAAGAGGTGGCCCTGCCACGAGACGCCCGGGACGCCGGGGAGCACGCCCCACAGCAGGCCGCCGTAGACCAGCAGCACCATGATCCCGATGGTGATCTGGCCGGCGCTGCGGGACAGGAAGCCTCGCAGGATGACGTAGGTGAGGAAGCCGAAGACCAGCCCGGACGCGCCGATGTGGATGGTCCGCTCGGGCGCGATCAGCCAGGTGCCGAGGCCGCCGACGACCCAGATGATCGCGGTGGCGGCGAGGCCGCGGCCGAGGCCGGTGGCGAGCGCGAGGAAGCCGAGAACCAGCAGCGGAACGGTGTTGGCGGCGAGGTGGTCGAACCCGGCGTGGAGGAACGGCGCCAGCAGGATGCCGAGCAGCCCGTCGGTGTCTCGCGGCCGGATGCCCTCGGCGTCGAGCTGGGCGGGGGTGACGACGTCGACGATCTCGACGGCCCACAGCACGGCCGTGAACACGGCCACCAGCACGGCCGCGCGCACCCACGCGGGGGTGGAGCGCTGGCGGTCGAGGGCCGGGTACTGGGTCATGCGTCCACGGTAGCGAGCGGCTCCCAAGCCTGGCGGCGCAGCAGCGGGGCCAGCGCGACCAGCCCGAGCACCGGCAGGACGGCAAGCACGGTGAGCGCGACGGGGACGCCGGCCACCTCGCCGAGACCGCCGACCACCGCCGAGCCGACACTGCCGCCGACCAGGAAGAGCAGGGTCGCGACGCCCAGCGCGACACCGCGTACGCCGGGCTCGGTGGCGTCGCCGACCGAGGCGGACAGCGCCGGCTGGCCGAGCCCGAAGGCGACCGTGACCAGCACGATCGTGGCGACCAGCAGGCCGGGTGCGAGCAGGGCGGTCCCGGCGGCGGCCAGCAGCAGCGCGACGGTCGAGACCACGCCGGAGAAGGCCAGCGACCGGGCGGCGCCGAACCGGACCAGGGTCGGCCCGACGAACCGCGGCACGATCAGCGCGACAGCGGCGCTCGGCAGCAGCAGCACGCCGACCTGCCACGCCTCCCAGCCCTCGCCGACGAGGACCGCGGGGACGCCGACGAGCAACGCGAACCACGCGGCCGGGACGGCGGCCGCAGCCAGCGCGGAGCGGACGACGGTGCCGTTGGAGATCACCTCGCGGGGCAGGAAGCCGTCGGGGCGCTGCCGGACCCGCAGCGCGACTGCGGGGGTGCCGAGGGCGAGCAGGAGGGCGCCGACGAGGGCGACGGTGACGCCGGTGGAGGGCGACTGGACGAGCAGCACGGCGCCGCCGGCGGTGAGCGCCACGAGCACCGCGCCGAGGACGTCGAGCCGGGCGCCGGTGCCCTCGCCGCCCATCGCGCGCAGCAGGAACGGCACCACGGCCAGGCCGAGCACCGGCAGCGCCATCACGGCGCGCCAGCCGAGGCCGGCCTCGACCACGCCGCCGATGAACGGCCCGAGGCAGCTGACCGCCGCCGCCACCCCGGCCAGCCGGCCGAGGGCGAGACCGCGGACCGCGCCCTCGTAGCGGCGGCTGAGCATGGCGACGCCCAGCGTCGGGATCGCCGCGGCGCCGGCGCCCTGGGCGAGCCGCGCCGTGAGCAGCACGCCGTACGACGGGGCGAGCGCGGCGACCAGCGCGCCTGCGACCATGAGCCCGATGCCGACGAGCAGCGGAATCCGGACCCCGACGAGGTCGGAGACCCGGCCGTAGACGGCGGTGGTCACGGCCAGCATCAGCGCGTAGAGGCTGATCGCCCAGGTGGCTACCCCGACCGAGACGCCGAGGTCGGCGCCCATCAGCGGCAGCGCGATGGCGGCCGAGGACGACCCCATGCCGGCCAGGCCGAAGAGCAGGCCGAGCAGCAGGGACACGCGGCGGGAGTCGTCAGGGTTCACTCGGGGCCCAACGGCGGCGAGGGGCCGGGCATTCCTGCTCGGCGTGTCAGGCAGGGGTGGTCCAGCGCACGACCCAGTACTGCACGCCGAACGGGTCGTCGGCGTAGTCGACCGTCGTGCTCACTGCGCCCTCGGGGCCGGCCGCCAGCAGCTCGGCGAGCCGGCCGAACGCGCCGGTGGAGGCCCAGAGCTCCTCGGCGAGGTCGTGATCGAGGTCGGCGAGGGCGGCGCTGTCGGCACTCGCGAGGGCCTCGCCCAGCGAAGTGTCGAAGCCGGCGGCGCGCTCGTCGAGGTGGCCGGGCGCCTTCTCGGTGCGGCAGGCGGAGCCGTTGCCGACGACGAGGTACGCCGTGGGCTCGCCGTCGCCGCTCACCTCGCGGCGGCCGTCGCGGGCCTCCTCGAGCAGCGCCTGTGCCACCCGGCGGCCCCGGTCGTCCCCGGCCACCACCTCGACCGGCCCGTCGAGCCAGCCCACCGCCTCGCGGCAGGCGGCCCGCAGCTCGGGCACCGGGTCGATCTCGCCGGCGTACTCCGGGAGCAGCGCGAGCACCCCGGGCACCAGCACCACTCGAGTCACTGCAGCCCCCGGATCGCGCGCCGCGGCGGCCGCCGGCCGGCGATCGCATCGACCATGTCGACGACCTGCCGGGTCTCGACGACCTCGTGGACCCGGTAGATCCGGGCGCCGGCCAGGGCGCAGACGGCGGTGGCGGCGAGGGTGCCGTTGAGCCGCTCCCCGACCGGCAGGTCGAGGGTCTCGCCGACGAAGTCCTTGTTGGAGAGCGAGACCAGCACCGGCCAGCCGGTCGCGACCATCTCGCCGAGCCGGCGGGTGACCTCGAGCGAGTGGAAGGTGTTCTTGCCGAAGTCGTGGGCAGGGTCGATGACGATCGACTGCTTGTCGACGCCGGCGGCCAGCGCCCGCTCGGCGTAGGCGGTCGTGTCGGCGATCGCGGCGGCGACGACGTCGTCGTACTCGATCCGGTAGGGGCGGGTGCGGGGCGTGACCCCGCCGGTGTGGGTGCAGATGATCGCGGCGTCGTGCTCGGCGGCGACGTCGACGAGCTCGGGGTCGGCGCCGCCCCACGCGTCGTTGAGGACGTCGGCGCCCGCACGGCAGACGGCGTCGCCGACCTCCGCGCGCCAGGTGTCGACGGAGATCACCAGGTCGGGGTGGGCCTCGCGGACCCGGGCGACGAAGTCGACGACGCGTGCCTTCTCCTCGGCGGCGTCGATCTCCACGCCGGGGGCGGCCTTGATGCCGCCGATGTCGACGATCTCCGCGCCCTGGCTGACCACGAGCTCGACGCGTTCGAAGGCCTTGTCCTCGGCCCAGGTGGCGCCCTTGTCGTAGAAGGAGTCGGGGGTGCGGTTGACGATCGCCATCATCAGCGCGCGTTCGTCGCCGAACTCGTGCCGGCCCAGTCGCAGGGTCATGCCACGCTCCTCGCGGCCGGCCGCTCGTCGGGGGAGGGCTCGCCGCCGGAGCGGGCCAGGGCGGCGGCGAGGATCTGGGTGGCCATGCCGGACAGGTCGCGCAGCGCCTGGTGCCGGTGGGCACGGGTGCCGAGGTCGACCTGGGCGATGGCGTCGAGGCCGTGGCCGCGCAGCGTGTCGACCAGCGCGGCGAGCTCGACGGCGTACCCGGTCGGCACCTCCAGCGACTCGAACAGCGACCGCCGCACCGCCCACTCCCCCGCGAGCGGCTGGTGGAGCCCCTCGAGCTCGGGGAACAGCAGCCGGATCAGCGGGCGCGCGACGAGCTCGGTGACCCGGCCGCCCTCGAAGGGCACCGCCGCGTCGCCGCTGCCGAGCGGCCGCTCGTAGAACCCCTTGACCAGCTGGACGTCCGGACGGGTCAGCAGCGGTCCGAGCAGCCCGGGCACGAAGTGGGTGTCCCAGTCGAGCAGGTCGGCGTCCATGAACACGACGAGGTCGCCGGTGGTCACGAACAGCGACTTCCACATCGCCTCGCCCTTGCCGGGCCGGGTGCCGAGGTCGGGCCGGATCTCCGCCGCCCGGTGCACCGTCGCGCCGGCCTCGGTGGCGACGTCGTAGGTCGCGTCGGTGGAGTCGGAGTCGATGACGACGATCTCGTCGAGCAGCTTCACCGTGTCGACCAGCGCCTCCCGCACCCGGGTGACGACGTCGCCCACGGTGGCCGCCTCGTTGCGCGCCGGCACCACCAGGCTCACCGACTCCTGCTTGCGCCCGAGCAGGTCGTCAAGGGTCCACTCGCCCCAGTGGTAGGTGTTGCGCGCGGCCCAGCTCGACACGCAGCAAAACTAGCCAAGCCCCGGAAACCCGCGGCCCACCGGTGGTCGAGCGGCACCGGTGGTTGAGGTGGCACCGGTGGTCGAGCGGCACCGGTGGTTGAGGTGGCACCGGTGGTCGAGTGGCACCGGTGGTTGAGGTGCGAGGCCGCCCACGGCCGAGCCTCGAAACCCCAGTGGCGTCCGCAGGGCGGCGACCACGGCACCCCATCCTCAGGTCTCGCTGTCACCGGAGCGAACGGACAGCTCTCCGGCGCACCGTGCCCCATGGCCTGGACCTACATCCTCTGGTGCGCGGATGGCTCGATGTACGTCGGCAGCACCACGGACCTGCAAAGACGGATCGACCAGCACAACCGCGGCCAGGGCGCGAAGTACACCCGGCCACGCCGCCGACGGCCCGTGCACCTGGCCTGGGCCGGGCAGTTCGCTCGGATCGAGGACGCCTTCGCCTTTGAGAAGCAGGTGCAGGGCTGGAGCCGGGCCAAGCGGCTCGCGCTCATCGAGGGGCGGTTGGAGGACCTGCCGGAGCTGGCGAGCCGTCCGAGGCGGGTGGTCGCCGACCAGTCCTCTGCCTGAGGCCCTGCCTGCACTCAGGGGTTTCGAGGCTCGGCCGTGAACGGCCTCGCACCTCAACCACCGGTGCCACACACCCGACCTAGGCGCTGCCTCCCCTTGCGGGGTTTCGAGGCTCGGCCGTGAACGGCCTCGCACCTCAACCACCGGTGCCACTCACCCACCGGAGCCACTCGACCACCGATGCCGCGTCGGCACTGCGTCAGGCGGAGACCACCTCGAGCGGGCCCGGGGCGCGCTGGAGCCGGCGGACCGCGCCCGAGGCGAGGGTGAGCAGGGCGATGGCGGTGTAGGCGATGCCGGCGACCACCATGACCTCTCGGATGCCGAACGCCTCGCCGAGCTGGCTGAAGCCGAGCTGGCCCACGGGGATGGCGACGTAGGAGCCGAGCATGTCGTAGGAGTAGGCGCGGGAGAGCATCCGCTCCACGATGTTCTCCTGCATGGCGAGGTTCCAGCCGAGGGTGAAGAGCTCCAGCCCTGCGCCCGCGAGGAACGCGGCCAGCAGGAGCGCCACGAGGACGGGGGCTGCCCCGAGCAGGACCAGCACCGGGCCGAGGAGGGCCACGCCGAGCATCCCGACGAGCAGCGGACGCCGCACCTGCCGGCGCAGCATGACCAGGGTCATGGCGAGCAGGCCGAGCGACTCGGCCGAGAGCACGAGCCCCCAGCCCTGCTCCCCGATCGTGTCCTTGGCCAGCACCGGCCCGAGCGTGAACCAGGCACCCATGTGGATGGCGTTGAGCAGGCTGAACGCGACCACGACGACCCACAGCCAGGTGGTGCCGACGAAGAGCGACCAGCCCTCCCGCAGCTCGGTCAGGGTCGAGGTCTTCTCGGCGGCGGCCGCGCGGGCCGGGATGCGGACCCGCACCAGCAGCAGCGCGGTCACGAGGTAGGTGAGGGCGTCGATGAGCAGCGCCCACCCGGCGCCGACGGTGACCACGAGCAGGCCGCCGGCGGCGGGGCCGCCGACCCGGAGCACTCCGCGCATCATCGACTGCAGCACGTTGGCGCGCAGGAGCATCTCCCGCGGCACGAGCTGCGGCATCAGGCTGGCCAGCGCCGGGTAGGTCAGCGCGAGCGTCGTGCCGTTCAGCGCCTGCAGCGCCACGAGCATCCACAGCTCCGCGGTCCCGGCGACGACGAGGAGCGCGGCCGCGCCCTGGGTCAGCGCCAGGACGAGGTTGCCCACCCGGAGCAGCGGCACCCGCGGGAGCCGGTCGGCGATCACCCCGCCGAACAGCAGGAAGACCACCATCGGGACCGAGTGGGAGGCCAGCACCAGCCCCAGCGCCGCGGCCGAGTCCGAGACCTCGAGCACCGCGAACGCGAGAGCCACCGGCGCCATCGTGGAGCCGGCGGTGTTGACCGCCTGGGCGGTGAAGAACCATCTGAAGTTGGGGAGCCCCCAGGGCCCGGCCTCGCGCGTCACGCAGAGAGGCTAGAACCCGCCCTGGTCCAGACGGCATCGCAGGGCCACCGTGAGTGCCAGCGGGGCAGTCAGCCAGCCGCCGGGGCTGTCGGTGCTGCACGCCGGACCCACGGCCGGTCGGGCGAGCGCCGGGCGCCCGGCCGCGCGGGTGACCGGCCGCTCCCGGTCGGGCGCGGCGAGGTCGAGCGGCTCGGTCAGCGACACCACCGCGGGGCGGTGGCCGATCGAGTCGACGGCGTAGAAGGTCGTGGCAGCCAGCAGCAGCACCACGAGCAGGACGAATCCCCGGCGCATCATCACTCGTAGCCCAGGATCTCCCGGCGCTTCTCGCCCCACGCGAGCGCGGAGGCGATGGCCTCGTCGAGGGTGTGCTGGGCGCGCCAGCCGAGCAGCTCGGTGCACTTGTCGACATTGGCGAAGGCGCCGACCGCGTCGCCCGGGCGCGGCGGCGCCTCGCGCAGCGGCACCGGCGAGCCGAAGACCCGCTCGAAGGAAGCGACCAGCTCGCGGACGGTCACGCCGGAGCCGGTGCCGACGTTGAGGACCGTGCTCGGGGCCTCGACCGACGACAGCACGTCGTCGAACCGCTCGACCGCCCGGACGTGCGCCTGCGCCAGGTCCCAGACGTGGACGTAGTCGCGGATGCCGGTGCCGTCGCGGGTCGGGTGGTCGACGCCGGTGAGGGTGAAGGCGTCCTTGAGGCCGCGCGCGGCCATGACCAGCTGGCCCAGGACGTGCGAGGGCTCCTTGGCGTAGACGCCGCTCTCGAGGTCCGGGTCGGAGCCGACCGGGTTGAAGTAGCGCAGGATGATGGCCCGCAGGTCCGTGGCCCGGGCCATGTCCTCGAGGACCTGCTCCATCATCCGCTTGGTCCGCGCGTACGGCGACGGCGGGTCGAGCGGGTCCTCCTCGCGGACCTCGAAGTCCGGCTTCGTGGCGTACAGCGACGCCGAGGAGGAGAAGAGCACCCGCGGCTTGCCGAGCGCGGCGAGCTCGTCGAAGAGCTCGAGCGACTTGGCGACGTTGTCGCGGTAGTACTCGTAGGGCAGCTCCACCGACTCGGGCACCACGATCCGGGCGGCCATGTGGATGGTGGCGTCGAGGTCGGGGTGCTCGTCGACGATCCGGCGCAGCAGCGCCCGGTCAGCGATGTCGCCCTGGTAGAAGGCGCGGTCGCGGACGAACGCGAGCGGGCCGGTGAGCAGCGAGTCGAGGACGACCGGGGTGTGCCCGGCCTGCTCGAGCGCCTTCGCGGTGACCGAGCCGATGTACCCGGCGCCGCCGGTGACGAGGATCTTCACGGTCGGCCACCCTATGCTGGCTCGCCGGAGTCGGAGCAACCCGAAACGCCCCGGCGACGTACGCGAACCAGCGAGGCGAGGAGCAGGCAGATGACGTGGCTGGTCACCGGCGGTGCCGGGTACATCGGGGCTCACGTGGTGCGGGCGCTGCAGGGCGCCGGCATGAAGCCGGTCGTGATCGACGACCTGTCCAGCGGCTTCGCGAAGTTCGTGCCGGAGGGCGTGCCGTTCGTGCAGGCCAGCCTCCTCGACCGGGAGGCACTCGAGGAGGCGATGGTCACCCACCACGTCACCGGCGTCATCCACATCGCGGGCTTCAAGTACGCCGGCGTCTCGGTCGAGCGGCCGCTGCACACCTACACCCAGAACGTCACCGCCACGGTCACGCTGCTCGAGGCGATGCTGGCGACCGGCGCGGACAAGATCGTCTTCTCCTCGAGCGCCGCCACCTACGGCACGCCCGACGTCGACCTGGTCACCGAGGAGACCGCGACCCGGCCGGAGTCGCCGTACGGCGAGTCGAAGCTGATCGGTGAGTGGCTGCTGGCCGACGCGGAGCGGGCGCACGGGTTCGCGCACACCAGCCTGCGCTACTTCAACGTGGTCGGGTCGGGGTCGGACGACCTGTACGACACCAGCCCGCACAACCTCTTCCCGCTGGTGTTCAACGCGCTGCACAAGGGACGGACGCCGCACATCAACGGCGACGACTACCCGACGCCGGACGGCACCTGCGTGCGCGACTACATCCACGTCGCCGACCTGGCCGACTCCCACGTCGCCGCGGCGCGCAGGCTGCAGACCGGCGAGCGGCTCGAGCCGGTCTACAACCTCGGCAGCGGCGACGGCAGCTCGGTGCGGGAGATCATGGACACCATCGCCGAGGTGACGGGCATCGACTTCACCCCCGAGATCAAGCCACGGCGCCCCGGCGACCCGGCCCGGATCGTCGCCTCCGGCGAGCTCGCGGCCCGCGACCTGGGCTGGCAGATGCGCCACGACCTGCGCGACATGGTGCGCAGCGCCTGGTCGGCCCGGCAGGCTGCCGGCGACGACTACCCGGGCTGACGACCGGGGGCGACCCACCCGGGGTCGCGCCCGATGAACCCGATCAGCCGGGTCTGCGGGTCGGCGTCCTCGGGGACCGGCACCGCCGGCCCGTACTGTCCCGACGACCGGAGCAGCTCATCGAGCGGCTCCATCCCGGCGAGCATCTCGGCGCACCGGTCGGGGTCCAGGGCAGCCTCCTGGCCGGTGGCGCGGGCGAGGTCCCAGGTGTGCAGGAAGACGTCGCCCGTGTAGAAGCGTGACACCGCATCGGGCAGCGGCACGTCGCCGACGTGCGGGTCGGAGAGCACCCGCCCGGCCGTCGCAGGGTCGTCGAGCAGCGCCTGCACCCCGTCGCTGTGCACGACCCAGGCGCCGACCGGGTCCGCGTCGACCGACGGCCCGGCCGGCAGCGTCACCCCGGCGCCGTGCTGCAGGAACGCCGGGAACCACTCGACCAGGTGGCGTACGACGTCCCGCGCCGTCCAGCCCTCGACCGGGGCCGGGGCGTCCCAGGCGCCGGTCTCGGCGCCGCGGACCAGCGCGGTGAAGCCGCCCGCGACGATGCGGTGCTCCTCGGCGGGCGGCAGCCCGGTCGGCTCAGACGGCATCGGCGGCCAGCAGCTCGTCGAGCTTCTGGTAGCCCTCCACCACACCGTGCTCCATGCCCGAGGCGATCATCGCGTCACGGTCCTCGACGGACTCGCCGACGGAGACGGCCCGCAGCCGGCTGCGGCCGCCGGGCAGCGCCTCCAGCGTCATGATCTCCAGCGCCACCCCGTCGGGTGCGCCGGTCCAGCAGAAGGTCTGCACGATCCGCTCGTTCTCGCGGACCTCGTGGAAGGAGCCGTAGAACTCCGGCAGCTCCTCCCCCTCGTGGCGCGACACGTACCGCCAGGAGCCGCCGGTCCGGCAGTCCCACTCGACGATCCGGGTGTCGATGCTGCGCGGACCGATCCACCGCACGAACAGCTCGGGGTCGGTGTGCGCGCGGAAGAGCCGGTCGACCGGCGCGTCGAACTCGCGGGTGATCTCGATCAGCGGCAGCCCCTCGGGCGCGCTGATCGTGGTCTCGTGGTGGGTGGTGGCGCTCATGATGCTGCTCCCTTGCTCTTGCCCTCGGTCCGGGCCCCGGCGGTCGAGCCCGTCGGGACCTCCATCTCCGCCAGCACCGTGTCGAGGCGCTGGTAGCGCTCCTCGGCCCGCTGCCGGTACCGCTCGATCCACTTCGTCATCAGGTCGAACACCTCCGCCTCGAGGTGCACCGGCCGGCGCTGCGCGTCGCGGCTGCGACTCACCAGCCCCGCCTCCTCGAGCACCTTGAGGTGCTTGGAGACCGCCTGCACCGACACGTCGTACGGCGCCGCGAGCTCGCCGACGGACGCGTCGCCGTCGGCGAGCCGGGCGACCATGTCGCGTCGCGTGGGGTCGGCCAGGGCCGCGAACACCCGGGACAGCTGGTCCGTCACGACTCCTCCTTCGTCAACCTGATGGTTGAAGACGCTACGCCCACGCCCGACCGTTCGTCAACCATGCGGTTGAGAAACCGTCGGTCCCCAAATTGGGGTAAGCCACCCGCAACCTGCCCACCCGCGATCGAGCCCCGTTCGATGCTCTTTCCGTGAGCGAGACGCAGTGGCAAGCACTCCCGATCACGGTCGCGGAGTGGATGGGGATGGACGACATGGCGCGCGTCCACCCTGATCTCGCTGACCTTCCGGAGATCGACGCGCGCGCGTCTTGAGGCACAGCCGTCGGGGCGACGGCTGACCTAGGAGAGCGGGACGCGCGCGCGTCGCCCGGACCCTCTGAGCGCAGGGCCACGGCGGTCGAGCTCGTCGAGACCAGGTCTAGGCTCCCCTCGGCGCCGACGGTCGGCGCCACGACATCTCGGGGGACCACGTGACCACTCGTTCCACGCGCCACTTCGCACTCGCCACGGCCGGCACGCTCGTCGCCGGCCTGCTCGCCGTGACGCCGTCCGCGGCCACCGCCCAGGAGGCCACTGACGCCCACTGGCGGACCGTCACCGCATTCAAGAAGGCGAAGACGCAGCTGTGCCTCGACCCGGAGGCAGGGGGCTGGTCCCAGGTGATCTTCCGCCACCAGGCCCGCAACGCCGAGCGGACCACTCGCACCCTCGTGTCGGTGCGGGGGCCCCGCAAGCTGATCCTGGTCGGCACCACGGACTGGGTCCGTCCCGGTGAGACCACCACGCCGGACGGCGGCACCGAGCTCACCGGCCGGCAGGTCAAGCGGTACCGCGCGCACGCCGAGATCGAGCTCCGCAACGGCAAGACCAGGCGCGAGGGCATCCGGGTCAAGCGCCTTCCGGACTGCTGAGGCGGCCCCGATGAGGGCGGCTGGCAGAATCCGCGCATGCCCTCCGCCCTCATCACCGGCATCACCGGCCAGGACGGGCTGTACCTGGCCGAGCTGCTGCTGGCCAAGGGGTACGACGTCCACGGCGTGATCCGCGGCCAGAACAACCCCAAGCGGGAGCTGGTCCGCAACCTGCTGCCCGACGTCACGCTGCACAACGGCGACCTCACCGACATGTCCAGCCTGGTCCGGGCGCTGCGCGACTCCGCGCCCGACGAGGTCTACAACCTCGGCGCGGTCTCGTTCGTGGCCTACTCGTGGGAGAACGCCCACCTCACCACCGACGTGACCGCCAAGGGCGTGCTCAACCTGCTCGAGGCGATCCGGCTCCACTGCGCCTACGAGGGGGGCGACGACCCGGGCAGGGTCCGCTTCTACCAGGCGTCGAGCTCGGAGATGTTCGGCAAGGTGCAGCAGACGCCGCAGACCGAGCGCACCCTGCTGTGGCCGCGCTCGCCTTACGGCGTGGCGAAGGCGTTCGGCCACCACATGACGATCAACTACCGCGAGTCCTACGGCATGCACGCCAGCTCGGGGATCCTCTTCAACCACGAGTCGCCGCGGCGGGGCGAGGAGTTCGTGACCCGCAAGGTCAGCAAGGCGGTGGCGCGGATCCACCTCGGGCTGCAGGACGAGCTGGTGCTCGGCAACCTCGACGCCGAGCGCGACTGGGGCTTCGCCGGCGACTACGTCGAGGCGATGTGGCTGATGCTGCAGCAGCCGGTCGGTGACGAGTACGTCATCGCCACCGGCGAGACCCACTCGATCCGGGAGCTGGTCGACGTCGCGTTCCGCCACGTGGGCATCGACGACTGGACGCCGTACGTCAAGCAGGACAAGCGGTTCATGCGGCCAGCCGAGGTCGACCGGCTGGTCGGCGACGCGACCAGGGCGCGCACCGTGCTCGGCTGGCAGCCGAAGGTCGGGTTCGAGGACCTGGTGCGGATGATGGTGGACGCCGACGTCGAGGCGCAGAGGGCCGGCTGGTGACCCGGGCGTTCGTCACCGGCATCGGCGGCCAGGACGGCGGCTACCTCGCCGAGCGGCTGCTCGCCGACGGCGTCGAGGTCCACGCGCTGGCACACGACCGTGAGCCCGCGCCGGACGTCCCCGACGGGGTGGTGCTCCACACCGGCGACCTGACCCGCCACGACGAGGTGCGGGCGCTGCTGCTCGACCTCGCGCCGGGCGAGGTCTACAACCTCGCCGCGGTCTCCTCGGTGGCGCAGTCGTGGGCCGAGCCCGACCTGGTCGCCAGCGTCAACGGCGCCGCGGCAGCGGCGCTGCTGGAGTCGGCGCTGCAGGTGCAGGAGAAGCACGGCACCGACGTCCGGTTCGTGCAGGCCTCCAGCGCGGAGATCTTCGGGGAGCCGGCGACCTCGCCGCAGGCCGAGGACAACCCCATCCGGCCGGTCAACCCGTACGGCGCCGCGAAGGCCTACGCCCACCTCATGGTCGACGTCTACCGGCGCCGCGGCCTGCACGCGGTCTGCGCGATCCTCTACAACCACGAGTCGCCGCGGCGGCCGGAGCGGTTCGTGACCCGCAAGGTCACCCGCGGCGTCGCCGCCATCGCGCAGGGGCGAGCCGACCACCTCGTGCTGGGCAACCTCGACGCCCGCCGCGACTGGGGCTGGGCGCCCGACTACGTCGACGCGATGGTGCGGGCCGCCCGCGCCGACTCCCCCGCCGACTACGTGGTCGCGACCGGGATCGCCCACTCGGTGCGCGACTTCGTCGACGCGGCCTTCGCCGCCGCCGGCGTCACCGACTGGGAGCCGCTGGTCCGCACCGACCCGTCCCTGGTCCGCCCGGCCGACCCGACCGAGCTGGTCGGCGACGCCACCCGCGCCCGCACCTTCCTCGGCTGGGCTCCCACGGTCGGCTTCGAGGAGATCGTCCGCCGCATGGTCGCCCACGACCTCGCCTGAGTCACCGACCGCAACCACACGCCGGTCGAGCCCGTCGAGACCCCCGGAGCCGGTAGCGTGCCCAGCCAGCGACACGGGAGCGAAGGGGGAACCACATGATCGAGCCCGACACCACCGAGGCCGGCCGGCGCGCCGCCGAGGGCGCCGACAAGACCCTGTCCGCCGCCTTCTGGGTCGGCCTGGGCGTCGCTGTCGTCGGCGGGGCCATCTACGGCGTCAACCGGCCGCGCGTCGACTACGACGTCGACCCGCTCCTGTTCGAGCCGACGGTCACCGGCGATGCGGGCGGCGCGACGTTCGGGCTCTTCGTGGTCGGAGCCGGCTGCCTCATCATGTTCATCGCCCTGGTCGGCTGGGGCGTCAAGCTCGGCATCCTCGCGGCCCACCACTCGCTGACTGCGCCCCCGCTGGCGCAGAAGCCGCGTCCGCCGGCACCGCCGAGCCGGCTGTCGCAGCACCCGCGCATGGTGCAGCGCACGGAGGAGCAGCCGCCGACCGATCCGTCCTAGGGCGTCTCGAGCAGGCCCCGCAGGTACTCGCCGTACCCGCTCTTCATCAGCCCGTCGGCCAGCTCGAGCAGCCGCGCGTCGTCGATGAAGCCGCGCCGCCACGCGACCTCCTCGGGGCAGCCGATCTTGGTGCCCTGCCGCGCCTCGACGGCCCGGACGAAGTCGGAGGCGTCGTTGAGGGCGTCGAAGGTGCCGGTGTCGAGCCAGGCGGCGCCCCGCGGCAGCTTCTCGACGAGCAGCCTGCCCTCGTCGAGGTAGAGCCGGTTGAGGTCGGTGATCTCGAGCTCGCCGCGCTCCGACGGCTTCAGCGACGCCGCCCGGGACACCACGGTGTTGTCGTAGAAGTAGAGCCCCGGCACGGCGTAGTGCGACCGCGGCTGCTCGGGCTTCTCCTCGAGCGAGATCGCCTTCCCCGTCTCGTCGAACTCGACGACGCCGTACGCCTTCGGGTTGCCGACCCGGTAGCCGAAGACCAGCGCCCCGTCGACGTCGGTGAACCGCGCCAGCGACAGGCCGACCCCGGCTCCGTAGAACAGGTTGTCGCCGAGGACGAGCGCCACCGAGTCGTCGCCGATGTGCTCCTCGCCGATCAGGAACGCCTGGGCGAGCCCGTCGGGCGAGGGCTGCTCGGCGTAGCTGATGGAGACGCCCCACTGCGAGCCGTCACGGAGCAGCCACTGGAACTGCTGGGCCTCGTGGGGGGTGGTGATGACGAGGATGTCGCGGATCCCGGCCAGCATCAGGGTGGTGAGCGGGTAGTAGACCATCGGCTTGTCGTAGACCGGCATCAGCTGCTTGCTGACCCCGAGCGTGATCGGGTGGAGCCGGGTGCCGGTGCCGCCGGCCAGGATGATTCCCCGCATGGGCCAGACACTAGGGCACCCGGCCGTGGCGGAGCAGGGCTCCTAGACTCCCCTCGTGAGGCGCATCCTGGTCACCGGCGGCGCGGGCTTCATCGGCGCCAACTTCGTCCACCACCTCGTCGAGCACACCGACGTGACGGTCACGGTCCTCGACAAGATGACGTACGCCGCCAGCCCGGCCGCGCTCGAGGCGCTGCCCGCCGACCGGGTCACCGCCGTCGTCGGCGACGTCGCCGACGCCCAGGCGGTCGACCCGCTGGTCGCGGAGCACGACGCCGTCGTGCACTTCGCCGCGGAGTCGCACAACGACAACTCCCTGGACGACCCGACGCCGTTCGTCACCACCAACCTGGTCGGCACGTTCACGCTGCTGGAGGCGGTCCGCCGCCACGGCGTCCGGCTCCACCACGTCTCCACCGACGAGGTCTACGGCGACCTGGCGCTCGACGACCCGGCCCGGTTCACCGAGGAGAGCCCCTACCGGCCGAGCAGCCCCTACTCGGCGAGCAAGGCAGGCTCCGACCACCTGGTGCGCGCCTGGGTCCGCTCGTTCGGGGTCGAGGCGACGATCTCGAACTGCTCCAACAACTACGGGCCGTGGCAGCACGTCGAGAAGTTCATCCCCCGCCAGATCACCAACGTCCTCGACGGGATCCGGCCCAGGGTCTACGGCACCGGCCAGAACGTCCGCGACTGGATCCATGTGGACGACCACTCGGCCGCCGTGTGGCGGATCCTCACCGACGGGAAGCCGGGCGAGACCTACCTGATCGGCGCCGACGGCGAGCTCGACAACCTGACCGTGGTGCGGATGATCCTCGAGGAGCTCGGCCGGCCGGCCGACGACTACGACCTCGTCACCGACCGTGCCGGCCACGACCTGCGCTACGCGATCGACCCGACCAGGCTGCGCACCGAGCTGGGCTGGGAGCCGCGGTACGCCGACTTCCGCGCCGGCCTGGCCGCCACCATCGGCTGGTACCGCGACCACGAGGAGTGGTGGCGGCCGGCCAAGGCGGCGACCGAGGCGGCGTATGCCGCGAAGGGGCAGTAGCGCCCGCTCGCTAGTTGCTCCAGGAGTCCGCGAAGTCGTCCGCGTCGGCGAGGCAGAGCTCGGCCATCGCGCGCTTGGCCTCCGTCGGGTCGCCCCCGAGCGGGAGCGCCTCGATCTCGGCCATGGTCACCGCGGCCACCGGCACGTGGGACACCAGCGGGTGGCGCGGCCGGACGTCCTGCGGCTCGTGGTCGGCGAAGAGCTCCTCGTGGAGCTTTTCGCCGTCGCGGAGCCCGGTGTACTCGATCCGGACGGTCGTGCCGGCCTGCTCCATGAGCTGGTGGGCGACGTCGGCGATCCGGACCGGCTCGCCCATGTCGAGCACGAGGGCCTCCCCGTCGGAGCCGATGGCGGCCGCCTGGATGACGAGCTGGCAGGCCTCCTCGATCGTCATGAAGTAGCGGGTGACGTCGGGGTGCGTGACCGTGAGCGGGCCGCCGGCGGCGATCTGCTTGGCGAACGCCGTGAGCACCGAGCCGCGGGAGCCGAGCACGTTGCCGAACCGCACCGAGAGGTAGGTGCCGTCGGAGGTGGCGGCCCGGGCCGCGGTCAGCCGCTCGGCGACGCGCTTGGAGTAGCCGAGCACGCTGCACGGGTTGGCGGCCTTGTCGGTGGAGATGTTGACGAAGTGGGTGACGCCGACCGCCTCGGCGGCGTCGAGCACGATGCGGGTGCCGTGGACGTTGGTCTTGACCGCCTCGTGGGGGTACTGCTCCAGCATCGGCAGGTGCTTGAGGGCGGCCGCGTGGAAGACCACCTCGGGCCGCCGGTCGTGGAAGATCCGGTGGACGGCGAGCTCGTCGCGGATGTCGCAGAGGATCACGTCGCCGCCGTCGAGCAGGGCCCGGCCGTGCAGCGACAGCTGGACGGCGTGCAGCGCCGACTCGTCGCGGTCGAGCATCATCAGCTCGGCCGGGGCGAACCGGTGGATCTGGCGGCACAGCTCGGAGCCGATGGAGCCGCCGGCGCCGGTGACCAGCACCCGCTTGCCGGTGAGGTAGCCGGCGATGGACTCGATGTCGGTGTCGAGCTGGTTGCGGCCCAGCACGTCGGTGAGGTTGATGTCGCGCAGGTCGCGGATGCCGACGTGGTGGTCGAGCAGCTGGGCCGTCGAGGGCAGCACCTTGACCGCGACGCCGGCCTCGTCGGCGGCCTTGCGGAGGCGCGCGACGACGTCGGCGTCGGCACTCGGGATGGCGATCACGACGGTGTCGACGCCGGTCGCCTCGACCGCCGTGGCCAGCTGGCGGGTGGTGCCGAGGACCGGGATGCCGCGGATCCGGCGGTAGCGCTTGGCCGGGTCGTCGTCGAGGAAGCCCACGGGGCGCCAGGCCCGCTGCGGGTCCCGCAGCATGGAGCCGACCAGCTCGCGGCCGGCCTCGCCGGCGCCGAGCAGCAGGACGCGGGTGGCGTCCTCGTTGTGGGCCTGCTGCTCCGAGCCACGCTCCTTGAGGAGACGCCACACGGCCCGACCGGCGGCGGCCGTCACCAGGGCGCCGACGGTGGCACTGGGTGGAATGCTGCGGGGGATCCACTGGTAGGCGAGGTTGAGCACCGTCACCGCGCCACCGGCGCTCACGGCCACCGCGCCGAGCATCAGCATCTCCTCGAGGCTGGCCGTGATCGACCGCCCCTGGTGGAGCCGGTACGCCGCGCCGACCACCAGGAACAGCCCGACGGTCACCGCAGCGACGGCGAGGACTGCCGACCACGGCACCTCACCCACCACGAGGTCCATCCGGAGCCACGCGAAGAGCGCGAAGGCGCCGAACCATGCCGCCGAGTCGTAGGCCACCACGACTGCCACCCGTCGGCGCCGAAGCGCCGCCACCACGTCACGCACTGAGCGTTCCCCCGTTCCCCGGATTCTGATTTGTTGCAAGCCATTCCCCGAGCGCACAGTTTGCCGGGACCTACGTCCCCACGCAGACGTTCTCACGAAGTGTGGCGCACGTCCTAGTTTGGATCTCGCGGGAGGCTGTGCTGGGTGCCTGCCCGGGGCCGCGCGGCGACCGGGAACGATGTGACGGGCCGGGGTTAGAGTGATCCCCGCCTGCCCCGCCGACGCGCTCGGCTGCAACTGGATCGGATGCCCTCGTGGAGCTGAAGGACTACTGGATTGCGATCCGCCGACGGTGGACCGCAGTCCTCCTGGTCATGTTTCTCGCTGTCGCCAGCGCCGCCTTCCTGACCTGGCAGGCGACGCCGCAGTACGCCTCGTCGGTGCGGCTGTTCGTCTCGACGAGCGAGAGCGACACCTCCTCGGCCTACCAGGGCAGCCTGTTCGCCAGCCAGCGCGTCGCGTCGTACGCCGAGCTGGTCAGCGAGAACCGCCAGCTCGCGGCGGAGGTGAGCGCCGACCTGGGCGGCGAGCTCGACCCGGACGTGCTGATGGACCAGATCAAGGCCCAGGTGGTCCCGGAGACCGTCATCCTCGAGCTCACCGCCACGCACCCCGACCCGGTGGTGGCCCGCGACATCGCGCAGGCCTACGCCGAGGGGCTGCGGCTGATGATCGCCGAGCTGGAGACGCCGGACGGCAAGAACAACGCCCTCATCAAGGCCTCGATCCCGGAGTCCGCCCGGATCAACCCGACTCCGGTCGCGCCGCAACCGGTGCGCAACCTCGGGCTGGCGACGGTGCTGGGCCTGCTGCTCGGCATCGGCCTCGCGGTGGCACGCGAGCTGCTCGACACCTCGATCACGACGTCGGAGGACATCGGCGAGGTCTCCGACGCGCCCGTCCTCGGCAACATCAAGGCCGACTCCCAGCTGGTGGCCCAGCCGCCCGCGACCGCCCTGAAGGGGGCGACGCCGTGGGCCGAGGCGTTCCGGGTGCTGCGCACCAACATGCAGTACGTCGAGGTCGACCAGGACCAGAAGGTCTTCGTCGTGACGAGCTCGCTGCCCGCGGAGGGCAAGTCGACGACCTCGGTCAACCTCGCGGTCACGATGGCCCAGGCGGGTCACAGCGTGGTGCTGATCGAGGCGGACCTGCGCAGGCCCCAGATCGCCAAGCGCCTCGAGCTCGACGACAGCGTCGGCACCACCAACGTGCTCATCGGCCGGGTGCCGCTCGCCGACGCCCTCCAGGAGTACGACGCCACCGGCCTCAACGTGCTCGCCTCGGGCCCGATCCCGCCCAACCCGTCGGAGCTGCTGCAGTCGACGGCGATGGAGAAGCTGCTGGCGGAGCTGCGCGACCAGTTCGACGTGGTCATCATCGACGCGCCGCCGCTGCTGCCGGTGACGGACGCGGCGCTGCTGGCCGCCCGCTCCGACGGCGCCCTGGTCGTGGTGCGCCACGGCAGGACCACCCGCGACCAGCTCGGCCACGCGATCGAGCGCCTCGACGCCGTCGACGCCAAGACCATCGGCGTCGTGGTCAACATGACGCCCGCGCGCAAGTCCAGCAGCCCGTACGGCTACGGCTACGGCTACGGCTACGGCTACGCGAGCCTCGAGGAGGTCAGCGCCTCGTCAGGGAAGCGAGGGCAGGACGGACGTCGGCGAGGTACACGAACGCGGCGATCGTGAACGCCAGGTTGATCAGGTTGATCGGCGAGCCCCCCAGGACCACGTGGGCGGCGAGCCCCAGGCCGAGGATCGCCCCCCAGGCCGGCTTGGTGAGCTTGCCGGCCGCCTCGTAGGACTCGCCCGAGTAGAGCATCGCGCTCACGAACGCGAAGACCTTCACCGCCAGCAGGGCGAGGAAGACGAGCAGGATCACGGTCCCCTGGATCTCGAACACGTTCGGCACGCCCTCCAGCCTACCGACCCGTCGGTGGTTGAGGTGCGAGCGCAGCGAGCCTCGGAACCCCCGCACCGTCGCAGGGCAGCGACCACACGCCGGTCGAGCCCGTCGAGAACCCGGCACCGGTGGTTGAGGTGCGAGCGGAGCGAGCCTCGAAACCGCCGCACCCGGCACCGGTGGTTGAGGTGCGAGGCGCCTCAGCGCCGAGCCTCGAAACCCCCGCACCGACGCAGGGCACAAACGACAAGGCCCCCGGGAGGCGAACCTCCCGGGGGCCTTCAGCCGTGTGCGACGAAGATCAGTCGCCGACCTTCGCGGCGGCGTCGGTGGCCGCGTCGGCCGCGTTGGCCGCGGTCTCCTTGGCAGCGGTGGCGGTCGCCTTGGCGCTGCTCTCGGCGGGAGCCGAGGTCTTCTTGGCGGTCGAGGCCGTCTTCTTGGCCGCCGACTTGGTGGTCGAGGACGCCTTCTTGGCGGTCGACTTCGTGGCCTTCTTGGCCTGCGTGGTGGTGGTCTTCGCCTTGGCGGAGGTGGTCTTGGCCGAGGAGGCGGTCTTCTTGGTCGACTCCTGCTTGCGGACCCGCGCGACGAGGGTCTCGCCGCGCTTGACGAGCTCACCGTAGGTCTCGCCGGCGGTGGCGACGTTCTCGTTGACGAGCGCCTGGACCTTGGCCGGGTAGGTCTGGACCTCGGCCTGGAGCTCGGCGACGCGCGCCTCGATGGCGGCGCGGCGGGCCTTGGCGTCGGCGGCCAGCGCCTCGACGCGGGCGTTGACGACGGTCACGGCCTGGTCGCGCAGCGCCTTCGGCTCGAACTCGAAGTCGTCGACGCGCTTCTGGACGTCCTGCTGGACGCCGGCGAGCTTCTTCTGGACGTCCGCGACGTACTCGCGGGCGGCCTCGACGACCAGGTCGGTCACGCCGACACCGGCGTAGAGGGGGCGGGTCGCCTCGGTCTTGATGTCGAACTTGGCCTTGGCCATGTTCACTCCTTCTCGTTGGTCGGCCCGTCCTGCGGGGCCTCGTTGGTTGCCTCGGGTGACGCGGTCCGCTCCTCGTCCCGCCCGGAAGCCGCTGCGTTCAGGGCGAGGAAGGAGGAGTAGACGTCCAGCAGTGACTGCTTCTGACGCTCGGTGAGACCGGTGTCGCCGAGGATGGCCAGCTCGACCGATCCCCCGACGCCGTCCTCCGGGCTGACGATCCCGGCACGGATGTAGAGCTGCTCCGCGGAGATGCGCAGCGCCTTGGCGATCTGCTGCAGCACGTCGGCCGAGGGCTTGCGCAGACCGCGCTCGATCTGGCTGAGGTAGGGGTTGGACACGCCGGCCTGCTCGGCGAGCTGTCGGAGCGAGAGCCGCTTGGCGACCCGCTGCTCCTTCAGGAACTCCCCGAGAGACCCGACGGTCTTCCCTACCTTGCCCTTGGCCATGCCCCCATCGTGCTAACTGCAGTTAGCAAATGCAAACAGGAGGGGGGTGAACAAGCACACACCGGACGAGAATCCCCAACCCCGTTTGAAGATTCTCGATCAGGCGCGGTGCTAGCAGCGCACCCGCCGCAGGACCGCAACCAACGCCGGTCGAGCCCGTCGAGACCCCTCGTCCCGCGTACTATGCGCTCGCCCCCACACGATCGTGAGCCCCCATGAACCTCCCCAAGGCGCGCCGCAGTGCGGCGTCCGCCCTGCTCGCTGCCGCCCTGCTCGGCGGCTGCAGCAACGCTGATACCGCGAGCGGCGACGAGCCGGCCTCCCCGACCGACCGGTCGGCCGCGTTCGACCCGCTCCAGTACGAGTCGCCCGCGTGGCCCGAGGTCCCGGACGGCAAGCCGACCGAGCGGGAGATGGACGAGGTCATCCAGTTCGCGGCCGATGCCTGCACGTTCGGGCTGCGCACCGGCTTCCAGCGCACGCTGCGCAGCGTGGGCTGCGACTGCAGCTGGAACGACGACGTGTGGGACCTGGCCGAGGACGGGCTGCACGCGGAGACGGACCCGGTGCGCGTGGAGGTGCTGCGGCGCAGCGTGGTCTACCGCGCCAACGCGGGCTGGCACCAGTACCGCGCACTCATCGAGGTGACCCGACCGGCTCTCACGGTCGCCGACGCCTCGGGCGAGGTGGTGCGCCGCGAGCCGGAGGACGTCTACCAGGTCGAGGTCGTGCTCAGCGCGCACGTCGACCTCGAACGGTGGGACGTCACGCAGTGGCAGGAGAGCCGCCAGGCATCGGCCTGATTGGAACGACGGTTGCGGTCGCCTATCTGCGTGGTCGCAACCGCCAGCCGACCCCGGTCCGGGTCAGCCGGAACCTGTCGTCGTGGGCCCGGCGGTGGTGGTGGCCGCAGAGCGGCAGCGCGTTGTCGAGGTCCGTCGATCCGCCACCGGACCACGCGTCGGGATGATGGATCTCCGTCCACGCGAACGGGCGTTCGCAGCCGTCGATGGCGCAGGTGTCGTGGAGCAGCGCGAGCGCCTTGCGCTGTGCGGAGCTGAAGAGCCGCTTGGTGCGGCCGAGGTCGAGGGGCTGGGACGCCCCGTCGAGGACGGCCGGGATGATGCCGGCATTGCAGGCCAGCCGCCGGGCCTCGCCGGCGGTGATCTCGGCGCCGGTGTCGAGGCCGGCCACCCCGAGGCCCTCCCGCAGCTCGTCCAGGCTGACCTTGACGACGAGCGCGACGCCGTTGGCGGCGTGGCCGTCGGTCGGGAGGTGCTCGATGAGCTCGAGCAGGGCCTGCCCGCGGACCTCGAAGATGTTCGGCGGGTCGATGGCCGACTCGTCGACCTCGGTCCGCCCGTCCGGGCCGCGAAAGAGCCGCCGCGGGGCGGTGAGCCGGTCGATCGCGTCCCGGAGCATCCGGCCGTGGAGCTCGGGGATCGTGAACTTCCCCGAGAAGGTGCCGTCGCCGTTGTCGTGGAGCCCCATGTAGGTCTCCCGCTGCGCGTGGCGCTCGCGTCGCCCGAGCAGGATCTGCGCGTGCGCCTGGGCCAGCTCGGCGTCGACGCACTCGAACATCCGCCGGGCGGCCTGACGGAGGCGGGTGGGGTTCATGGGGCGGCCGCTCCGGTTGGCGTCGCCGGTCGCACGGGCCACCAGCCAGGCCTCGGCGTCGGCCACCTGCCGCGGCGTCGCCTCGGGCGGCGACTGCTCGGCCGCGTGGACGATGATCTTCACGTGCCGCAGGCTGATCCGGCCGGCCGCGAAGGCCTCCCGCGTCTCGTGGTACTTCTCGCGGAGCAGCCCGGCCGTGCGCAGCCCGCCCGCCATGAGCTCGCGCGTGCTGCCGGTGAGCTTGCCGGCCCACGCGTCGGTGCCGGTGTCGCCCGTGCGGGCGGCGACGTCACGTCGCTGGGCCTCGGCGAGGAGCTCGTGACGCCACGAGGAGACCCGCGCTTCGAGCTGGGCGAGCTGCCGGGTCGCGTCGGCGAGACCGTCGTCGTCGAGCCCCGCTGCCGGCATCACCTGCCCCGCACCCACCGCCTCCAGCGCCGCGTCGACCGCACCGAGCAGGTCGGGAGCGGGAAGCTGGTGAACGGCTGTCATGTCGCAGGACTTCGGTGACAGTTCTGCATCAGGACATCGGTGACACTTCCGTACGCCTTGGTGGTGACACTTCGGCCGCGAGGCTGCGGCGGTGGCAGCCAGTGAACCCATCGATCCCC